>JAYVNV010000001.1:0-7967 GCA_043758265.1 Acidimicrobiaceae bacterium
GAGGAGTCGCCCCGTCAGGTCGCGGTTGGTCAGTTCGGTACCCCCGCCGATGTTGTAGATCTCGCCGGCGCGCCCACTCTCGAGGACGCGAAGCAGGCCACGGCAGTGGTCGTCGACGTGGAGCCAGTCGCGGATGTTGAGACCGTCGCCGTAGAGGGGCACCTTCGCGGCGTCGAAGAGGTTGGTGACGAAGAGCGGAATCATCTTCTCGGGAAACTGGCGCGGCCCGTAGTTGTTCGAGCATCGCGTCACCATGACACTGAGCCCAAAGGTCCGGTGGTACGCGAGCGCGGCCAAGTCCGAGGCGGCCTTGCTCGACGAGTAGGGCGAGTTTGGCTCGAGCACGTGGTCCTCGAGCCACGATCCCTCGCTGATTGATCCGTACACTTCATCGGTCGACACGTGAACGAATCGCTCGACACCGCCGCGCCGCGCACTCTCGAGCAGCTGTTGCGTGCCCATCACGTTCGTTTCGAAGAAGGTCCGTGCGCCGGCGATTGAACGGTCGACGTGGCTCTCCGCGGCCAGGTGGACAACGGCGTGTGCGCCACGCAGGACGTCGTCGGTCACCTCGGCGTCACCGATCGACCCCTCGACGAAGTGCACCCGCGAGTCGCGCAGCACGTCGTTCATGTTCTCGCGACGGCCCGAGTACGTCAGCGCGTCGAGCAACACGATCTCGTCGTAGTCGAGCCGCTCGGCTTGGGCGAGAAACAGCTCGCTAAAGCGTGAGCCGATGAAGCCGGCTGCACCAGTGATCACTACACGCATGGCGATACCTCGGCCTTTAGAAAAGGGTTAGCGGGAATCTATACTAATGGAGTGAAAGGAATCATTCTGGCTGGAGGCAGCGGTACGCGCCTCTATCCAATCACTCGCGCGGTGTCGAAACAACTGCTGCCGATCTACGACAAGCCAATGATTTACTACCCGCTCAGTACTCTCATGCTGACCGGACTTCGTGAAATTCTTCTCATCACGACGCCCCACGACCAGGAGGCCTTTCGTCGATTGCTCGGTGACGGTTCCCAGTTGGGACTTGCGATCTCCTACGTCGTCCAGGACCAGCCCAACGGACTGGCCCAAGCGTTGCTGCTCGGTGAGGAGTTCCTCAACGGTGGACGCTGCGCGTTGATCCTCGGTGACAACCTCTTCTACGGTCCGGGCCTCGGGACGCACCTGCGGGAGAACACGCAGGTCGAGGGCGCGTTGATCTTCGCCTATCAGGTGAGCGATCCTTCGGCCTACGGCGTCGTTGAGTTCGACGAGCACGGCTCCGTGCTCTCGATTGAGGAGAAGCCGGCCAATCCCAAGAGCACCTACGCGGTGCCGGGCATCTATTTCTACGACGAGCGGGCCTCGCAATTGGCGCGCCAGCTGAAGCCGAGCGAGCGCGGCGAGTTGGAGATCACCGCCCTCAACAACGCCTACCTGGCGCGCGGTGAGTTGCGCGTCGAGGTGCTGTCGCGTGCGACGACCTGGCTCGACACCGGCACTCACGAGTCGCTCTACGAAGCGGGCGGACTGATTCGCACCCTCCAGCACCGCACGGGACTTCGCATTGGCGACGTCGAGCAGATCGGCCACGACCAAGGCTGGATTTAGCCGTTACTCGTTAGTTGCGCGGGCGCGGCGTAGCGCTGGCGTAGAGTGGCCCAACGTCAGTCGAGGAGTCTCCATGTCCACCATCGCACTTCCGCGTCACCGCCGCGTCCTTGGCGACCTTCTCGCGACGTCGCTCGTCGCCGACGCGCTACTCGTGGTGGGCGCCGCCGCGCTCGTCGGTCTGCTCGCGCAGATCTCGATCCCGCTCGGCTTCACGCCCGTGCCAGTGACTGGTCAGACCCTGGGTGTCCTGCTCGCCGGCTCGGCGCTTGGGTGGCGCCGCGCCGGAGCGGCCATGGTCCTCTACGTCGCCGCCGGGGTCGGCGGGGTCCCCTGGTTCGCGCACCACGCGCACGGCTACCCGAGCGCTACCTTCGGGTACCTGCTCGGCTTCATTATCGCGGGCGCGGTGCTTGGGTGGCTCGCTTCGTTGGGCCGCGACCGCACCGTGGCGCGCGCTGGGCTATCGATGGTGCTCGCCGAGGTCATTATCTTCCTCTTCGGCGTCACCTGGTTGAAGTTCGATCTGCACGTTTCAGCGTCCGTGGCGATCTCGCTCGGGCTGACACCCTTCGTGTGGGGCGAACTCATCAAGGCCGGCGTTGCCGGGCTCGCCTTGCCCTCGACGTGGCATCTCGTCGGACGAACCTCGAAGCACTAGGGAAACGCCTCCCAGCGTTACGTCGCGGCGAGGACCTTGAGGTTCCGATAGCGAACGACCGACCACCCCGTGGAGAGTACGACCAACAACTCCACGAGCGCTGACGGCCACACCACGATCGATCCCCGGGCGATCAACACGGCGAGAATGAGGGCGATCTCCGCCACCACGACCCCCAAGCAGATCACGGCCCAGAACCCGTACTGCAACGCCGCGACCATAATGCGCGGTGACGCGTTCGAGGTGCGACGCCAGAAGGCATCGAGCACGTCACGCTTCTCCTTGAATGAACAACTTCGATAGACACCCAGGTTCACGCTTCCCACGTTAGCGAGTGCCTCACCGCCAACGATGGGCTGTTGCACAACATTCGAACAAGCGCAGCACTTCTGGATCGCGCGAACTAGCGCGAGAAACCGAGGAACTCGGCCTCGTGACCGTGCGCCAACCACTTGTGCTCGGCGAGGGTCTTTCGATTGAGCGAGGCCAGCGACTGAGCGACCGCTACTGCGTGCGTGAGGAGTTCCGCGTCGCTCGCCACGGCCTCAATGATGCCAAAGTGAACGGCGTCGGGCCCCGAGAAACGACGGGCCGTCGTGGCGGCGACAATGGCGCTGGCGCGTGGCAATCGATTGACGAGGATCGACCAGAGCCGTTCGTCGAGCGCCAGTCCGATCTCGGCTTCGTTCATGCACCAGTAGCCGCGGTCCTCTCGCATGACGCGGTAATCGAACGCGCACGAGATCAGCGCGCCGCCCGCGAACGTGTGTCCGTTGAGCGCCGCGACGCTGTAGGCCGGAAAAACGAGGAGCCGCCCAATCGTGCGTTCGAGCTCGTGCAATGTCGCGGTGAACTCGTCGCGCTTGTCACCAAAGCGCTCGAGATCGAGGCCGTTGCAGAAAAACTTGCCCTGACCCGTCAGGACGACGGCGAGGGGACCCTCGAGGTCACAAAGTTCGTCGAGGATGGCGTTCAGACGCGCGAGCGAATCGAGATTTACACGGTTCTCCCCGTCATTCCAGGTGATGACGGCGACGGATTCCTCCTGATGCACGTTGATATCCATACGCGGAGCATATGGCGAGCGTGCACCAGCGCGGTATTCTTCGCTCATGAGCACGATCATGCCTCCAATCCCCGAACCGGACGTCTCCGCCGATAACCCCATCTCCGAGCACTGGATTTGGACGGGCAACCATCGACCAGCGGTGCCGCGCGCCCTGGTCGAGTACATGACCGGCAACTGGGCGGCCGCTTCACCCGAGGTCGACGTACACCCGGCCGCAACATTCAGTGCCGCCCGTCGCGCGCGTCTCGCCGAGCAGTTCGCGGGCCAGACGCTCGTCATTGCGACCGGCAACTACAAGGTCCGCGCGAACGACACGGACTATCGCTTTCGCGCCGGCACCGACTTCTTCTACCTCACGGGATGCACCGAGCCCGACGCCGTGCTCGTGATCACCCCCGGCGAGAACGGCCCGCACGCCACGCTCTACATCCCCGAGCGCCGCGACCAGTCGACCCACGAGTTCTTCACCGACGCGCGCTACGGCGAGCTCTGGGTCGGGCCGCGACGCGGCGTCACCGAGGCCGCTCACTACTACGCCATTGACACCGCGGCGTTGGAGGAGCTCGACAAGGACCTCGTCGCCATGCAGGTGACTGAGGTGGTGACGGTGCGCGGCATCGACGCGGGGATTGACGCGCAGATCGAACCGTTCAAGGACGATCAGCGACTGGCCAGCGCACTCGGCGAGATGCGCCTCGTGAAGGACGCCTTCGAAGTCGCCCAACTCCAGTTGGCCATTGACTTCACCGTGAAGGGATTCGAGGACGTGGTGCGCGCACTGCCGGCGGCCGAGGGTCGTGGCGAACGGGTCATCGAGGGCGTCTTTAACCTGCGCGCTCGCGTCGAGGGCAACGACGTCGGCTACGACACGATTTGCGCCAGTGGCGCGGACGCGACAGTCCTGCACTGGACGCGCAACAGCGGGCAGGTGCGTCGTGGCGACCTACTCCTGCTCGACGCCGGGGTCGAGTGCCACAACCTCTACACCGCTGACGTCACGCGCACGATGCCGATCAACGGCACCTTCTCACCGGCGCAGCGTCGAATCTACGAGCTCGTGCTGGGCGCCCAACGCGCCGGCATCGACGCCGTCAAACCGGGGGCGCCCTTCAAGGCACCCCACGACGCCGCCATGGCGGTGCTGGCGGACGGACTCTACGAACTGGGCATCTTGCAAGAGGAGCCCGCGATCGCGTTACGCAGTGATCGTCAGTTGCATCGCCGCTACACACTCCACGGGACGAGTCACATGCTGGGACTCGACGTCCACGACTGCGACAACGCTCGCGATGAGACGTACCACGGCGGCGCGCTTTACGAGGGCTACGTCCTCACCGTCGAACCGGGCCTGTACTTCCAGCTCAATGACCTCACCGTGCCCGAGGAGTACCGGGGCATTGGCGTGCGCATCGAGGATGACATTTTGGTCACGGCGACCGGCTCGAGAAACCTTTCAGCGGCGCTGCCGCGCAACCCCGACGAGATCGAGGCCTGGATGGCCGATCTGTGGCGCACGGGCACGACCGACCTGGGACTCTAACTAGGCGACACCCGCAGCGGAAGGTGTCGCGGCCCGCGTATCTGTCCCGGCGACCAGGTGACGGCCTCGGGATCGGCCAGTTGAAAGCGCGGGTAGCGCCCAATGAACTCCTCGAGCGCGACGCGCAGCTCGAGTCGCGCCAGGTTCGAACCAATGCACCGGTGGATCCCCAGACCGAAGGCTAGGTGACGATTCTCCGCGCGATCGATGATGAAGGTGTCGGCGTCCTTGAACGCCGCGGGGTCACGGTTGGCGGCCGGGAAGCCCAGCAGCAGCCAGTCGTACTCCTTCATCGGACAGCCCAGGTACTCCATGTCGTGCTTCACCAGTCGCGCCATCGTGACCGGGGCGTAGAAGCGAAGGAACTCCTCGACCGCCAGCGCCATGAGGTCTGGTTCGTTGACCAGTCGCGCCAGGTCATCGGGGTTCTTCGCCAGGTGCCACAGGGCCGAGCCAATGGCCGACCACGTCGTGTCCGTGCCGGCGATGAGAATGAGGATGACCGTGCCAAAGACGTGCTCGATCGCCAGCTTGCGCCCCCCAATCTCAGCCTGCAGGAGGAAACTCGTGAGGTCGTCTCGGGGACTGGCCTGGTGGTCCTCGATCTGACGGGTGAGGTACTCCTGGAAGGGGGCGAACAACGCCATGCGCTCGTCGGTCGCGAGGTCGACGCTGCCCACCGAGACGTGCACGAATTCGGCGAAACGCTCTTCGTCTCTCTCCGGGAACCCGAGCATCTGGCGAATCACGGAGGACGGGATGGACTGCGCGTACTCGGTACCGCCGTTCACGACCTCACGACCGGCCACGCGGTCAAGGAGCGTGTTGCACAGTTCTCGCACGAGGGGCTCGCGAGCGTTGATCGGGCCGGGCGCGAACGCCGGGAGCAGCAGTCGGCGCGCGCTCTGGTGGAATGGCGGATCGGAGGAGATCGGCGGAACCACTCCGATGGGCGAGGGCGGCGCGTCCTCGCCGGGGCGCCCGTTGTTGACGATCACGGAGCGACTGGTGAAGTGCTGCGTGTCGTTCGCCACGGCGCAGACGCCGGCGTGCGTCGAAGGGAACCACGCGCCACCGTAGCGATCGGTGTGCGCCACCGGGCAACGCTCGCGCAGGTCCGCCCAGATTGGGTAGGGCTCGTTGACCCACTGCGGGTCAGTGTGGTCCCAGTCGGTGGCGAAGTCCTCGACCGGCTTCTTGCTCGTCATCGATGACTCCCCCTGACTCGCACGACCCGACGGCGCGTCCCTAGATTACGACTCGAATCGGCAGGTTCCTCGGCCCGCGGATCTGTCCCGCGGCCCAGGTCACCGCCTCGGGCTCGGCCAGTTCAAATCGTGGGAAGCGCCGTATGAACTCTTCGAGGGCGACACGAAGCTCTAACCGGGCCAAATTCGATCCGACGCATCGATGAATGCCCAGCCCGAAGGCCACGTGGCGATTCTCCGCGCGGTCAATGATGAACTGGTCGGCGTCCTTGAAGGCCACCGGGTCTCGGTTGGCGGCCGGGAAGCCCAACAGGATCCAGTCGTCCTGCTTCATCGGGCAGCCCAAGTACTCCATGTCGTGCTTGACCAGTCGCGCCATCGTGACCGGGGCGTAGAAGCGAAGGAACTCCTCGATCGCAACTGGCATGAGGTCTGGTTCGTTGACCAGACGCGCCAGGTCTTCGGGGTGCTTCGCCAGGTGCCAGATCGCCGCGCCGATAGCCGACCACGTGGTATCGATGCCCGCCACGAGAATCAGCACCATCGTGCCAAAGACGTGCTCGAGTGACAAGTTCTGCCCGTCGAGCTCCGCGTTCAACAGGTAGTTCGTGAGATCGTCGCGGGGGAAGTCCATGTGGTCTTCGAGCTGCGCGGTGAAGTACTGCTCGACTGGCAAGAACTCCTCTTTCCGCTCGGCTTCCGGGTGGTCGATGCCCTCCATGATGATGTGGACCATCTCGAGGAACTTTTCGGTGTCATCCTCGGGGAAGCCGAGCATGCCCTTGATCACGCCCGGCGGGATGTACTGCGCGTAACTGGTGCCCGCGTTGATAACCGGCTGGCCGTCGAGCCCGTCGAGCAGGCTCGAGCACAGTTCGCGAATCATTGGTTCGAGGGCGTTGACTGGACCGGGGGCGAAGGCCGGCAGGATGAGTCGACGCGCCATTGCGTGAAAGGGTGGGTCCGACGTGATGGGCGGAGCGACACCGATCGGCGCTGGCAGGTCCAACTCGGTTGGGCGCCCGTTGCCAATGACGACCGTGCGGCTGGTGAAGTTCTCGGTGTCCTTCGCGATTGAGGACACGCCAGCGTGCGTGGTCGGGAACCAGCCGCCGCCGTAGCGTTCGGTGTGCGAGACCGGACAGCGCTGGCGCAGGTCGTCCCAGATCGGGTAGGGGTTGGCAACCCACTGCTCGTCGGAGTGGTCCCAGTCGGTGGCGAAATCTTGGACGGGTGGCTTCTCGTTCACGTCTACTCCTCGACGAAGATGGCGTGTTCGGGGCAGTTGGCCTGCGCCAGTCGCGCTAGGGCAATCGTGTCCTCACCTAAAGTACCGTCGCCGATCACGACACCGCTCCCCAGATCGTCGAAGTCAAAGATGCCCGGCGCAATCGAGAAACAACGACCATGCCCCTGACAGATCGCAGGGTCAATTCGAACCTTCACGCTTCCCCCCATTTTCCTACTCGGAAGGACCCTACTACCGAGTAAGGCGATGGTACAGCGCTTTTTCACCTTTGCGGGCGGGCGATTCAAACCACTACTGCGTCTCGATCTCCTCGCGACTGATGCCGAGGAAGTACAGCACGGCATCGAGGTACGGCACCGAGAGCGCCGTGTCGGCGTGCTCTTGCACGAGGGGCTTGGCGTTGAAGGCGATGCCGAGGCCCGCGACCGACAGCATGTCGATGTCGTTCGCTCCGTCACCAACGGCGACCGTCTGTTCGAGGGGCACGCCCACCTCCCTGGCGAAGCGCTCCAACGCCCTCGCCTTGCCCGCACGATCGAGGACCTCACCGAGCAGGCGACCCGTCAGCCGCTCGTCCACGATCTCGAGGCGATTGGCGGCCAGGTGCTCAACGCCGAGCTCGGCCATCAATGGCG
>JAYVNV010000002.1:0-7965 GCA_043758265.1 Acidimicrobiaceae bacterium
GGTACTACCGGTCCAACGAACGAGCCCAGTGAACGGCACGCCGACATCAAACCATTGGCGAAACGGTATCACCGGGCCGGTGAGGTGTCGAGGCGCCGAACCCCAGTGTAGGGGTCGCGTTCGTCATAGGAGGTTCGACCCTACCGTTCGAGTTGCGCCACCGCAATGGCCTCGCTCAACGAGCTGCACCGAAATATTTTGACCCCCGCGATCTCATCGAGTTCGCCCTGCGTGGGCACGATCACGACCGTCGCGCCGAGGCGCTGAGCCTCGCGCACCCGACGACTCAGTCCGCTGACCGCGCGAAGCTCACCGGCCAAACCGACTTCACCCAACGCGGCGAGCGTGCGCGGCACCGAAAAAGCCAGCGCCGCCGAGGCGACCGCGAGTGCGAGTGCGACGTCGACACCGGGTTCGTTCGCGGGCAGTCCCCCGGCCGTGGCGGCGAAGACGTCGACCTGGCTGGTGTTCACGCCGCATCGAGACTCGAGCACGGCGAGGAGCAGCGCGAGGCGCTGGGCGGAGACTTGGTGGGCGAGGCGCCGCGGCGATCCGGAACTGGTGGAGAGAAGAGCCTGCATCTCAATGAGGAAGGATCGCGATCCGTCATTGGTGACGGTGAAGACAACGCCGGGGACGTCGAGCGCGGGACCGCGCAGCACCGTCGCGTCGGGCATCTCTCGAAGGCCCTCGGGCACCATCTCGAGGAGTCCCACCTCGCCAGTAGGGCCGAAGCGGTGCTTGAGCGCCCGCAAGAGCCGCAGCGATCCGTTGCGGTCGCCTTCGATCCGAACGACCGTATCGACGAGATGTTCGAGCGCACGCGGTCCGGCCAGTTCGCCGTCCTTCGTGACGTGACCGACAATCAGCATCGCCGTGCCCGTCGACTTGGCCACGGCGCAGAGCCGCTCGGCGACGGATCGCACCTGGGGCACGGATCCGGCGACGCTGGACACGGCGTCGTCACTCATCGCCGAGATTGAATCGATCACACACAAAGTCGGTCGTCGTTCACGCAGCAGCTGCTCGGCGACGTCGAGGCTCGTGGTCGCACAGACGTCGAGACCGCGCGGTACTTTGCCGAGTCGTCGGGCCCGTTGGGCGACCTGCGCGACCGACTCCTCGACCGCAATGAGCAGGACCGACGTGCCATTATCGGCGAGGGTTCGCAGCGCCATTAACGCCAGCGTGGACTTGCCGACGCCCGGTTCGCCAAAGAGCAGCGTGGTCGAACCGGCGATGAAACCGCCACCGAGGACGCGGTCGAGTTCGCCAACCCCCGTTGAGTGCACGGTCGCGCCAACGTCGTCGACGTCGCACAGTGAGGTGGTCGTGAGCGGGGAGGCCCGTGTCTTGACTCCCTGGCGTTGTTCGTCGAGTGAGTTCCACGCACCACACCCCGAGCACCGCCCGGTCCATCGTGGTGACGTGGTGCCACATTCTCGACAGACGTGGACCGAGTGCACCTTCACCTTGGCGAGGCTACGAGCGTGCTGTGACGTCTAGGCGTTGTCGGAGAGATCCTCAAAGTCGACCGAGGGCGGGAGGCCCTCGACGCCTTCGAAGGTCAAGTACGGACCATCGGGACCCTCAGCGATGTCGCCGACGATGGTCTGACCGGCGCGGAACTCCTTGAAGAGGATCTTTTCACTGAGCGCGTCCTCAACGTACTGCTGCACGGCACGACGAAGTGGTCGCGCGCCGAGTTCGGGGTCGTACCCCTTGTCGGCGAGGAAGCCCTGCGCACCGGCCGAGAGCTCGAGACCGAGTCCCTGTACCGCTAGCTGGTCGCGCAACCTCGTGATGAAGAGGTCGGTAATCAAGACGACCTCATCCTTGGTCAGTTCGTGGAAGACAATCGTGTCGTCGATCCGGTTGAGGAACTCCGGGCGGAAGTGGGCCTTGAGCGCCTGGTGGACCTTCTCCTTCATTCGCTCGTGGTCAGCCACGTCCGACACCTTGCCAAAGCCAATGGCGGCCTTTCTTAGGTCAGCCGTGCCGAGGTTGGAAGTCATGATGAGGATCGTGTTCTTGAAGTCGACGGCGCGACCCTGCGCGTCGGTCAGACGACCGTCCTCAAGGATCTGCAGCAGGGTGTTGAAGACGTCAGGGTGGGCCTTTTCGACCTCGTCGAACAGGACCACCGAGAACGGCTTGCGCCGAACGGCTTCGGTCAACTGACCACCCTCGTCGTAGCCGACGTAGCCGGGGGGCGAACCAATGAGTCGACTGACCGAGTGCTTCTCCATGTACTCAGACATGTCGAGCTGAATCAAGGCGTCCTCGTCGTCGAAGAGGAACTCGGCGAGTGTCTTGGCGAGTTCGGTCTTGCCGACGCCAGTCGGACCGAGAAAGATGAACGACCCGCCGGGACGCTTCGGGTCCTTCAGGCCAGCGCGCGTGCGCCGAATCGCACGACTGATGGAGATGACGGCTTCGTCTTGGCCAATGATGCGCTTGTGGAGTTCGTCCTCCATGCGCAAGAGCTTGGACGTCTCCTCCTCGGTGAGTCGGTAGACCGGGATGCCGGTCCATACCGCGAGCACTTCGGCGATGGTGTCCTCGTCAACCAGATCGAAGGCGAGCCCACCAGAGGCATTCATGGTCACCTCGAGCTGGTCGCGCTTGGCGATCAAGTCACGCTCTTGCTCCTCGAGGGCCTTAGCCTGCTCGAGCGCGCCACTCTCCATGGCCGACTCCTTGTCAGCACGAACCCGCGCGATGTCCTCGTCGAAGCGCTTGGCCGCCGGTGGGGCGTCCATGCGTCGGATTCGCAGGCGACTGCCGGCCTCGTCGATGAGGTCGATCGCCTTGTCGGGCAGAAAACGGTCCGAGATGTACCGGTCGGACAGGTTCGCCGCGGCGATGAGAGCTTGGTCGGTGATCTTGACGGCGTGAAACTCTTCGTAGACCTCGCGCAGGCCCTTCAAGATGTCGATCGTCATAGCGACCGAGGGCTGCTCGACCTTCACCGGCTGAAAGCGTCGCTCGAGGGCGGCGTCTTTTTCGATGTGCTTGCGGTACTCATCAATCGTCGTGGCGCCGATGGTCTGGAGCTCACCGCGCGCGAGCATCGGCTTCAGGATTGACGCGGCGTCAATTGCGCCCTCGGCGGCGCCCGCACCGACGAGCGTGTGGATCTCGTCGATGAACAAGATGATGTCGCCGCGGGTGCGGATCTCCTTCAAGACCTTCTTCAAGCGCTCCTCGAAGTCACCGCGGTAGCGGCTGCCGGCGACCAAGGCGCCGAGGTCGAGGGTGTAGAGCTGCTTGTCGGCGAGGGTGACCGGTACCTGGTTCGCGACGATTTTCTGCGCGAGTCCCTCGACGATCGCCGTTTTGCCAACGCCCGGCTCTCCAATGAGGACGGGGTTGTTCTTCGTACGCCGTGACAGGACCTGCATCACGCGCTCGACTTCCTTCTCGCGCCCGACGAGCGGGTCGAGCTTGCCCTCGCGAGCGAACTGAGTGAGGTTGCGACCGAACTGGTCGAGGACCGCCGAGCCACCAGCACCCTCGGGGTCGCCCTTCTGGCCACCGCTCGAGCCCTGAGCGCCGGCATCTTTGCCGGCTTGGCCGGACATCATCTGGATGACCTGCGTGCGGACGCGGGCCATGTCGGCCCCGAGGTCCGAGAGCACCTGGGCGGCGACGCCGTCGCCCTCGCGAACCAAGCCGAGCAGCATGTGCTCGGTGCCAATGTACGAGTGACCGAGCTGGAGGGCCTCTCGAAGGGAAAGCTCCAGGACCTTTTTGGCCCGGGGCGTGAATGGCGGTGAACCGGGCGACGGGTTCGTATTGGCCCCGATGGCCTCTTCGACCTTTTCGCGTACGACGTCGAAGGTCACCCCTAGGGCGTCGAGCGCCTTGGCCGCGACACCCTCGCCCTCGCGGATCAGCCCGAGCAAGATGTGCTCAGTACCAATGAAGGCGTGGTTGAGGTCGCGTGCTTCTTCCTGAGCGAGTACGAGGACTCGGCGGGCACGGTCAGTAAATCGTTCGAACAAGTGTCATCCTTTGTGCGGCAATAAATAGCAGTGTACCGGTGGACTGTCCTAGTTGAACCCCACCCCTCGGACCAGTTAGTTCACGCCCATCTAGGCTACGGGCGTGAACGCGCACGAAAGATTGCAGTTGGCTTCGGTGGAGGCGGATTTAACGAGGTTGGAGTCCCTACTCGCTGAATCGGTGATCGTCGGTGACCCGTTTCTGGATTCGGTCACCACCCACCTGATCTACGCGGGCGGAAAGCGTCTCCGGCCCTTGCTGGCCCTAGCGTCGGCGACCGGCGGGGGCCGCGTGGCCACGCAGGACGACCTTTTGGGTGGCGTCGCGCTCGAACTCATGCATTTGGCGTCGCTCTACCACGACGACGTGATGGACGAGGCCGAGGTTCGCCGCAACGTTGACAGCGTCAACGCGCGTTACGGCAACCTGATCGCGATCGTCGCCGGCGACTACCTGATGGCCCGCTCAGCCGCCATCGCCGCCGATCTTGGCACCGAGATCGCGGCACTGCTCGCGCACACACTGGCCTCGCTGACTCGCGGCCAGGTCTCCGAGGTCCGCACCGCTTTCAGCGTCAATCGCACCGAGACCGACTACTTCGAGGCGATTGAGGGCAAGACCGGCTCCCTGATGTCGTCGAGCTGTCGCGTCGGGGCGCTCACGGCGAAACTGCCCAACGACGAGCGTGACGCGCTGACCGAGTTCGGTCGCTGCTTCGGGATGATTTATCAGCTACGCGACGACATCCTCGACGTCATCGCAACAAACAATCAGCTCGGCAAGCCGGCCGGCCAAGACCTCGCCGAGGGCATCTACAACCTTCCGACTCTCTACGCCTTGGCGGACCCCAACGTCGGTGAGGAGCTGCGCAGCCTGCTCGGCGCCGCACTCGGCGACGCGGACCGCGAGCGGGCCCGCAAGCTCGTCGTCGCGACCGACGGCATCGAGCGCACGATTGTCGCGGCCCAGGAGTACCTCGCCAAGGCCCACGTCGCGCTCGATGTCGTAGCCAATGACGCGTTGCGCGCCGGCTTCTCGTCGCTCATCGAGTCGTTGCTCGAGGACCTGCCGAGCTACTAGCCCCCGAGCGGCTTCAACGTGGGAAAGGCGATGACTTCGCGGATGTTCGACTCGTCGGCGATCAGCATCGCCAGGCGATCGATGCCGAGCCCGAGGCCGGCCGTTGGCGGAAGGCCCCACTCCAATGCCTTGAGGTAGTCCTCGTCGATGTGCATTGTCTCGGGTTCACCTTCGGCGGCCAGACGGGCCTGGTCTTCAAATCGGGCACGCTGATCGAGTGGGTCAATCAACTCACTAAAGCCGTTGGAGAGCTCGCGACCCACGGCGTAGGACTCGAAACGCTCCACCAGGTCGGCGTCGACCTGGTGACGCCGAGCGAGCGGCGATATCTCGACCGGGAAGTCCGTGACGAAGATCGGATTCCACAGCGACGACTCACAGGCGGCCTCGAACAGCTCGGCGAGACAGCGGCCCGCGCCCCAAGCGGGGTGTACTTCAACGCCGCGCTCGCCGAGCAGGGTGACGAGATGCTCACGCGGCGTGTGTACCGAGACCTCCTCCCCGACGCCCTCGCTCGCGAGCTCGGCCATCGTTCGACGGGGCCACGGTGTCGCGAAGGAGAAGGGGCGACCCTGGTACTCGACTTCGGTGGTGCCAAGGACGTCCATTGCGACGCCGGCGGTCAGCTCCTCGGTGAAGGCCATCATGTCGCGGTAGTCCCAGTAGGCGGCGTAGATCTCGAGCATCGTGAACTCGGGGTTGTGACGCGGGCTCACGCCCTCGTTGCGAAAGACGCGCCCGAGCTCGAAGACCCGTTCGAACCCACCCACGACCAGACGCTTCAGCCACAGTTCGGGCGCGATGCGCAGGTAAAAGTCACTATCGAGCGCGTTGTGATGCGTGCTGAAGGGCCGAGCGTCGGACCCGGACGCGATGGCGTTCAAGATCGGTGTCTCGACCTCCATGAAGTTGGCCGCCCAGCAGCGCTCACGTACCGAGCGCACGACGTCGCTGCGCCGTTGGAGCGAGGTTCGCGTGAGGGGGTTGGCCCACAGGTCGGCCTCGCGGTGGCGATAGCGCAAATCGTAGTCGGTGATGCCGGCCCACTTGTCACCGAAGTTGTGCTGGGCGGCGGCGAGACGGACCCAGGAAGCGACCTTCACTGAGAGCTCGCCCCGTTTGGTGCGCACGACCTCACCGCTCACCCCGACCCAGTCACCGAGATGGAGCTTGGCGAACTCCTCGAACTGATCCGTCACGCTGGTCAGGGCGAAGAGCTGGATCTCCGCGGTGGAGTCGCGCATCGTCGCGAACGCCAGCTTTCCCTGACGGCGCAGCAGCATCACCCGTCCAGCGACGTTCACGCTGACGCCGGTCTCCTCGCCGTCAGTTAGATGGTCGTAGGCCGACTGCAGCGCCGCCGCGAAGGCGTTGTGCGCGAATGAGTATGGCAATGTCACGATACGTCTCCCGAATGATTCCTCTCGTGCACGATACGCAATCCGTGGAGGGTCAGCCACGGCTCGACGTGTTGGACGCACTTGGTGTGGGGTGCAATCAGTCCCGCCAGTCCCCCCGTGGCGATGATTGTGGCCTCACCGAGCTCCTCGAGGATTCGCTCAACCATGCCGTCGACCTGGGCGGCGAAGCCGTAGAGGACGCCGGACTGGATCGATTCGACGGTCGAACGACCGATGACCGAGCGCGGACGCACGAGCTCGACCGAGCGCAGCGCCGAGGCCTGATCGTAGAGCGCTTCGAGGGAGATGGCGACGCCGGGCGCGATCGCGCCACCCAGGTACTCGCCCTTGGCGCTGATGACGTCAAAGACGGTCGCCGTCCCGAGGTCGACCACGATGGACGCGCCGGGGTAGAGGTCGTAGGCGCCCACGGCGTCGGCGATTCGGTCGGCGCCGACCTCGCGGGGGTTGTCGTAGAGAATCGCCATCCCGGTCTTGGTGCCCGGACCAATGACCGTGAGGTTAAGGGCGGAGAACCATCGATTCGCCATGCGGCGAAGTTGCGTGGTGATTGAGGGCGCCGACGATGAGATCGCCATCGCGGTGACGGCTGTTCGAAGGTCCAGCCCTTCGAGATCGAGCAGTTGCGTGAGGACCATCGCGTGCTCGTCGGGCGTGCGTTCGGCGATCGACGAGATTCGCCAGTGGAAGGCGAGGCCGCGCTCGTCGGTGGCGCGCGCGAAGCCCATCGCGTCGGGCGAGCCGGGTTCCTCGGGGCCAAAGAGGCCAATAACGGTCTCCGTGTTGCCTACGTCCATGGCCAGCAGCATCAGCGCGCCTCTCTGGTCAGTGTCACCGACGCGTTGTCGATCAATCGAACTCCGTCGACCACGGCCGCGACCATCGCGCGCGCCGTTCCCGTCTCGTCGTCACCCGATGGCGCCAGCGTGACCGGGTCGACGACCTGCGCGTAGACGACCTCGACGTCGCGTTCTCCCAGCACGTCGAGCATCAGGGTGCGCAACTGAGGCGCCGGTAACGGCGTCGCCGCGGCCGCTCGCACAGCTCGCGAGAGCGCCGACGCGCGCGCTCGACCGTTCGTGGTCAGTCGCGCGTTGCGGCTTGAGTACGCGAGCCCGTCGTCGTCACGCACGATCGCACCCCCTACGACCTCGACCTCGAAGGAGAGGTCGCGCACCAACTGGCGCACGACGGCCAGCTGCTGGTAGTCCTTCTCCCCGAAATAGGCGCGACACGGCCCGGTGACCACAAAGAGCTTGGCGACGACACTCGCCACGGCGTCGAAGTGACCAGGTCGGCCCTCACCCTCGAGCGAATCGCTGACCGCTCGCACCGAGACCACGGTCGGCGTCGAGTTCGGGTAGTCGGGCCACATCTCGAACAGCGACGGTTCGATCAAACAGTCCACGCCGTTCACCTCGGCCACGTCGGCGTCGCGCTCGGGCGTTCGTGGATA
>JAYVNV010000003.1:0-2425 GCA_043758265.1 Acidimicrobiaceae bacterium
TGTTGATTACCGCCCGAAAGGGAACCAATGAGCTCCTTGGTCGAGGTCGTTCGGATGTCGAAGTCCTTGACCAACTTTTGCGCGTTGGCCTCGACGGCACTTAGCTTGCGCGAACCCCGTCGCGCAAAGGGCGCTCGTCGAGGTGTGTTGAGTACGAGATTGTCCGCCACCGACATCGACATCACCAACCCGTCGCGTTGGCGGTCCTCTGGAATGTGACCAAGACCGGCGTCCAGCGTCTCGCGGGGCGTCGCGTTCGTTATGTCGTGGCCGCGCAACGTAATCGTGCCCGACTCAATGCGGCGCATGCCGGCGATCGCTTCGACGAGCTCCGTCTGACCATTGCCCTGGACCCCCGCGAGGGCCAGAATCTCACCGCCGCGGACGTTAAGCGAGACCTTGTTCACCGCGACGAGGCCCCGATCGTCGCGCACGACGAGGTCGCGGATCACGAGGACCTCGTCCCCGGGTGCGTAGGTTGATTTCTCGACCGTGAGGTCGACGTCACGCCCCACCATTATCGACGCCAGCTCGGCCTCGGAGTCGGTAGGTTTCGCCGTCCCCACCACTTTGCCGTGGCGGATGATCGTGATGACGTCGGCGACGGCCTTGACTTCTTTCAGTTTGTGCGTAATGAAGAGAATTGACGTGCCCGAGTCCGCGAGCGATCGCATGATCACCATTAGGGCGTCGATCTCCTGGGGAGTCAAGACCGCCGTCGGTTCGTCCAAAATCAACAGTTCGGCGTCGTGGCTGAGCGCCTTAAGGATCTCGACGCGCTGTTGCAGACCAACGGGAAGGTTCTCGACAATGGCGTCGGGATCGACCTCGAGGTTGAACTCGCGCGAGACCCGCCGGATATCGTCGGTCGCTTTCTTATAATCAACGCGATTAAAGGATTTAGTCGGTTCGAAGCCCAGGACGACGTTCTCAGCGACCGAAAAGACGGGCACGAGCATGAAATGCTGATGCACCATGCCGATCCCGCGTCGCACCGCCTCGCCGGAGTTCGCGAATTTCGTCTCGACTCCGTCGATGAAGATCAGGCCATCGTCGGGATGCAAGAGCCCGAACAGGACGTTCATCAGTGTGGATTTTCCAGCGCCGTTCTCACCGAGGAGAGCGTGGATCTCACCTGGCTCGACGGTGATACTGATGGAATCGTTCGCGGTGAACGAGTCGAATCGTTTGGTTATCCCGCGCAGTTCGAGTCGCATCAGAGTTCATCGTACTCACGACAAAGACCCGGGTTCAGAAAACCCGGGTCTTTGTCGATGTGATGAGCCGATCGGGACTCGCGTATTACGGAGCCGGGTACCTGTTCGGGTTGACCGAGATTCGTCCCGAGATGACACCGGCCCTGGCGGTGGCGATTTTCGCCTTCAATGACGAAGGAACGCTGACGCCGCCGTACTCCAGCGCGGTGCCGTTGTTCTTCAACGTGCCGACGTACGTGCCGGGCCGAAAGGTGCCGTTAGCGGCTGACAGGATTGCGGCCTTGACCGAGGGCTCAACGCCCTTGGCGACGGTACCGACGAACCATGAGCAGTCAGTCTTGTCTGCGACGCAGCCATTGCTGTCCACCCACATGACGCTCTTGCCAACACCGGCCTGCTTGGCCGCGGCGACGGAGCCGAGTCCGACCGATCCAGCGACCGGGAAGACAATGTCGGCACCCTGCGCGAAAAAGTTCGCGGTGTCGGTCTTACCGGCGGTCTGGTCGACGAAGTTTCCGACGAAGGTTCCAGTGCCGTTGCACTTGGCGAGGTTGCAGGCGCCCGCGGCCGGCAGCCAGCCGAGGGCCTTCACGGCCGTGCCGTAGGTCTTGTCGTAGTAACGAACACCAGCGACGAATCCGTTCATGTACAAGGTGACTGACGGGAACGGCTGGCCACCATAGGTGGCGACCGTGCCGGTCTTGGTCATTCCAGCGGCGAGCATGCCACCAAGGAAGCCGGCCTGGTCGGTCTCGTACTGCAGTGAGAGCAACTGATCGCCTTTCTTCACTGTTGGCGCGTCGTCCACAATCGCGAACTTTTGGGTCGGGTGGGCCTTGGAGGCCGCCGCCGTTGCCTGATCCATCAAGAAGCCGACGGTAATAATGATGTTGCACTTCTGACTGATGAAGCTGTTGATGTTCGGTACGTAGTCAGCGGCTGAATTCGATGACAAGTACGACGCCTTGATGTTCGAGTTCACCTTGACGGCGTCCAGCGCACCCTTAAAGGCCGAGGCGTTGAACGACTTGTCGTTGATACCACCGGTGTCCGTGACGACGCAGGCCTTGAACTTCGGCGCTGCGCCCGCCGAACCAATCCCTGCGATGCTCACCGTCAAAGTACCTAGCGCCAGCGTTGCCGCCCCTAGAACTGTGGTGAGGCGACGAATGCTCCCCATAATTTCTCCCTTATGCATAGTCAACCCT
>JAYVNV010000004.1:0-2407 GCA_043758265.1 Acidimicrobiaceae bacterium
CCGCTTGGCAGAAAGACGAGCGCGCGTGCGAGCGGCTGGCGAACCTTGACGCCGGCCTCGGCGCGCGCGGCCCGTCCGAGCGACGTGAGGCTCCGCGCAACTTCCATCGACGCTTCAAGCTCCTCACTGCGGTGGGAGGAGTTGGCGCGGGGCCAGTCGGCGAGGTGCACTGAGTCGTTGGCACCGACGTCAAACAGTTCGCTATAGAGGCGCTCGCTCACGAATGGGCAGAATGGTGCGAGCAGTAGCGTCACGCCCTGGAGGACCTCGAGCAGCGTCGCCTGGGCGGCGAGTGAGTCCGATCTGGGTTCGTTAGGGTCGGTGCGCCAGAAGCGACGACGGCTACGCCGCACGTACCAGTTGGAGAGGTCATCGATGAGTGACGCCAGCGCGTCGGTGCCGCCCAACGGTTCGTAGCCGTCGAGGGCGCGGGTGACGGCGGCGGTCACGCTCTCCAGTCGCGACAGGATCCACCGGTCAATCGCCGCGCGCTTCTCTGGCGCGGGGATATCGGGATCGGCCGGGTCAAAGCCATTTAACGACGCGTACGTCGTGAAGAAGCTGAGCGTGTTCCAGAGCGTCGCGAGGGTCTCGCGCATCGACGCGTCGATCGCGCCGAGACTGGCCCGCGTCGACGTCCACGGTGAACCCTGGGAGAACATCCACCAGCGAAGCGCGTCGGCGCCGCGAGTGTTGAGAACCTCCCACGGATCAATCACGTTGCCGAGGGACTTGCTCATCTTCTTACCGTTCTCGTCGACGATGTGGCCGAGGCAGAGCACGTGCGCGTAGGGCTTCTCACCAAAGACCAGCGTGTTCACAGCGAGCAGGGAATAGAACCAACCGCGAGTCTGGTCAATCGCTTCGCAGACGAGTTGGGCCGGGAACTGCATGGCTAACTCGCTACCTTCAACGTGAGGGTAGCCAACCTGGGCGGCCGGCATTGCACCCGAGTCGAACCACGCGTCGATAACTGGCTCGACGCGTCGGGCCTCGAGTCCACAGGTGCGACAGGGCACAACGACGTCGTCGATGGCCGGCCGGTGCGGGTCGAGGTCACTCAAATCACGTCCGGCGAGGGCGCCCAGCTCGGCGCGCGATCCCACGCACGTGAAGTGGTTGTCAGGACAGCGCCAGATCGGCAGCGGCGTGCCCCAGTAGCGGTCACGCGAGAGGGCCCAGTCGACGTTGTTCGAGAGCCACTCGCCCATTCGCCCGTCACGGATGTGCTGGGGATGCCAGTCGACCGTGGCGTTCTCGGCCAGCATCTTCTCCTTGAATTGGCTCGTTGCGACGTACCAACTGGGCTTGCCCCAGTAGATGAGCACCGTTCCGCATCGCCAGCAGTGCGGGAGCGAGTGGACGTAGTCGAAGCGCCGCAGCAAGAGGCCGCGCCGCTCAAGTTCGTCGTTGATGGTGTGGTTGGCTCGGCGCACGTCCTGGCCCTCGAGCCAGGAGATCTCCTCGGTGAAGCGACCGTCGGGTCCGACGGGGTTCACGGTGGGCAAGTTGTTCTCGCGTGCGATCTGGCGGTCCACCTCACCGAAGGCCGGCGACTGGTGAACGAGACCCGTACCGTCCTCGGTCGTCACGTAGTCGGCCAGCACCACGTAGTTGGCGTCGACGCCTGGGGGCAACTGGGCATCGGTGAAGGGCCGTTCGTAGTGAACGCCCCTCAGGGCGCTACCGCGCATCGTGACTGACGACGTGGCGCCGTCACCAAAGACTGACTCGACGAGTTCCTCGGCGACGATCACGCCGTCGACGACGGCGTAGTTGACCTCGGCGTTCACCGCGACGGCGACGTTGGACAATAACGTCCACGGCGTCGTCGTCCAGATCGCGAGGTGCGTGGCGCCGCCGAGTCCGCCGTGCGCGTCGGCGTCCGTGATGCGAAGACGCACGTAACAACTCTCGTCGACTTCGTCGGTGTAAACCTCGGGCTGGCCAAGTTCGTGCGACGAGAGTGCCGTGCCACAACGCGGGCAGTAGGGCACGACCTTCAAGTCTTCGTAGAGAAGACCGCGATCGAAAAGCTGTTGAAGCTGCCACCACACCGATTCGACGTAGGACGGGTGAAACGTGTAGTACGCATGCTCCATGTCGGTCCAGTAGCCGATGCGCTCGGTGACCTTTTCGAATTCACCAACGTACGTAAGCACTGACTCACGACAGAGTCGGGTGAACTCTTCCACGCCAACCTCATCGACGATCGCCTTTTTGCCCGAAATACCCAACTGCTTTTCGACCTGAACCTCGACGGGCAGCCCATGGGTGTCCCAGCCCGCGCGTCGGGCGACGAAGTGGCCCTGCATTGTCTGGTAGCGACAGAACAGGTCTTTATAGACGCGGGCCCAGACGTGGTGCAGGCCGGGCTTGCCGTTGGCGGTCGGTGGACCCTCGTAAA
>JAYVNV010000005.1:0-2405 GCA_043758265.1 Acidimicrobiaceae bacterium
GGCTCGCCGGCCCTGATCGTGCGCGGCTCGCTACAGCGGGGTCAGGGGACGATGATGCTCAGCGCAGAGTTCGTCGAGTCGCTCAACATCGGTGCGACCGCGCCGTCACGTGACTGGCACTGAGCATTGCCCTTGCCATGAACCCGCACGTCACTCTTCGACGAAGGCGTACTCCGGTCGATGACCTGATTCGATCTCCAAGCGAACGAGCAACTGCGCGACCGGCAGGTCCTTGGCGTGGGTGATGCCAATGCACCGCGAGCGGGTCGCCAAGACGTCAAAGCGCATAGAGGTGTGAGACAGCAGCTGGCCAACGAACGTTGAGAGCTGGATCTCGGACTCTTCGGAGAAGTCGTGTGAACGAATCGCCTCGTGCATGTGGGAAATAATTGATGGCTGAAAGCCCCAGAGGTTCATCGAGACGGTCTCCAAGGGTGAGAGTGACACCGGCTCCAGTCCGTCGTCGGCGTCGTAGCCCTCGAGCGTCGAATGCACGCTGCGCCGCTCGACGATCTCGGTGAGCTGTCCGTTCTCGACGCGACAGGTGCCCCGCGACACCGGCAGGTCACCGACCAGCGCACGGTCGAGCTCGAAGCCAACGAGACAGTGGTTCGTGCTCTTGGCCATGTGCTCGCCCAGCAGCATGAAGGCCGCTCGACCGTAAAGGTCGTCGGCGTTGGAGACAGCGAAGGGTTTGGAGAGGTCGAGGCTGCTCTCGGCGGCGAGGACGGCGTCGACGGTCCCGCGCAACTTCTCCTGCACCGCAAAGGTGATCTTGCGGTCCTTGGGCCAGTGCCACGACACGTGCTGTTCAATCTTGGGACCGGAGTTGGGGTTCACCACGATGACGATGTCGTCGAAACCGGCCGCGTAGGCGTCCGAGGCCAAGAGGTCGATGACGCCCTCGCCGTGCTTGCCGATCGGCGCCAACTGCTTCACGCCGCCATAGCGCCGGGCGCGGCCCGCCGCGAGAATGATTAGCGACGGTCCGCTCAACGTGACCACCGAACGACCGCCGACGCCCACGTCATCCCGGCGCCAAATCCCGTCATCAGCGCGTACTCGCCGGCCTTCACCCGACCGTGCTCGCGCGCGTCGAAGAAGGCGAGCGGAATCGATGAGCTCGACGTGTTGCCGTAGCGGTCCAGGGTGACGACGGTGCGCTCCATTGAGATTCCGAGGCGCTGGGTCGCGGCCTTGATGATGCGCACGTTCGCCTGGTGGGGGATGACGAGGCTGATGTCGTCGGGGCTGACGTCGGCGAGCTTCATTGCCTCCTCCGCGGAGTCAACGACGACGCGCACGGCTCGGCGGAAGACCTCTTTGCCATCCATTTGGAAGTAGCCGCCGTGCTCGCAGCCGAGCAACTCCGCGCCCGAGCCGTCGGCACCGAGCGAGAACGAGAGGATGTCAGAGCCCCCCTCGTCGTACTCGAGAACGGCCGCGCCCGCGCCGTCGCCAAAGAGGACGGCCATGTTGCGGTCGCTCCAGTCGACCCAGCGCGTGAGGTGCTCGGAACCAATGACGAGGATGCGACGTTGTCCCGTTTCGAGTAGTCCTTGCGCCACGCGCACGGCGTACATGAAGCCGCTGCAGGCGGCGTTCACGTCCATTGCGGGACAGCTCAGTGCGAGCTCGTGGGCAATCATCGGCGCCGACGCGGGGCAGAGCTGGTCCGGAGTCGTGGTCGCGAGCAGGAGGAAGTCAATGTCGCTGACGAGGAGGCCGGCGTCGGCGATGGCGTTTCGTCCGGCGATGACACCCAGCGAGACGGTCGAGCCGCCGACGCGGCGCTCGCGGATACCAGTGCGCTCAGCAATCCACTCGTCGGAGGTGTCGAGCGTGAGGGAGAGCTCGTCATTGGTGACAATTCGGTCGGGTAGGGCGATACCCCAACCTTTGAAGCGAACACCCATCTGTCAGCTCCTTCGCTGGTTTGTCATAAAGTCTACGGCCCGCGCCTACGTCGAAGGGGGTGCTTGCAAAACCTGCAAGGTGCAGCGGGCGACGCAGATCAGTCGATCCTCTTCGTCGGTCAATTGGATGGCCCAGACGTGCACGGTGCGACCCTTTCGAAACGGCGTCGCCGTCGCCGTCAGGGTGCCACTCTTCATCGATCGCAGATGCGAGCAATTGAGTTCGGTGCCGACCACAATCTCGTCATCGCCCACGCTGACGGTGCCGCCAATCGAGGCGGCCCCCTCGGCCATCAGCGCCGACACGCCACCGTGCAGAATGCCGAAGGGCTGGTGGACCTTGGGCCCGACTTCAACGCGTAGGACGACCTTGTCGGGGCCCACCTCGACAACCTCGATGCCCAGTTGGCGGTTCACGTTTTCAGTGTCAGCGTGGCGACGGATCATGTCCTCGTTCATTTCGCCAGTGTAGAAGTTCGCCGGTAGCCT
>JAYVNV010000006.1:0-7590 GCA_043758265.1 Acidimicrobiaceae bacterium
TCACCGGCCCTTCGGGGATCGGCAAGTCGACCCTCCTGCGGGCCATCGCGGCGTTGGACTCGTTCGCCTACGGTGAGATATCGATTGGTGGCGTGGCGATTGATCAGCTGAACGACGATCAACTACGTCGATCACTCGCCTACGTAGCGAGCGAACCGGGTCTCACCCGAGGCTTCGCCCTCGATCTCATCGGGCTCGGTCGAGCGACCACGCGCGACGCCGTGGCCGACCTCGCGTTCCTCGGACTTGACGCTGATCGCACCACGAAATGGGACCAACTTTCACGCGGTGAACGCCAACGAGTCGCGCTCACGCGTGCGCTCGTGACCAGTCCATCGATCTACCTGCTCGACGAACCGACCGGCGCACTCGGTGTCGACGAGACCGCCGCGGTCCTGACGCTCCTGTCGTCGACGGGCGCCACGGTCGTCGTCGCGACCCACGACGTTGACGTCATTGCCTGGTGCGACGACGTCGTTACCCTGCACGACGCGTCGCTTATTCTCAACCGTTAATTGTTTTCATTCCCGAAGCGTGGTACCGATCGCCAGCGACTCCATCGCGCGGGACGGCGCTCTCTAGCTCGGCCACGCCTTCGTCGCTGAGGCGCAGTGAGGCAGCGGCGATGTTCTCACGGAGCCACGTGCGACGCTTCGTCCCAGGAATCGGCACGACGTCGGCTCCGCGCGATAGGACCCAGGCCAGGGCCAATTGCGCGATCGTCACGCCCCTTTGCGTGGCGATCGCCTCCAGGCGATTGACCAACTCGAGGTTCTTCGCGAGCGCCTCGCCCGAGAACCGCGGGTGGTTCTTGCGGTAGTCCTTCTCCGCAATAGCGTCGCGATTGCTCGACTCATTCGTCAAGAATCCCCGACCGAGCGGGCTATAGGCGACAAAGCCAACGCCGAGACGACGACACGTCGCGAGGACATCGTCCTCGGGGTCGCGGGTCCAGAGTGAATACTCGCTCTGCAGGGCCGTCACCGGATGCACCGCATGGGCGCGCTCAATCGTGACCGACGACGCCTCAGAGATCCCCAGATGGCGGACCTTGCCCGCGTCAACGAGTGCCTTCATTGCACCCCAAGTCTCCTCAATCGGCACTGTTCGGTCAACCCGATGCTGGTAGTAGAGGTCGATCACGTCGACACCGAGTCTGCGAAGTGATGCGTCGCAGGCTTCGAGCACGTATTCGGGCGTACCGTTGACCCGCAGGAACGCTCCATCGACGTCGCGCTGATTGCCGAACTTCGTGGCCAGTACGACCTCGTCGCGACGATTGCTGATGGCCCGACCGACGAGCTCCTCGTTGATGAAAGGGCCATACATGTCGGCCGTGTCGAGGAAGTTAACGCCGCTATCGAGGGCCTCGTGAATCGTCGCGATCGATTCACTGTCATCGCCGACGCCGTAGAACTCACTCATCCCCATGCAACCGAGGCCCTGAGCGGAAACTTCTAGACCTTGTCCCAACGTACGACGCTCCACCGTGTCTCCCTTATGTGAAATTTCTCACAACCCATTGTTTACAGTGCTCTGGTGACACAGTAGCGGGTGCTCGCGAACTATATTTTTGAGTCATTGGCTGGGGGGGCCAAACACCGAGGGCCCGTTTGTTCTGCATTCGCGGGGCAGGCGGGCTTCGTTGTTGCTCAGGGTACTTTCAATTCTTCACTGCTCCGTCCTAGGGTGGAGTGGTGAATGGATCCGTGGTCAGCCCTAATTCGCCGGTGCTTGCGGTGAAGCCGCTGCTGCGAGGTTGGCTGCACCTGATTGCCTTCTTCGTCCTCTTTGCGTGCTCTCCGATCCTCTTCGTGCGGTGTCAAACATGGGCGCAGGTCGGGTGGGTGCTGTGCTACCTGTTCGGGGTCGGAACGATGCTCATGACGAGCGCGCTCCTGCACCGCGTCCAGTGGTCGCCGGCCAAGCGTCGGGCCTGGCGCCGGGCCGACCACTCGACGATTTTTCTCGCGATTACTGGTACGTACCTCGCCATCGCCGGCCTCACCATGCACGGCACGCTTCGCGTGGTCCTGATGATCATCATCGGGGCCGGGGCGGTCGTCGGGATTGCCATTCGCCAGCTCGCCCTTGACGCGCCGAAGTGGGCCAATACCGTTCCTTACCTCGTTGTCAGCTGGGTCGCCATCTCGGTCATGCCCCAGATTTACCGCGGCGGGGGACCACTCTGCTTCTCACTCATCGTCGCGGGCGGCGTCGTCTACACCGTGGGGGCGGTCTTTTACGGCACGAAGCGACCTCGACTGTCCCCGAGGGTCTTTGGCTACCACGAGCTCTTCCACGCCTTCACGATTGTGGGCGCCGGTCTGCACTTCGCCGCGATCAGTGTCGCGTTGCACTGATCAGTGGAGCGTCGGCGCGACGTTGTAGTGCAACAGAGCCGGGGCGCCCCGTCGCGTGGTGATGGTCGTGATGGAGCCGTTGTTGAGGTTCATGCGCCAAACGGCCGAACCCGGTACGCCGAGCGCCCAGGTGGTCGCCGATTTGATTGGTGACATGTGACTCACTATCGCGAGGTGGTGCTCGCTCGAGTGCAGCAGACTGGCGGGGTCAGCTAACAGGGTGTTCAACTCGTCGTGGATCCGTCGATCAAGCGAAGAGAGCGATTCGCCGCCACCAATGGCGATTGTGTGGTCATGCTCGAATTGGCGCCACTGCTCGGGCGTGACGACACTCATGCGCTGTCCGTCAAGCGTGCCGTAGTCGAGCTCGATGAAAGAATCCTTCACCACCGGTTCCACGTCGGGGACGGCCAACGCCGCGGTTCGCCGCGCGCGACGCAGGGGCGAGACCCACAGCTGACAAACGTTCGCGAGCAGTGGCCGCAGCGCAAGCGCCTGACGCTCGCCCAGCTCGGTCAAGGTTGGATCACTGCGACCCACCAACAGGTGGCGCGCGTTGGATGTTGTCTGGCCGTGGCGAATGAGCAAGATCACGGCAGCAGCAGGCGACCGCACTCGGGGCAGTCCATGAAAAAACCGGGCGCTTGACTCTTCCATCGATCAATGTCGAGGGGTGAGAGAGCGATTCGACAGCCGTCACAACGACCGGCCCCCATTTGGGCGGCGCCCGACGTGCCGGCGCGAAAGAGGGCCGCGTCGTAGCGCGTGAGCAGTTCACTCGACAGCATGTCGGATCGCGCGCGACGGTCACCGCGAAGTGACGCCAGTTCATCATCCAACGACGTCTGCAATTGAAGAATGGCTGCCTGGAGCTCAATGCGCCGCGACATCATCGGTCGGGCACGCTCCTTCACCGTTGCGACCAGATCGTCGAGCGGTTCGAGCGCGACCAGGTACTCAAGTTCGAAGTCCTCGGCCCGTTCCAGTAGAGCACGAACGTGCTGGAGTTCATTCTGCAGCGCCGTTAATTCGCGGGCGTTCGCAGTGGAGATGGCCAGCGTTGCGTCGAGGCCCTTCTCACGAACTCGAAGTCGTTCGGCCTCGAGCGCGGCGTTTTCTGAGGCGATCTTCACTGGCGACCGAGTGGCCTGCGCCTCCTGCAATGCGTTCATCAATCCGCGCAACTCGTCCTCGACCATTACCAGTTCCACCATTTCGGGCAGATGGCTTCGCTGTGCCGAGACCCGATCGATCCACCGATCTGCCTCCATCAAAGCGCGAAGGGCGTCTGACTCACTCACGTGCCAAGTCTTCCATGTCCCACGTCGCGACTCTCGAGGCGAGCAAGGCGAGGGCGATTTCCAGCGATGGTTCGCAGCGTTTTCGCGCGGCGTCGAAGTCGAACCAGCAGACCTCGGGACTCTCGCCCGCGGGTGGCGAGGGATCGTCCGCGGTCGTGACTAACACGTAGCGCAGGTCGTAGTGAGTGTGGCCTCGAGCACCGAGGTGCCGGTCGACGTGGAACAACTGCACCGGAAGCACATGTCGAGCCCGAAGGCCGGTCTCCTCGAACGTCTCTCGCAGCGCCGCCTGCGAAGGGCTCTCATCATATTCGACGTGGCCACCCGGCTGGATCCATATGGCGAGTTGACGGTGGCGATGCAGTATCACGCCCCGTGACGAGAGGACGAAGGCCGACGCCGTCACGTGATGGGGATCGAGCGCTTCGTCGAAGGGATCGAGTGGCCACGTGAGACGATCCAGCGTCGCCGTGATTGATTCCTCTTCTCGCCTATCAGCGGGGGTCAGACCGTGGAGTTGATTAACCAGGTTGTCGGTCGTCGTCACTGGTCGGCGAGGAGTCGTTCGACCGATTGGGGCACCGCGAGGTCACCAGCGGCCATGGCCCCGTTCGTATCAGGAATCGGCCGCTCGAAGCGAAGTCGTGCGGGCACCGTGCCCGACCAGATCGGCAGGTCGATGTCCGCCTCGGGATCGTCGGTCGGTCCCGAGGAGAGCTTGGCCGACGCCTCGTCGATCGTCACGCGCACAACGCTCGTCAAACGACGTTCTGCGTCGTTCATCGCTCGCACTTCGTGGCTTCGCCCGGGCAGGATCGCGTCGACGAAGAGGTCGAGAATCCTCGCTTTCTCTGCGTCGTCGTTGATCAACGCCGTCGCGCCATAGAGCACGACTGACCGATAGGCGATCGACGACTCGAAGCCACTGCGCGCGAGACGCAGGCCGTCGTAGATTGTCACGCTGACGCACGCCTGACCGGCCGCGACGATCGACTTCATTACCGCGTTGCTTTGACTGCCGTGCAGGTACAACGTCGAGCCCTCGCGAGCATGCAGTGTCGGAATGACGACCGCCGAGCCGTTCACGACGGCAGCGACGTGACAGAGGCGGGCTTCGTCAAGGATTGCGTAGACGACCTGGCGCTCGTAGGCGGCCTTCGTGGCGAGGCGTCGGACCCGGGTGCGCGGACCCGGTCCAAGCGTATTGTCGCTCATGCGCGAAGTTCTCCTGCGAAAAAGGTGCTGGCCCGCCCGGCCACTTCGACATTGCGTTCGAAGAGCCGTGCGAACATGACGCCCCCCCGCTGCGACGCCTGGTGCACAGTGACCGTCGGTGAGCCGACCTTCTCAACCCACCACGGCGAGACGGCGCACATCGCGCTTCCGGTCACGTGGTCCTCGGCCAGTCCGAGTCGTGGCGCGAAGACGCGAATCGACACGTCGACGTCCGGTCCCCCCAAACACGCGGCGATGATTAAGGAGCTCGGCACCAGAAAGAGGCTCATCGAATCGACAGCGAGACCACAGAGCGCGTCCAGGTCTTCGACGATCGCGAGGACGCCTTGGGTCCCCGCCAAGAAGACTTCGCTAACGGGCCCGAGGGTGTTGTTGAGAAAGGAGGCCTCAACTTTTTTTAGCGTCCAGCGCGGCAGGTCAATGCCCAAGAGTCCGTCACTCATTCGGCGTCCCGACAACTCACCGGCGCGCGTCTCGAAGTAGACCTCACCACCAGGAACGCCAAGTTCGTTCAACAACACGTGCAGTGTCGCGAGGGTGGCGTGGCCGCAGAGGTCTACCTCGACGGTAGGGGTGAACCACCGCAATGACCACCGATCACCGACCCGGCGCACGAAGGCGGTCTCCGACACGCCAAGTTCAAAGGCGATCTGTTGAAGATCATCGTTGGGCATGGCGCGCTCGAGCAACACGACGACCGCCGGATTGCCCCTTTCGGCGTCGCCGGTGAATGCGTCGACCCACCACAGTCGATGGCCGAAGGCGACGTTGACTGATTGCACCACTAGAGATTGCCACACCCACGTCATCTCGACGTAAGGTTCTTAGGTGCGTGTCGCGACGTTTAACCTTCACGCCGGCGTCGACGGTTGGGGGCGAGTGACAAACGTCCTCGATCACGTGGCGAGTCTCGACGCAGACCTCCTAATCCTCCCCGAGACTTGGCGGGCTGCGCCCGGCGAAGACTTCTTCGAGGAACTCAAGTCTCGCCTCGGCATGGAGGGCCTCTTCGTTGCCCTCGCGTCAGGTCAGCGTGTTACCAACGGCACCGGCGGAGGCACCTGGCAGCCACGCTTGGCGCACCTGACCGGCGAACGGGGCCTCTTCTTCAATGAGCACCGCGCACTCTCCAAAACCCAGCGACTCAGTCGCGCTACGACGAGCGACCTCGAACAGGGTCAGTGGGGGCTCTCGCTGCTGACCCGGCTCCCGATCGAGGAGATTTACGTCGAATTACTCGGTCGGCTACCGCGTGAGAAGGTTCGCCGCGCGCTGATCGTAGCGACGATCCTCGACGGTGATCGTCCTTTCTACGCCCTGGCAGTGCACGGCGCTCACATCAGCCACGGTTCGTTTTTGCAGTATCGACAAGTCAACGACATCGTGGCGACCCTCAACCCATCGATGCCGATTCTGCTGGGCGGCGACTTCAACTCCTGGCGACCGCTGTTGCGCGTCCTGCTGCCGGGATGGCGGTCCCTGGTGAACGCACGCACCTGGCCCGCGAGAATGCCACACTCTCAGATTGACCATCTGCTCGTTCGAGGTCCGTGGGAGTCACTCGGCGGCTTCGCCAGCGATGGCGGGAGCGACCACCGAGCGCTCGTCGCTGACGTGCGCCTGACCTGAGCCCGCCACCGTCAACCGAGCGTGATGCTCTCGTCGACCACGACCAGCGTTTTACCGTGGTTGCCGCCGCTAAAGAGGAGGTTTAAGGCAGCGGGCGCGTGCTCGAGGCCGTGGACGAGGTGCTCTTGGTGCGCGAGAGTCCCGTCGAGGACCATCTGCGCCAATTGTGCCTGCGCCTCGGCGTAACGCGAAGCGAAGTCGAAGACAATGAATCCTTCCATGCGTGCACGACGGCCAATCATCACGGGCGTGTTCACGACACCGTCGCCCCGAACCGCGTTGTACTGCGAGATTGCCCCACACAGCACAACTCGCGCGCGCAATGCGATGTTCATCAGCGCAGCGTCAAGGACTTCGCCACCTACGTTGTCGAAGTAGAGATCGACGCCCTTAGGGCAGGCCTCTCGGATCCGTTGCTTGAGGTCGGGTTCCTTGTAATCTAGACACTCATCGAAGCCGTAGCGTTCGACAACCTCGGCGCACTTCTCAGGGCCGCCGGCGATGCCGACGACCTGGGCGGCGCCGCGCGCTTTGGCCAGTTGACCAGCGACCGAGCCAGTCGCGCCCGCCGCGCCCGACACGAGGACGACGTCCCCCGCTTTGAACTGGCCAACCTCCAAAAGTCCGAAGTACGCCGTGAGCCCGGTCATCCCGAGAACGCCCATGGAGGTCGCTAAGTCGACGCCGAGGTCTTTCGACAGAACGGTGAATCTATTCTTCTCGCTCGCGATCACCCACTCCTGCCAGTTCGTTAGGCCATAGACGACGTCACCGACCGCGTATCGAGGGGAGTTCGACTCGACGACTACCCCGCTGCCGCCCGAGCGAATGACCTCACCGATGCTGATCGGCGGAAGGTAGCTCGCCACGTCGTCCATCCACCCACGCATCGCGGGGTCAATCGAGACGAGACCGACTTTAATCAGCGCCTCGTCGGGTCCACAGACCGGTGCCTCGGTCACGATCAACGTCGTCGTCGCTTCGTCGATCATCCCGATCGGGCGTTCAGCCAATATCACTTGACGGTTATCCATCTTCTCTCCTCTTGGTCACAGCAACGT
>JAYVNV010000007.1:0-2397 GCA_043758265.1 Acidimicrobiaceae bacterium
AGCGCAGAGAGCCCGAGGACCATCACGAACGAAGGTCCGATGAACGCAATGCTGACGAGAGCGGCGCCGAGCGTGCGCCCGCGCACCCAGCCGAGGTAGATGGCGAGCTGTGCGGCGAGCGGACCTGGTGACAACTGCGAGAGAGCGAGGCCCTCGTCGTAATCACTTTTGTCGACCCAGCCTCGCGCCTGCACGAGATCGCGATCCATCATCCCGATGAGGGCGATTGGCCCGCCGAATCCTAGCGCGCCGAGCTTCAGAAAGTAGGCGAGGAACGCAGGGAGCGAATACGGGTGCGCGGCTCGCTTCACGTGCTCTTGATCGCGCCGTCCCACGCCGTCAGGTCGAGGGCCTTCTTGAGTACGGCCGCGAGCTCGGCGGATTTGCCTCGTCCCCAGTAGTGCAAAAATAGGAGTCGGGGGCTCTCCCCCGTCATGTGCGAGTGGATCGCGACGATGTCGATGCCCCCTGCGCGTAAGGCCTTCAGCACCGGCTGCAGCTCGGATTCGGTCACGGCAAAATCACCGTCCACCGCCGATGCTTCGTCGGTTCCTTGGAACGCGGCCCAAGTGTTGATTCCCATCACTTTGCCGATCGCGCACCCGCACGCTGCAGTCGCGGCGCGGCCCATCGTGGCTTTGTACATTCCGTCTTTGGATTGCCCTTTGACGCCAAAGAGTGCGTCGAGCTTCGTAGAGTCGATGGTGCTCTTGGACGCGATGGCGGGTGCTCCAGACTTGCCACTCGGCTTCGGGGACTTCTTTCTGATGTCGAGGATGGTGTCCATCGCGGCTTTGATGCCTTTGCCGAGATTGGCGACGGTGCCCTCGCCGTTGATGTGCATGAAAAAAACCGCGGGCTTCACGTAGAGGAAGTGGTTGTGCAGCGCGGTGACCTCGACTTCGGCGCCGAGCAGTGCGCTCATCACGGGGTTCACCTCGTCTTCGAAGAGCACGAGGTCTCCCATCACCATCGCCTCCACGCCCGGTTTCCCTGGTGTAAATGCGACCCATGACGTGAGGCCCATGAACGGAGCGAGCTTGCTACCGTCCACCTCGACGGGCACATCCGTGCGCGGGAACGTGACCTTCACGACAGGATCGGCCAGCTCGGGCTTCGCCCCGGTCGCCGCCGCGACTGCGTCTTGATTAATTGGCAGCGACTTGGGAGCGACTATCGCGGCAGGCGCCGTGAGCGTCGGTGGGACCGCCGTGGCCGACGGCACGTGCGCGACGGGAAGGCCTGCCGGACAGATCGTGTTGGTGCTCGCCGCGCCACAGGCAGTGACTGCGATTGTCAACACGATGCACGATGCCAAGTTCATGTTTGGACCCTCCGGGCCGTTGGTCTCGCGACCGTGCTCTATTTCGCCGGCGATTCCAACCTGGAAGTTCGTGCTCAGCGTGCCTTTTATACTGAAACCACGAACGTCAATCGACGAGTGGTTGCGTCTTCGTCAGGACGGCGACGACCCACAAGAGAATCGCGCCCCGCGCCGTCCATGCGACGGTGCGGAGCCAGTTGGTGACGACGAGCAGATCGTGTGCGCGCGCGTCGAAGCCTCGGGCGAGAATAGTATGTTGCGGTACCGACACGAACATCGTCACGGCCCAGGTCGTTACTGCGAGCGAAGCGCCAACCCACGCGACCTGCCGCGGAACGCCACCGAGCGGCCAGATCAGCCACGCCATCGCGCCGGCGAGCTCGCAAGCCATCAGCGGCGCGACCACATAGGTGATCAGGCGCGAGTGAGACTCGTGATAGGCGACGAAGTCTGCCGCGGCAACGCGCGCAAAAAGTGGGTAGGCGACGACCTGCACGAACCAGATGAGACCGACGAGCGGGAGTGTCGTTCCCAGCTGCAGGAGCAGTGCTGCTCTCGGAAATCCCACGTCAGCGCCGGTGCCAAGGCGAGCAGCCGCATACGGCTTTTGCAGACAGGACGGCGCGGGTCCGCGTGTTCATGTTCAGCGCGTTCGACACTACGTCTGCCGCGGCCTGGCGAGTATAGTCTTCGACTACGCGGCGCGTTTTAGTAATTGGCTTTCTCCAGCGCAGATTGTGACTTGGCGAGTTCTTGCTTGGCGCTCTCCAATGACTTTACGAGTGAAGCTGCGCGCTCGTTGGCGTCGCTCTCGGCGGAGATCGCGAGTCTCTCGCCTTCTCTCGCCGCCTCGAGGTTGGCCTTCGCCGATTGGGTCGCTTGCCGCAGCTGCGCCAACTGACTCATCAGCGCGCTTGCCGCTCGGGACACTGAGTCGATCCTCTCCTTGGCGACGTCGAGAGCGTCTTGCGCTGCAGCGATCGCGTCAGCTCTCTTCTTCACGTCGGCGTCCGAGGTCTTAGGGATCACTCTCAAGCGAGTCGAGCTCGGCGGAGGCTCCGGGGCCGAGTGTG
>JAYVNV010000008.1:0-2395 GCA_043758265.1 Acidimicrobiaceae bacterium
GAAGGTATGCGAACCAGAGCGGCCGGATCGAAGCGGGCCCACGTGGCCCCGACTGGCGCCTCGACGCCGGGCACCAGTCGCTTGTACGAGTTCACCCACTGGTTAGTGACCGCGGTGATCTCGGGGGCGTGTCGGACGAGGCCGGCGATGAACTTCGTCGCGACCTCGCTCAACCCGTACGGTCCGTCGCCAATAAATGCGTTCTTCTCGTCGCGCCAGAGTGAGAGATGGGTGTGCATGCCTGAACCCTGAACGTGCGCGAGGGGCTTTGGCATGAAGCTCGCCGCGACTCCGCACTGGCGGGCAAGCTCTTTCACAACGTGACGAACCGACATCACGGTGTCAGCCATCGTCAGAGCGTCGGTGTAGCGAAGGTCGATCTCTTGTTGACCGGGCGCGTCTTCGTGCTGCGCGTGCTCCACGCCGATGCCCATCTCCTCAAGCACCAAGACCGTGCGTCGGCGAAGTTGGCTGGAGGTGTCATCGGGGAGGAGGTCGAAGTAACTGCCGCGATCGATCGGCACTGGCGCGCTCAACGTGGAAAGGTCCTCGAAGTAAAAGTACTCAATCTCGGGCGCGACGAAGAATGTGTAACCCTCAACGCGCGCGTCGTCGAGCACGCGCCGCAACTGTTGACGTGGGCAACCCTCGAAGGGGGTGCCGTCGATGTTGACGATGTCGCAAAAGACCCGTGCCACGCCGGCGCCCTCTTCGTACCAGGGGAGCAGTTGGAAGGTCGTGAGGTCTGGTCGAGCCAGAACGTCGGACTCCTGCGTGCGCGAGAACCCATCAATCGCGCTGCCGTCGAAAGTTACTCCCTGATCGAGGGCGTCCTCGAGTTCGGCCGGCGTGACGTGGAAGGCCTTGTGTCGTCCAAGTACGTCGGTGAACCACAGCTGCACGAAGCGGATCCCTCGCTCCTCAACCGTTCGAAGTACGTACTGCGCCTGACTTTGCATATGGGACATTCTCGCACCTCTCGGGTGAGTCGCACATTGGCTTGCGTTTTGAGGAATCAGTCAGTTTACGAACGACGGGTTCCTCGAGCAAGGAGTTACCGCCGAGCCGTCGCCTTCTTTGCGCTCGCCCTCGAAACAGTTGCCTTCTTCGCAGTCGCCCTCTTCGCGACTTTCTTTGCGGCCACCTTGGGCGTGACGGCCTTGACGCTCGCGCCACCACTCGCTGCACCACAGACCGTCTCGACGATGAGGCGAGTGACGACGTAGGGGTCGACGTTCGCGTTTGGTCGACGATCTTCGAGGTAGCCGCGCTTTTCACGCGCCACGGCGCCGGGAATTCGCACCGACGCGCCCCGGTCGGAGACGCCGTAGGAGAATTTTGACCAGTGGGCCGTCTCGTGGGCGCCGGTGAGTCGCTCCTCAATGCCGTCGCCGTAATTGACGATGTGTTCACGTACGCGCGTTCCAAGCGCCTCGGCGCCCGCGACCACTGCCGCGTAGCCTCCCGCGGCGCGCATCTGTTTCGTCGAGAAGTTGGTGTGCGCGCCAGCACCATTCCAGTCACCCTTGATGGGCTTGGCATCGAAGCTGACGTCGACGTTGAACTCCTCGGCGATGCGTTCGAGCAACCAGCGCGCGACCCATAGTTGGTCACCAATCTCGCCCGCACCAAGCACGCCGACCTGAAACTCCCATTGACCCATCATCACTTCGGCGTTCGTGCCCTCAATCCCTATGCCTGCGCGAAGGCACGCGAGCGTGTGCGCCTCCACGATGTCGCGACCGGGCATCTTCTTGCCACCGACGCCGCAGTAGTACGGACCTTGCGGTTCGGGGAAACCGTCGTCGGGCCACCCGTAAGGACGGCCGTCCTGGAAAAAGGTGTACTCCTGCTCGATGCCGAACATTGGCTCGAAGCTCGCGTACTTCTTCGCGGCCGCGACGGCCGCCGCGCGGGTGTTGGTGGCGTGTGGCGTCATGTCGGCGTTAAGAACCTCGCACATCACCAGCACGTCGTTCGCGCCACGCAGTGGGTCTGGGCAGGTCCACACCGGCACGAGGACGCAGTCCGAGAACTTGCCGTTTGCCTGGTTCGTGCTGGATCCATCGAAGCCCCAGACCTGGGGCTTTTTCCCTGACGCGATTATCTTTGTCTTCGAGCGCAGCTTGCGAGTTGGCTCGCTGCCGTCGATCCAGATGTACTCAGCCTGATACGACAAGGTCGCTCCTTCAGATGGTCATGACGCGCTAGGCGCCGCCCCCCAAGTCTGACTCAGCGATGGTTGTCGAATCGTCACTTTTGTTAACCGCGTGTGAACGTTCGTCCATGTGCTGTCAGAGTCGACACCGGTAGGGTGTGGTGGTGCCCGTGATCCGACTCGCCATGGCTCAAATGAACGCGGTCGTGGGCGGTTTTGCGCAAAATGTTGAGACGC
>JAYVNV010000009.1:0-2388 GCA_043758265.1 Acidimicrobiaceae bacterium
GCTGAGGGGCTCGACGCCCCGCGATCGATAGCGTCGCTGCCCGGTATCAGCCAACACACGATTTCGTCACTCCGCGACGAGGTGCGAGCTCTTCTTCGCGTCGGCGTCGGCGCGGTGATCCTCTTCGGCGTACCCTCGACGAAGGACGAACTCGGTAGCGCGGCGTGGAACCCCGACGGCATTGTCCAGGTTGCGCTGCGCTCGCTACGCGACGAGTTCGGCGACGACCTCGTGGTGATGGCCGACCTCTGCCTCGATGAGTACACCAGTCACGGTCACTGCGGCGTAGTGCGCGACGACGGCACCGTTGACAACGACGCCACCCTGGATCTCTACGCGAAGGTCGCCGTCGCGCAGGCGCGGGCCGGCGCAGCGGTCGTGGCCCCGAGCGGCATGATGGACGGTCAAGTCGGAGCAATTCGTTGCGCCCTCGACGACGCCGGGTTCGACGAGACGATCATCCTCGCCTACGCCGCCAAGTTCGCGAGTGGTCTCTACGGACCCTTTCGCGACGCCGTCGAGGTCGAGATCGTGGGCGGCGGTGACCGTAAGACCTACCAGCAGGACTATCGAAACCGCCGTGAGGCGTTGCGCGAGGCGAACGCCGACGTCGAGCAGGGCGCCGACATCGTCATGGTGAAACCGGCGATGCCGTACCTGGACGTGCTGAGCGACCTTCGCGTCGAGCTCGACGTGCCACTCGCCGCCTACCACGTGAGTGGTGAGTACGCGATGGTGAAGGCCGCCGGCGCGAACGGATGGATCGACGCCACCGCGGTCGCGCTCGAGCAGTTGACCGCGATTCGTCGCGCGGGCGCCGATTTCATTCTCACCTACTTCGCCGGCGAAATCGCCGAGGAGCTCGGACGTTGAAAACGTTGAACGAGGCGTGGTTCGACCGTGCCCAAGCAGTAATCCCCGGTGGCGTTGACTCGCCAGTTCGTTCGTTTCGCGCCGTTGGAGGCACGCCGTACACGGTCGTGCGCGGCGCCGGGGCCTACGTCGAGGACGTTGAGGGGACGAGGTACCTCGACTACGTGCAGTCCTACGGTGCGTCGCTGCTCGGCCACGCCCACCCCGAGGTCGTGCGTGTCCTGCGCGACGCCGTGGGAGAGGGGACGACATTTGGTGCCCCGACGTGCGGCGAGGTGCTGCTCGCCGAGATGATGACCTCGCGGGTCAAGGGTCTTGAGCAGGTCCGCTTAGTCTCATCGGGAACCGAAGCCGTCATGAGCGCCGTGCGGCTCGCGCGCGGTGCGACCGGTCGCGACAAGATCGTCAAGTTCGACGGCTGCTACCACGGCCACTCTGACGCGCTACTCGTAGCCGGTGGCAGCGGCGTGGCCCAGATGGGATTGCCTGGCTCGGCCGGCGTCACCGCCGGGGCAGTCGGTGACACGATTGTCGCGCCGTACAATGTCGTGCCCGTCCTCAACGAGCAGGTTGCGGCCGTGCTCGTTGAGCCGGTTGCGGCGAACATGAATCTGGTGGCGCCTTCGCCTGAGTTCCTCAGTGGACTTCGCGCGGAGTGCGACCGCGTTGGTGCGCTCTTGATCTTCGACGAGGTGATCACTGGCTTTCGCCTGGCGTTTGGTGGCGCCGAGGAGTACTTCGGCGTCACGCCCGACCTCTGGTGCTTCGGCAAGGTCATCGGCGGGGGACTGCCGGTCGGGGCCTTCGGTGGCCAGCGGTCACTGCTCTCGTCACTCGCGCCGCTCGGGCCGGTGTACCAGGCCGGCACGCTGTCGGGTAATCCGCTCGCCACGGCCGCGGGCGTGGCGGTGTTGGACTACGTCACGGTCGAGGACTACGTGCGACTGAGTTCGCGGGTCTCGGCGTTCGCCCGTGACCTCAAAACGGCCATTGCGGACTCCGGGCTGCACGCGACCACGCCGGTGGCGGGGCCGCTGATGGGCCTTTTTTTGTCGCGCGATGAGACCCCGGCTCCGACCAACTTCAGCGAGGCGAAAGTACTCTGCGAGAACGGTCTGTACCGGTCGTTCTTTCACGCAATGCTCGAACGTGGCGTCGCGCTGGCGCCCGGTGCCTACGAAATCCTCTTCGTCTCGATGGCGCACAGTGACGACGACCTCGCGCGCACCGTCTCGGTGGCGGCGGAGGCCGCTCGGGTGAGCGCGCGCTCATGAGTAGCAACCTACGTTCCGAAGGCTGGATCGTTCGACCGAGCTTCGTGCCCAACGGCGCCACCGAACCGGTGACCTTGCTCAGTGACGAGTACGGGCTGACGCAACTGGCCGGCGAGCCTCCGGTTGCGTGGCAGACGCCGTGGAGCGAACTGTCGAATATTCAGCTCATCCGCTTCGCGAAGGCAATGAGCCTCTTCGTCACTGCCAACGGCGTGCGTTACTGCTGGCGCTCGACGAGTCT
>JAYVNV010000010.1:0-2347 GCA_043758265.1 Acidimicrobiaceae bacterium
TCGTCGCGCTCATCGTCACGACCGGCTTTCACTACCTGAACGGCGGCATCCGCGCCACGCGGGTGACCCCGCGGGTCGCACCCATGGTCAAGGCCCACCTGTCGGTAATCGGTGCGGGCATCGCCCTGATGAAGGCGGCCGGCTACGTCATCGCCAAGTGGGAGCTCGTCAACTCGGCGAATGGCTACGTGCAGGGCGCTGGCTACACCGACGTCCACGCGCGCATCCCAGCTCTCACAATCCTCTTCTTCCTCTCGGTCGCCGCGGCACTGATCTTGCTCTCCAACGTGCGCCTGCGCGGGTGGTCGCTGCCGGCCGTCGCCGTTGGCCTCTGGCTCTTCGTAGCACTCGTGATCGGCGTCCTCTACCCGACAATCCTTCAGGCCCTCAAGGTAAGCCCCAATCAGGATTCGCTCGAGGCGCCCTATATCCAACGAAACATAGAGGCGACGCGCTCGGCCTTCAATCTCGATCACGTGCAGTTGCACACCTTCGCAGGATCGACCACCATCGCGAACTCAACGATCAAGGTCGACACCGCGACGCTGAACAACATCCGACTATGGGACCCGGCCCCCAACATCGCGCTGGCGACGGTGACCCGTCGCCAGTCGATCCGCTCGTACTACACCTACACGACGCTCGGCGTTGACCGGTACTTCATCAACGGCAAGTTGACGCCCGTCCTCATCGGCGCGCGTCAACTGAACCCCTCGAATCTTCCCTCGCAGAGCTGGGTGAATCAGCACCTGCAGTACACGCACGGCATCGGTGCCGCGGTCGTGGCCGCCAACACCGTCGACTCGACGACCGGTAATCCGGTCTTCGTGGTCTCGAATGTCCCGCCTGCCTCGTCGAGTGGCATGCCGGTGCTCACCCAGCCCGCAATCTACTTTGGTATTCACGACCCGGGTTGGGTTGTCGCCAACACGAAGCAACCAGAACTTGACTACCAGGTGAACTCGGGTCGCAACGCCGGCCAGCCCGTCGAGATCCACTACACGAGCACGGGTGGCGTGGCCGTCCACGGTCTAGTCAGCCGCTTGGCCTTGGCGCTTCGCCTCGGCGACTTCAACTTTCTCATCTCGAACCAGATCAATTCGACGAGTCGCGTTATGTTCGTTCGCGACGTGCAGCAGATGGCGCAGAAGGCGGCACCGTTCCTCACCTTCGACTCGCACCCCTACACCATCATCGCTAACGGCCAGGTGCAGTATGTCCTTGACGGCTACACCACGTCCGACCAGTACGCCTACGCCGAGAACGCCGCCAACCTGAACGTCGGCACGGGCGGCCTACCCGCAAGCTTCAACTACGTGCGCAACTCCGTCAAGGTCGTGGTAAACGCGTACACCGGTGCGATGACGTTCTACGCGAACGATCCCAACGACCCCATTTTGAAGGCCTATCGCACGGCCTTCTCGACGATGTTTCACCCCATGAGCGACATGGCGACCGCGATCCGCACGCACCTGCGCTACCCATCGGACCTCTTCCTGATTCAAGCAGCGACACTCGGTCGCTACCACATTGGAACCGCGAGCGCCTTCTTCAACGCCTCAGACAGCTGGGAGATCTCGCCCACGACCGGATCGGGAACACCGAATCAGTCGCTCAACCGAGTGAAGACCACCAACGCGAGTGGCGCCGTCGTCTCCTCGTCGCTCGCGCCGATGAACCCGATCTATCAGGTCGGATCGTTGCCGTCGGCGAACCACCAACAGTTGCTTGAGTCGGTTGCGTTCGTGCCGGCCGGTAACTCGGGCACCGTTCAGGGTCTAACGGCGTTCATGGTCGCCACCAGCGACCCGAATAACTACGGGCAGCTTCACGTCTACGTGACGCCGCGAGGGACGTCGGTGACCGGTCCCGTGCAGGCCGACTCCGAGATCCAGCAAAACTCCAAGGCCGCTCAAATTACGACGCTGCTCGACCAGCACGGCTCGCAAGTGCTCCTCGGCAACAACCTGATGGTGCTGCTCGATCAGAGCGTCCTCTACATTCGACCGCTCTACGTCACCAGCGTGTCGAATCCGTTGCCGCAGCTACGTTTTGTGATCGCGGTCTTCAATCAAGACGTCGCGATCGCGCCGACGCTGTCGGGCGCACTCTCCCAGGTTCTCGGCGCCAACATCACTACGGGTGGGGGCGGCTCCATCCAGGGTGGCGGGACGACGAAGTCGGGGCACAGCGCGAATTTCTATCTGCAACAGGCGGCACTCGACTACGCGGCAGGACAGACCGCGCTGAGTCGCGGGAATCTAGGGGGCTACCAGGCCCAGGTGAACGCCATGAACAGACAGTTGCAGTTGGCCCTCGCGGCGTTGACGGGTAAGCCCGCGACCTC
>JAYVNV010000011.1:0-2335 GCA_043758265.1 Acidimicrobiaceae bacterium
CTCGAGGAGTCCTCGGCCGGCGTCCGGCATCCGATCTCGCTCGATGACCTCGACGTCGACCTCGCGACGATGATCGGACCAGAGTCATCGCTCGTTCGCCGCTTCCTCGTTGGGCACCATTTCGCGTTGACCGCAGCACAGCGCCGCGTTCTCGCCGAGATTGCGCGCGACCTCTCGTCACCATTGCCCATGCACCGCCTGCTCCAAGGCGACGTTGGCTCCGGCAAGACCATCGTCGCACTAGCCGCGCTTTTGGCGGCGGTCGATGGCGGACGCCAAGGCGTCTTGATGGCGCCGACCGAGGTACTAGCCGAACAGCACCTGGCGTCTTTACGCCGGGACCTTGAGGGACTGTCTCGGGGCAATGACGCCGCAGTGACGCCCGAGCGACCGCTGTCAATCCAACTACTCACGGGGCGGCTTCGCGCGAAAGATCGCCAGCGCGTGCTCGAGGGACTACGCGACGGCTCGGTGGACCTGGTCGTGGGCACGCACGCGCTGTTGACCGATGACGTCCGATTCAAGGCGCTCGGCGTCATTGTCATTGACGAACAGCACCGCTTCGGAGTTGAACAGCGCGCTGCGCTGCGCGACAAGGGGCGCGAGCGCTCCGACGAGGCGGCCGATCCCGACTTGCTGGTAATGACTGCGACACCGATTCCGCGCACGGCGGCCATGGTCGTCTTTGGCGACCTCGACATCTCGGTGCTCGATGAGATGCCGGTCGGGCGACTGGCGATCACGACCTCGTGGGCGACGGAGCAGGTCGCGGTCGATGCCTGTTGGCAGCGCGTACGCGACGAGGTGGCCCAGGGCCGGCGGGCCTACGTAATCTGTCCGTTGGTCGAGGAGTCCGAGCGGGTGGCGGCCACGAGCGCCGTCGAGGAGCGCACACGGCTGGCCCTGGGGGAGTTGCGTGGCCTGGCAGTCGGTCTCTTGCACGGTCAGATGAAGGGCTCCGACAAAGAAGAGGTCATGGCTCAGTTTCGGTCCGGCGAGCTCGACGTGCTCGTGGCGACGGTGGTCATCGAGGTCGGCGTTGACGTGCCCGAGGCGACGGTGATCGTAATCGAGGACGCGTGGCGATTCGGTCTAGCCCAGTTGCACCAGTTGCGAGGCCGCGTTGGTCGAAGCGACCGCCAGAGTTACTGCTACCTCTTGGGCGACGTACCCAACGAGGAGGCCGGTGTGCGCCTGCGGGCGCTGGTTGAATCGAACGACGGCTTCGCGCTCGCGGAGATCGATCTCGACCTGCGCGGAGAGGGAACCCTGCTGGGCTCCCGCCAGCGCGGGCGAAGCGACTTACGACTGGCGTCGCTGCGTCGCGACGAGGACCTCCTAAAGGCCGCCCAGCGGGTTGCGTCGAGCATGGTGCAGCTCGACGGTCTGAGCAAGGAGCCCGACATGGTGGACGAGCTTCGCCTGTTCGTCGACGACGAAGAAGCGCTCTACTTGTTCAAGTCGTGATCGATTGGCGACGTACCCTTGGGGGGTGCGAGTAATTGGTGGGTCGGCCCGGGGACGCCCGCTGAAGGCGAAGGTCCCGCCCAGCGTGCGTCCAACGACCGACTACGCGCGCGAGGCGATCTTCTCGATGCTCGAGAGCCGGGGCGGCCTTTTGGACCTGGTGGTCGTCGACCTCTACTGCGGTTCGGGAGCGATGGGCATCGAGGCGATGTCGCGCGGGGCCGCGAAGGTCTACTTCGTCGACAGCGACGTGGCCTGTCTCGCCGCCGTGAGGGTCAACCTCGAGCCACTGCAACTCGACGCCGAGGCGGTCTTCGTGCGCGCGACGCTGCCGGTGTGGACGCCACCCCACGACGTTGACCTCGTACTGGCCGATCCTCCCTACGGTCCGCTCGACCTGGCGAGTGTGCTGCACGGAGTCCTTGCCCGGCGCGTCGTTATCGAGAACGACCGCCATATGGATGCGCCCGATGGCTGGATCGTTACCAAAACCAAGCGATACGGCACTACGCTCGTAACGATGTTGGAACCGGACGAAGGGTTGGGCACATGACGGTTGGACTCATCCCCGGCTCCTTTGATCCTTTCCACAACGGCCACCTGGAGGTCGTGGAGCGCGCCTCGCACATCTTTGACGAAATCGTCGTGGCGGCAATCCGTAACCCCCAAAAGTCCGAGGCCCTCTTCGACCTCGAGGAACGTCGTGACATGATCGCCGAGTCACTGGTCCACTTGAAGAGCGTCTCGATTGTCTCGATCTCGACGCTGCTCGTGAACGTGGCGCGTGACGTCAACGCCACGGCGATCGTGAAGGGCCTACGCGCCGTCTCGGACTTCGAGAGCGAGCTGCAGATGGCCCAGATGAACC
>JAYVNV010000012.1:0-2323 GCA_043758265.1 Acidimicrobiaceae bacterium
CGGCCCGCCTGGGCCAAAAGGCGTAACGGATGACGCGCATCGGAGTCGTTGTCTTCCCCGGATCAAACTGTGAATATGACTCGGCGTCAGGAGTGACGCAACTCGGCGCGACTAGCGAATTCGTCTGGCATTCGTCAAAGGACCTCACGGGATTCGACGGGATAATCCTGCCTGGGGGATTCGCTCACGGGGACTACCTTCGCCCCGGTGCCCTCGCGCGCTTCTCACCCGTAATGGAGGCCGTCGCGCGCTTTGCCAAGAGCGGCGGCCCGGTGCTCGGTATCTGCAACGGCTTCCAGGTGCTCACGGAGGCCGGACTCCTTCCCGGCGCGCTGCAGAAGAACATAGGTTTGACGTTTCTCTGTCAATCGACGACGCTCATCGTCGAGTCGACGACGTCAGTCCTGACGCGAGGGGCGACGAGGGGACAGGAACTGGTCGTTCCGATCAATCACTTCTCGGGCGCCTACACCTGCGACGACGCAACGTTCGCCACGCTCAAGGACAACGGCCAGATCGTGCTGCGTTACAAGGACAACCCCAACGGATCGCGCGACCACATCGCGGGCGTGTCGAACATCGCGGGCAACGTTGTTGGGCTAATGCCTCACCCCGAACGTGCCATGTCGACGCTGCTGGGCGGCACCGACGGTCGGGTGCTGCTCGAGAGTTTCGTCTTTGCGAACGCCGCCGCGGCGTGACTCAACGCGCGATGGAACCCCCGTGGTGGCCCTGTGGTGTGGTGTCGTGAGTAGCGCGTCCGAGCCCCTGCACCGTGCCCTCGGCCTCACCGATTCGGAGTTGGACGAGATAGTCCACGTACTCGGGCGCAGCCCGAATCACCTCGAATTGGCGTTATACGGGGTCATGTGGAGTGAGCACTGCTCCTACAAGTCGTCGAGAATTCACCTTCGCCGTCTGCCCACCGAAGCGCCCCATGTCCTCGTTGGACCGGGCGAGAACGCCGGTGTCATCGACGCTGGCGACGGCATTGCAGTGGCGATTCGCATCGAAAGCCACAACCACCCGTCCGCAATCGAGCCGTACCAGGGTGCGGCGACCGGCGTTGGGGGGATCCTGCGCGACGTGTTCACGATGGGTGCGCGGCCCCTGTGCGTGATGGACCCCCTCTTTTTCGGCGAGCTCGACGACGCCCGCCAGCGCTGGCTCGTCGAGGGTGTCGTCGCGGGCATCTCGGGCTACGGCAACTCGGTGGGCGTGCCGACAATCGGTGGCGAGTTGACGTTCGACGACTGTTACGCGTCGAACCCGCTCGTGAACGTGCTCTGTTGTGGTGCCATGCCGCGCGACCGGCTCGTCTTGGGCGTCGCCTCGGGCATTGGCAATCTTGCGGTCCTACTCGGATCGACGACCGGGCGCGACGGCATCGGCGGCGTTTCGGTTCTCGCGTCGGCCGGCTTCGCGGGCGACGACGGCGCGGCGTCACTGGACGACGCCAAGCGTCCGAGCGTCCAGGTCGGCGACCCCTACGAGGAGAAGCGCCTCATCGAAGCGTGCCTCGCGTTGCTCGACGGTGCGTTGGTGGTGGGCATCCAGGACCTGGGTGGCGCCGGAATTGTCTGTGCGACGAGTGAGACGGCGGCGCGAGGTCGCGTGGGCATGGACGTCGACGTCACCGCCATCGCGCTACGTGAACCGGGCATGCAGCCCTACGAGATCATGACCTCGGAGAGCCAGGAGCGGATGCTGGCCATCATCACGCCCGAGAACTGGGACGAGGTCGCTGCGTTGTGCGCCAAGTGGGAGGTCCGTGCGAGCATCATTGGACACGTCGTCGAGCCGATTCGTGGCCCCGACGGCGAGCCGGTGGGGATGCTGCGAATCCGCAGGGGGTTCGAGGGTGAGGTCTTGGCCGAAGTGCCGGCCAAGTCTTTGGCTGACGAGGCGCCACTCTACGACCGGCCCCGTCAGCGTCCTCTGGCCCTCGACGCCATCCACGCCGACGATCCGACGGACGACGAGCCGGTTGGCTCACCCAACGAGGATCTGTTGGGTCTCCTGATCGATCCGGCGTGGATCTATCGTCAGTACGACTCGCAGTTGTTCTTGAACACCGTTGTAGGGCCGGGACGCGACGCCGCCTTGTTGCGACTGGCCGGACCGGGCCTTCCTAGCTCCAAGCGCGGGATCGCGCTCTCGACCGACTCGAATCCCCGTTGGTGCGCGCTCGACCCGCGAGGCGGCACCGCGTTGACGGTGGCGGAAAGCGTCGCCAACCTGGCCTGCGTCGGGGCGACGGCGAAGGCCGTTGTGAACTGTCTCAACTTTGGTAATCCCGAACACCCCGAAGTCATGTGGCAGC
>JAYVNV010000013.1:0-2311 GCA_043758265.1 Acidimicrobiaceae bacterium
AATCCCTCGCGGAAGAGCGCTCGGGGTGGGCGCCCAGGAGTATCAGTTCGCCAACGAGGTCGTGTCCCAGCATCACTACTTCGTGACGGGCGACAACCTCGCCACGTCGTGAGCGTGGCTCGTGGGGAACCGTAGCTCGCTTCGACATCAGTGCGAAGACGTTCTTACGCGTTGGCGATGAGTCGGGAGTTGAAGTCGCGTATTGCATCAGAGTCGCGACGTCGGTGCGACGCGGTCCTCTCCATCAATGGTCCACAATGCCACTGATCAATGTCTTGGTGACTTGATTTGGGGGCGGAGGCCATTTTCAGTGAACTAGAATCGGTGCGCAACAAGGCCGACTCGAAGGAGCCAAGTGCCCGCAACCGTCGTAGTCGGAACCCAGTGGGGTGACGAGGGAAAAGGAAAACTCACCGACCTCTTGGCGCGCGACATGGACATGGTCGTTCGCTATCAGGGCGGCCATAACGCCGGTCACCGCATCGTCGTGAATGGTGAGGCATTCGCTCTGCAACTTGTTCCCTCCGGCGTGCTGTACCCGCACATCACGCCGGTGATCGGCAATGGCGTCGTCGTCGACCCAGCGGTACTGATCACTGAACTCGACTCGTTGATCGCGAAGGGGGTCGACGTCTCCAAGTTGATGGTCTCGGGCAACGCGCATCTGATTATGCCGTATCACCAAGAGTTAGACCGCTTGACGGAGCGATTTCTCGGCAAGAACGCCCTCGGAACCACGAGGCGGGGCATCGGTCCCGCGTACGCAGACAAGTCGTCGCGGGTTGGGCTGCGCGTGCAGGACCTTCTCGACGCGAAGATCTTCCGCGAGAAGCTCGATGTCGTCTTACAGGAAAAGAATCTCATCCTGACGAAGATCTACAATCGACCCGCGATCAGTGCCAAGGCGATTGCGCAGAGGTACCTGGAAGAACTGGCACCTCGCCTGGGACCGATGATTTGCGACACCGTCGGTGTCGTGCACGACGCGCTCGACCAAGGTCAGCGGATCCTTCTTGAGGGAGCGCAGGCCACGTTCCTCGACCTTGACCACGGCACCTATCCTTTCGTCACGTCGTCCAACCCGGTCGCCGGTGGCGCCTGCACCGGTTCGGGCCTCGGTCCCCGCGACCTCACCGGCATCGTCGGCATCGCTAAGGCCTACGTCACCCGCGTCGGCGCCGGGCCGTTCCCGACCGAGGTCGACGGCGACGTCGCCGAGCTACTCGTCGAGCGCGGTCACGAATTTGGGACGAACACCGGACGACGTCGTCGCGTTGGGTGGTTCGACGCCGTGATGGCCCGTCAGGCCGCGCGCCTTAACTCGCTCAGCGAAATCGCGCTCACCAAGCTCGACGTGCTGGACACCCTCGACGAGATCAAGGTCTGCGTGGCGTACGAGGCCGACGGCGTGCGCTACGAGTACCCGCCGTACCACCAGTCGGTCCTGCATGACGTGAAGCCGGTGTACGAGGTGCTGCCGGGCTGGTGTGAGGACATCACGGCGTCGACGAAGTACGAGCAGTTGCCCGCTGCGGCCAAGGACTACGTGAAGTTCTTAGAGAAGACCGCGGGTGTCGCAATCTCGGTGGTGGGGGTCGGTCCGGGCCGAGAGCAGTTCGTTCGACCATCGTGAGTCGCTGCGTCGTTGTCGGGTCGGGGGCGCGCGAGCACGCGCTGGCCTGGGCCCTCGCTAAGCGAGTTGAAGTCGTCGTGACACCGGGCAACCCCGGCATCGCCGCGCACGGCATCGCGTGCGTCACGACCCCAGCGACCGAACTCGAGGGCGACCTTTTCGTCATTGGGCCCGAACAGCCATTGGTTGATGGACTGGCCGATCAACTCCGCGCGCAGGGCAAAGTTGTACTCGGACCGGGCGTCGACGGCGCCCGGTTGGAAGGCTCGAAGGCGTACATGAAGGAGTTGCTCGCGAGCGCCCACGTGCCGACCGCCGCGTTTGGCGTCTTCGACGAAGTGAACGCCGCGCTCTCGTTCCTCGCCACGATGGAGCCGCCCTACGTCATCAAGACCGACGGACTCGCCGCTGGCAAGGGCGTGCTCGTCACGGACGACTTCGACGAGGCCTGCAAAGACGTGCGCGACAAACTGAGCGGGGAGTCCTTCGGAGCGGCCGGTCAAACAGTCGTCATCGAGGAGGGGCTTGACGGTCCAGAGTGCTCACTCACAGTGCTGTGCGATGGCCACAACGTGACAGCACTCGTTCCCGCCCAAGATTTCAAGCGAGTCGGGAACGGCGACGCAGGCGTCAACACCGGGGGGATGGGCGCCTACGCACCGATGACCTCAATGACGT
>JAYVNV010000014.1:0-2295 GCA_043758265.1 Acidimicrobiaceae bacterium
CATCACAAAATGATAATGAAATCAGACGTTGTCGCCAGATCGCAGATCAAGCGCCATCTGATAGGCCACGCGGCGCGCAACGCCGAACGACTCGGCCACTGACGAGGCGGCGTCGCGCGTGCTGGCCCCGTGGCTCACCTGTTCACGAATCGCCGCTCGAAGGACGTCGTCATCGATAACGACGACGTCCGTCGAACCTTCGAGCACGACCACAATCTCGCCCAGAACGTCGCGAGTGGCCATCAGCTCGGCCACTGACGCGACCGTGCCGCGCAGAACCTCCTCGTGCAGCTTGGTCAGCTCACGTGCGACGGCGACGCGTCGCGATCCAAAATGCGCCGCCATCTCCGTCAGAGTCACGACCAGGCGCTGTGGTGATTCGTAGAAGACAATGGTCCTCTCCTCGTGAAGCCACTCGTGGTATCGACGTTCGCGTTCACCGGCCTTTCGGGGCAGGAAGCCCTCCATGCAGAAGCGTTCGGTCGGCAGACCGCTCACCGAGAGCGCGGCGATCACGGCCGACGGTCCCGGCGCGGTGCTGAGCGGAAGGCCGGCCGCGATGACCGCCGCAACGACGCGACTACCGGGGTCGCTAATCCCCGGCGTCCCGGCGTCACAAATCACCACTACCACGCGACCGGTGGCGACCAGGTCGACGATCTGCGCGCAAAGCGACGCCTCGTTGTGCTCGTGCAGCGCACGCAGTCGACCGTTGACGGGAATCGCATTCGCGCTGAAGAGCGTGCTGGAGCGCCGGGTGTCCTCGCAGAAGACGAGGTCAGCCACCTCGAGCAGTTCGAGCGCCCGTCGCGAGATATCGCCGAGGTTGCCAATGGGCGTGGCGACGACGACCAGTTGGCCCTTGGTCACTTCACTCACGTGCACGGTCCCCTCGTTTGGCCCTTCGAGCCATTTACCTACTAGCATTGCAACCTATGTCGAAGCGGACCGTTAAGCGCAAACTACGCGCCAAGAAGAAGGCCAACCACGGCAAGAAGCCGAACTGCGGTCGCGGCTAAGCCGGTCCCTACAGCTTTTTGTCCCACGAACAGCCCCTGGCCCGCAACAACTCGGCCAGCGGTGACGGTCGATCACTCATGATGCCGTCGACCCCGAGGTCGAGCAGCCGAGCCATTTCCTCGACCTCGTTGACCGTCCAGACGTGCACGGCCACGTTCGCGGCGTGGGCCGCCGTGACGAAGCGTTCATCGACGACGGTCACGTCCCCGAAGGTCGCGGGTACCTGGAACGAGCAGACCTTCGCAACGATCGGTTCTCCCTCGAGCATCGAGAAGTAAAAGGTTGCGGTCTCGCCAGTGGCCGCCGACGTCGAGACCCCGGGCGCGAACGATCGGAATGAGGCGAGCGCCGCGTCATGAAATGACGCAACAATCACCGACTCCCTGCGCTCCAGTCGACGCAGCTCATTGGCCAGCAGCTCCTCGTAGGGTGCGACGTCGGGCTCGGATCGTTTTATGTCGAGGTTGAGCAGAACGCCGGGGAATCGTTCGCTGACCTCCTCGAGGGTGGCGACACAGAAGTCACGATCGCGCGGCGCACGGTCGCGTTCGCGGTACTCTTCGTCGGACCGACCGGGCGTCACCGTCTCTCCGGCGATCCACCAGTAGGCGTTGTCCATCTCATCTAACTGCGCCAGTTCCAACTCCGAAATGACCCCGCGATGGTTCGTTGTTCGATCGACCGACTCGTCGTGACTGACGACGAGTCGACGATCCTTCGTAGCGTGCACGTCAAGTTCGATCGCGGTCGCACCGCTGGCCAGCGCGCGCTCGATTGCCGCCAACGTTGACGAGGGGCCCTCGAACGAACCTCCCTGGTGCGCGAAGGCTATCACCCTGCGCTCGAGCCAGGGACTGGTCATTTAGCCGTCAGCGCGTGGGAGTAAAGGCGCAAGCGCATCCGATGCTCGAGGTAAAAGGCCAGGCCCGGGACGAAACCGGCGAGCATCATCCACACGAGGTACCAGAAGCTAAGTCGAAACTTGAGCACCAGCTGAAAGCACGTGATGAGATAGATCGGGTACAGCACGACACCGTGCCCGATGCCGAGGACCTTGCGAAACACCACTATCTGCAGCCAGAGCGAGTGGTCCAGACCCTGCAATGACAAAGTGACAAACAAGATCAGGAGTGTCGTGCCCGTCACGAAGGACATCAGGCGATACCGGCGAAAGGCGACGTCCACTAGTGACCCCAGAGTTTTTTCTTCGGCTGGGTCGCTAGGTCGGCGAGATGATCATTATAGGCCGCGAGGGCCGGATCATCACTCTCGTTG
>JAYVNV010000015.1:0-7273 GCA_043758265.1 Acidimicrobiaceae bacterium
ATCATGGCCTACGGCACGCCGACGACGCCCGACGACGTCGAGGCTTACTACACGCGGATTCGCTACGGTCGAGCACCATCGCCAGAACAACTCGACGATTTAGCTCGGCGCTACAACGCGATTGGGGGCACGTCGCCACTAGCGCAGAGAACCGCTGATCAGGTGCGGGGCCTCGCCGCGGCGTTGGAACGGCTCGCACCCGGACGCTTCGACGTTCGCTTCGGCTCCAAGTACGAACCGCCGCTGCTCGAAGAGATCGCTCAATCGTTCCGCGACGACGGCGTCACAACCGTGGTTGGCCTCGTCCTCGCGCCACACTCCTCGTCGATGTCGACCGACCAGTACATGTCGCGGGCCCTCGCGTCCCTCGGCGATGACGTTCGTTTCATCCCCATCGGTGCGTGGTGGGACTCCCCCGGCTTCCTCGAACTCATTGCGCAGCGCGTGAACGACGCGCTGGCGACCATCTCGCCTGCACACGCCGCGACGACCGAGGTGCTGTTCTCCGCACACTCTTTGCCCGAGAAGATCCTCACTATCGGCGACACCTACCCCGAGCAACTTCGAGAGAGCGCGCGAAGGGCCGCGGCGTTAGCGGGGGTGACGGCGTGGGATACCGCCTGGCAGTCCGCCGGACGAACCCCGGACCCATGGATCGGGCCCGACATCTTGCAGGTCCTTCGCGCCAAGCGCGCGCTCGGCGTGACGGACATCGTCTCGTGTCCGATCGGATTCGTGTCCGACCACCTCGAGGTGCTCTTCGACATTGACATAGAGGCACAGGGCGTCGCGCTCGAGATCGGTCTAAACCTCGTGCGAACTGCCTCGCTCAACGATGATCCGACGTTGATGGCCATCCTCGCCAACGTCGTGCTCGAGGCGAGCAGTTGAGTCGCGCGTCGGTCGTCATCGTGGGTGGGGGCATCAGTGGCCTCAGCGCGGCGTGGGAGTTGTCAGGCGGCGTCGACGGACCGAGTGACTCGACGCCCCGGATCGAGCTGATCGAAGCGAACGATCAATTGGGCGGCGCGCTCGCCACCGTGTCCTTCGCCGGACGTACGATCGACCTCGGGGCCGACGGATTCCTCGCGCGGCGCCCCGAGGCCGTTACACTCGTGCGCGAGATGGGTCTCGAGGACCGTCTCGAGGCGATTGACGCCAGTGGCGCCTCGATTTGGCTCCGCGGGGCGCTCCACGAACTACCCGCCGGCCTCGCGTACGGCATTCCCACGTCGTCCAAGCAGTTAAAGGGACTGAAGGGTCTCTCGTGGCGAGCGCACTTCGACGCCGTCCGTGACGAACGCGTGCCGGTACGGATGACCGTCGGTGACGACGCCACCATCGGCGACATTGTTCGCACCAAACTCGGTCACGAACTGTGTTACCAGTTCGTCGAACCGATGGTGGGCGGCATCCAGGCCGGTCGCATCGACGACCTCTCCGCGAAGTCGGTCTTTCCGGCGTTGCTCGACGCCGCGCGTAACGGCGGCTCACTGATGAAGGCAATGCGCCCAGAGGGACCAGAGCGATCACAACCGGTGGAGGCGGGGGCGGGCGGTCGACCAATGTTCTACTCGCTCCTCGACGGCGTCGGTTCACTTCCCGGCGCGCTCGCCGGTCAACTGAGAGAGCGCGGCGTCGTCATTCGAACGAACACTCCGGTCACCGCCCTGCGACGCACGCCCACGGGCCGCTACCCCTGGGACGTCGACACATCATCGACGACGACCCCGGCCGACGCCGTCGTCGTCGCCACTCCAGCGCCCGTCGTCGCTCGACTGCTCGGGAGCCTCCACCCGCAACTCGAGGCGCTCTCGCGCGTGACGAGTGCTGGGGCCGCAATGGTGACTTTCAGCGTGCCCAAGGCAGCGATTGTGTTACCGAGGAGCGGCACCGGTGTGCTCGTCCCACTCGCCACTGCGTGGTCAGGCGACGGTTCGATGCTCATCACGGCACTTACGTTTCTCGATCGAAAGTGGCCCCATCTTCGCCGTGACGGCGACGTGCTCTTGCGCGCGCACGTCGGTCGCATCGACGACCTGCGGTGGTCCCAGATGTCCGATCACGACCTCATGACGCGCGTGGCCGACGAGCTGCGGGTGCTCCTGCCCCATTTCGCCAACGGCGATGAGACCCGTGTGCAACGGTGGCCGAACGCACTCCCCCAGTACTACGTTGGCCACGAGGCGATGATCAACGAGGCGAAGGGCGCCGCGGCAACGCTTCGCGTCGCGCTCTGCGGCAACGCCTACGACGGCGTCGGTATCCCCGCCGGTGTCGGCTCCGGCCGTCGAGCGGCCCGTGAGGCGCTCGAAATAGTGAGAGGCGCTCGCGAGCGCTACAGGTAATACCCGGAGTGGATATAGATGCACGGTACGCCTTCGCTGATGTACATGGCGTGGTTCTTCGGGTCGTCGTCGAGGGCGAGTCGGATATCGAAGCCCTCCTTCACGAGGTCGCGCAGCGCACCGCGCTTGAACTCGTCGACGCCCGAGTAGTCACCGTATTCGCGCATGATGAGCAAGTCCCAGCGCAGGCCGTAGCGCTCGAGCCAACCAACGGTGTGCGGCTGGACTCGGCGCGGTCGTCCGGTGAGGAGTACGACCTTCAGTGTTGGATCGAGGAGTTCGAGGAGCCGTTCGATCTCCTCAATGATTGGATCGTCGCCGCAGGCGTCGAAGAAACTCTTCCAATCACCCCAGTCAAGGTAGTGCTGGCGTCCGGCGGCGTCGGCGAGCACGCCGTCGATGTCAAAAATGACGGCCGGTCCGGCGACGAGCGCCTGGTCACGCCAGTGCCAATTTTCGCGAACGTAGTTTGAAGTCATCTGACAATTAAGGCTAACGGCGCGGAGCGAGAAGATGTCTGCGAGACTGGACGTCGTGGGTTGTTTAGAGCGTCAGACGATACCGATTCCGCTCGGACATCACGTATACGTGCTGAGTGATCTCTCAATTTCCCCCACGACCGACGAGCGGAGTCGAGCGGTGGCGGGACTCATTTCGCTACTGGGCGAAATCGACGACGCCGCCCTGGTCATCGTCGCCGGCAACTTCTTTCACCCTGAGCCGACCTCGGACCTGGCCAAATTCATTGACGCGACGATGGTGGCGCTGCCGGTCCTTCGTGAGCACATCGTTGAATTCTCTAAAATAATCAGCCACCGCTTCATCGTCCTGCCCGGCCGCGACGACCTCGAGTTGCACGACAACCAACAGGCGCGGGCTCAACTCGAAGCGCTCGGCATCACGCTGGCCAACGACCTAATGCTCCAAGTAGCCACGGCCGACGGCGTGCGCGACGTCGCGGTCTGCGCCGGATCGTGTGCAATCGATAAGCAGTACGCCGATGCCGACGACCGTTCCGACGCTGACCGACTCGAAGATCCTAAGGCGCTCGCTCGATTCGTTGCGTCGCGGGTCCTCTACCGTCGCCTCGGGGGCTGGGTCTGGTTCCCAGCCATTGCCCTTCTTCTCTTCGACGTTCTGACGTCGCTCAACGCCATCATCGGACACTTCTCTCATCATCGCCTGCACGTGCACACACCCCATACCCAGAGCTTTTGGGGCAATCTTCTCCTTAATTTGTTGATCCTGGCCGTCGTCGAGACGGTGGTCGTGAGCTGCGCCGGTCTTATCGTGCGTCGTCGATTCACGCGCGGTCGTCGCAATGAAGCGCCCGAACTCAGCGAACCGCTCTCCCTGACCCACGTCGACGACGTTGACGCACTTGAGCTCGCGCGCCGAGTCGCCGAACGTGGTGGCGCGGGCGCCGTAGTGGGCGGCGCGCCGAGACCGGCGCTCGCTTTCCTCGACCGTGGCGTCTGCGCGTCACCCGGTCCCTCTCGAACCGTCATCGTCGAGCGGCGGGGCCGATTTGGCCTACCACCAGTCTTTGCCTCGGTCGAACGCTTGGGGATAGTCGAGATTGAGGCGACGAGTGCGGTGCAGATTCGTCTCTACGCCGGTGAGACGAAACGGCGTCGCGGAACCCTGCTCGAACGCGTCGTGGCCAACTCGTACGTCCAACCCGGACCCTCGACGGCAACGACGACGATTGGCTCGTGGCCCACGGGCAACCCCTTCCCCGTAACCGTCGAACGGCTGAACGAGCAGCGACGCCAGCGATCGGTTCGACGGTGGGCCAGCGGCCTGATCTTCTTCGACGGTCTCATCAACGTGATCGTGACGGCGTCACCGCCGCTGCGCAGCCGACTTCACGTGGTGCTGTCGATCCTGCCGCTCGGCGTCGCCCAGTCGGCCGCTGCGTTGACCGCGGTGGCCGGCATCACAATGATCATGATGGCGCGTGGCGTGCGCCGCGGTCAACGACGGGCCTGGTTCATAGTGTGCGCACTGCTCGGAATCACGGTCGTCGCGCACGTGGTGCGCGGTGGTACCGTCATTGCCTCACTCATCGCCGCGTCGATTCTGAGCCTGCTGGTCATCGAACGCCGTTACTTCCAAGCCACGACCGACCGCTCGAGCGCTCGCGCCGCGTTGCCTCGCCTGGGACTGATTGCCGTAGTCAGCGTCGTTGCCGCCACGCTGGGCATCGAGGTGTCGTCGGGGCGACACCACCTCCCCGACCTCGGTGTCGTCGTCATGGCGTGTGTCGAACGATTCGTCGGCCAGACCAACATCCGCCTGCCCGACGCGGCCAACGACTTCGTCGACCCGTCACTGCTGGCGGTGGGCGTGTCGCTATTCATCACCGCGCTCTACTTGCTGACCCGCCCGGTGGTCGACCGACGGCTCTCGTTGACCGCGCGCGGAACAGATCGCCGATTGGCCGAACTTCGAGCCAGAGAGATTGTGCGTCGTCACGGGCGTGGCACACTCGACTACTTCGCGCTGCGCGACGACAAGCAGTTCTTTTTCTACCGCGACTCGCTCGTCGCCTACGCCGTCTACGGCGGCGTCGCGCTCATCTCACCCGATCCGATCGGACCGGACGCCGAACGGGCCGAGGTCTTCAGCACGTTTCGCGCCTTCGCCGAAGGTCGGGGTTGGACCATCGGCGTCATTGGCGCCAGTGAGGAGTGGCTCTCGATCTACGGTACGGCCGGGATGCATCACCTCTATATGGGTGACGAAGCCATCGTCGACTGTCAGACCTTCTCGCTGGCCGGTGGGAAGATGAAAGGACTGCGCCAGGCCTGCACCCGACTCGCCCGTCACGGCTACACCGTTGAGTTCCTCGATCCCGCCAACATTGACCCCGGTCGCGTGACCGACATCCTCGAACTGATCTCGATGCTGCGCCGTGGTGAGGCCGAACGGGGCTTCTCGATGATGCTCGGTCGACTCTTCAATCCAAAGGACAAGGGGCTCTTGCTGACGCTCGTGCACGGACCCGATGGCAGCCCAGCGGCTGTCTGTCAGTTCGTGCCGTCGCCGGCGATCAACGGCTACTCACTCGACCTGATGCGACGCGATCCCGGCGATCACCCGAATGGCCTCATCGACTTCGCGCTCTGCTCGACGATCGAGCACTTGCGCGATAAGAACGCTCGCGGACTCAGTCTCAATTTCGCCGCGTTTCGATCAGTGCTTGATGGCGAGCGTGGGGAAGGTGCGTTCACGCGTGTCGAGCGTTGGGCGCTCAAGCGCTTGTCGGGCATCTTTCCGATTGAGACGCTCTGGAGCTTCAACTCGAAGTACAACCCAACGTGGCTGCCGCGCTACCTCGTCTACCCCGCCGCCGAGAGTTTCGTCCCAGTCGCGGCGGCGGTGCTTCGCGCCGAGTCGCTGACCGAACTACCGGTTCTCGGACGTTTCCTGGTGAGCGATCCGTCGAACCGCCCGGGCACCGTCGTGCCCGACGCGGTGCTCGACGCCGCCAAGCGAGTTGACGACAGTATCCATCTCTAGCACCACCACCGAGATTCGCGACGCGCGCCGCCCCGTGTCATTTCACTCCAACCCACGAACTGCGCAGTGGGCCTTCGAGGGAGCTAGACCGTGCCGTCTCGGCGAACGGCGCGCTCCCGCACCATCGCGCCGATGAACGCGTTGACATTCGTACTCGTACTCGCGTCGACCTTCGCGTTGCAGCCCCGGTTCATCGCGGCCCTTCTCACAGGCCCCTGAGTGCGCGAAAGCATTCGATGCCAGCACGTTTGAGGTGCCGCGCGACGTCGATCTTGCGCCCACCAACGACGGAGCACCGATGAGCGCCCGATGTACACCACGCACCTCGAGATGAAGTGCGCAACGGCGCCTCGCTCCTGCGTTCAACGTCGAAGAATGGAAATCGACAAATGCGAAACACCAGAACTACGAGCTGGCGTCGGCTCAATCTGGTGATTGAGAATCGTTACTCAATTGTCGCTATGGAGTGCGCGACGTCGTTGCGTGTGGTGAATATCCCATGGCGTGTGTCGAGCGGGTGGACGTCAATAGTGCGTCACCCGACGTGGTCGACCGTCCAACAATGGCCCGACGCCAATCTTTCGCGACGAGTTCGCTGCTCTCGATTGACTGAGCGTCATTCGGCTTCCAACACTGTGTGCAAGCCACTGTCGCGTTCAGTCGGATCATCGCCCTCGAGGCTCACCCGATCGATGTTTCTGGCAACAACGTCGGACTAAACCACGCTCGAACTCGACGTCACGTCGAGGCCACGACACCGGTGACAGCGCTGGAATCAGGCCTCGCTGATTGCCCGGCCCCAGATCACGCTTAGACGTCGGCGCAAGAGTCGAGGCGACGGCCGATCGCGCGGGCCAAACGACGCGACGCCCCCCGTCGTTTGAGAGGTCGAGCGACGGTTCGAGGAGTTCGAGCTCCATCACGACCCAACCCGCGTCGATTGACACGATATCGACGCGCTCGTCGAGGAGGCGTTGGCACATCTCCTCAGCCAGCACGCCGTACGCGACGGCGAGCGCGTTGGACTCGGCGTGCGCCAGCGACACCTGGTTACGGCGAAAGAGGGCGTGGCGGTCCCGCCCAGTTACGTTCAACAGGGCTCGTTTGGCTCGCGCGCGCGAGCACGTGCCGTCGATCAAGACGGGGGCGCTCACCGAGCCCGTCAATGGTCGCCCCGTAGGGCTGGATCACGACATCGCGCGTGCACATCGTGCAAACCCGCCACGCGGGCCCGTGCGCGGTCGCGTTCGTCGCCGCGGTACGGCGTCGGCGTTCATCGATCCGGCGCCGACCGCCGGCTTCACGACGAAGTCGCTTTCGGGGAAGTGCGGCGTCGTACCGACGTCTCAAAAGAACGTCGGTACGACCGGGTGACCACGGCGCTCGAGGTCAACGAGGTA
>JAYVNV010000016.1:0-7272 GCA_043758265.1 Acidimicrobiaceae bacterium
GTGGAAAAGAGCGACGCCGTCTTGGGCTTCTCCTTCGGATCGGTCATCTCACCCACCTGCACGTAGGGTCCGTAGCGTCCGGCCTTCAAGAAGATTGTCTGACCGGTCGCAGCGTCGACGCCGAGTTCGCGGTCGTTGCTCGGCGCAGACAGGAGTTCGAGCGCGCGGGCCACACTGAGCGAGTCGGGCTCCGTCGCCTCGGGTATCGACACGCGATCCTCGCCGTGCACGAGGTAGGGACCGTAGCGTCCCGAGCGCACCGAGATCGCAACGCCGTCGGATGCGACGCCGAGCGCAATCGAATTGATCGCCGCGAAGTCAAACTCGTGCAGGTCGTGGGTCATGCGCTCGAGGCCGGCCTTCGCGAATTCGGTGGTCGCGGAGGGATCACCGAAGTAGAACTTCTGCAGCCACGGCTCCAGGTCCTGATTGCCCTGTGCGATCTCGTCGAGCTGGTCCTCCATCGCGGCCGTGAACTGGTAGTCAACCAGGTCGGCGAAGTAGATCTGGAGCAGGTTGACAACCGCGAAGGCGCGAAAGGCCGGCACCAACGACTTGCCCTTCTTCCATACGTAGCCCCGTCGGTCAATCGTCTTCATCACCGACGCGTACGTCGAGGGTCGTCCGATGCCGAGGTCCTCGAGTTTCTTGATCAGGGTGGCCTCCGAAAAGCGGTCCGGTGGCTGGGTGTCGTGGCCCTTCGCCTCGGCGCTTGCGACCGGCACCGTCTCGCCTTCGCTCAGCGCTGGCAGGATGCGTTCCTGATCGGCGAGCTCGGCCTCGGGATTGTCGGTCCCCTCGACGTAGGCACGACGAAAGCCGGGGAACTCGATGCGCAGTCCGGTGGCGACGAGGCCCAGTCGAACGGAACCTTCGAACCCGTCGATCCCGGCGACCGTCGATTCGAGACGCACCTTGTCCTGGGTCAAGCGCGCGTCCACCATCTGCGAGGCGATCGTGCGCTTCCAGACGAGGTCGTACACGGCCAACTCGTCGCCGCCCAGCTGCCCCTGCGCCTCGTCGAGTGAGCGAAATGACTCGCCGGCCGGCCGGATGGCCTCGTGAGCCTCCTGCGCGTTCTTCACCTTTCGGTCGTAGCGACGTGGCGCGTCGGCGACGTAGTCGTCGCCGAACATCGTGGCCGCGGTCGCGCGCGCCGCGTGGATCGCTTCGTCGGACAGCGTCGTTGAGTCCGTTCGCATGTAGGTGATCCAACCCTGCTCGTAGAGGCGCTGGGCCGCGCGCATCGTCCGTTCCGGATCGAAACGGAGCTTGCGACTGGCCTCAATCTGGAGTGACGACGTCATGAAGGGCGGCTGGGGGCGTTGCGTGCGAGGGGTCGAAGCGACCGCGGTGACGACAACGTCGGTGCCGGGCAGGGCGCCGGCGATTGAGGTCGCCGACAATGCACTCAGGACGTCGAGCGACGCCTTGGCGTCGAGCGTGCCGGCCGCGTCGTAGTTCTTACCCGTCGCCAAGACCGTGCCGTTCACCGATTCGAGCGTCGCATCGAATGACGCGCTCGTCGCGCTGAGGGTCGCCGTGACGTCGAACCACGCGGCTGAGGTGAACGCCATCCGCTCGCGCTCGCGCTCACAGACCAAGCGAATGGCGACCGACTGGACCCGTCCGGCGGAGCGCGCCTTGTCGACAGCTCGCCAGAGAACCGGGGAGACTTCGTAGCCCACCAATCGATCGAGGAAACGACGTCCCTCCTGCGCGTCGACCAGTCGCAGGTCGAGGTCGCGGGTCTCGCTCACCGCCCTTTCGATCGCGGCCGGGGTGATCTCGTGAAAGACCATCCGTTTGACCGGGACCTTAGGGTTCAGGACCTCCTGGAGGTGCCAAGCAATCGCCTCACCTTCTCGGTCCTCGTCGGTTGCGAGGTAGAGCTCATCCACCTGCTTCAGCGCGGCCTTTAACTCCGAGACGATCTTCTTTCGGTCACTCGAGACGACGTAGACCGGCTTGAAGTGGTCGTTCACGTTGATCCCGAGACGGGCCCATTTTTCGCCCTTCACCGAAGCGGGGATGTCGGCGGCGCTCTGGGGCAGGTCTCGGATGTGGCCAATCGATGGCTTCACGATGTAATCCGGTCCGAGCATGCCCTGTATTCGCGTGGCCTTGGCAATTGATTCGACAATCACGAGGGCTCGGGCCATGCGCACCACCTCTCACGTATTTGTAGCGATATCGGACGACGAGCCGTGCCGTCGCTCACTGTCGCTCTACAAGATAGACAGATTTGGAGCCGGGCCGTCACCATGGTCTTCGCCCACCGCCCACCGGCCGCGTCAATCACTGGGAGAACACTGACGAATCGGTCGTTCAGAAATTCTCAGTCGTCACCCGCGGGCGCGGCAACAATCTCGTACTGAGGATTCAGTATTACGGCCTCGCGTCGCAGTGACGTCACGGTGCCACGCACGAGGAGCCGTGTCCCTCGTTCGATGCCGGGAATGTTTGAGCGACCCTGGAAGACCAACGCCACCGAGCCCGAATTGTCGGCGATGACACAGCGAAGCTCGTGACCACCGTTTTCGTGGTTGATTGCCATCGAACGAACCCGGCCGGCGATCTCGGCGAACTGACGCTCGACGAGTCCACCAATCGGCGCCGAGTGACCGGAGCGCTGTGCCAGCTTCACGTCGGCTTCTAGGTGCGCGTCGGCACGCACGCCGCCCCTCGCCACCTCGTCACTGCGCGGCGCCTCCTGAACGTCGCCTTCGGCGAGGCGCCGGCGCACCGCGCGATAAGGGACAATCGTCGCGGCCGTACGCGGCACGTGCATGACGGCTCCGGCAATCGCGTCGGCGCTGCGGTCGTGCAGGAAACGTTGGAGGCGTGACACGTAGCCGCGGCGAGGCAGGATGACCATGCAGAACACCTCGGGGTCGCGTACGATGTCGGCCACCAGCTCCAGTGCGGCGCGGTCGACCCGGCGGTCGTCGCACTCGACGATCTCGAGCGTGATCCCCGCTGAGGCCGTCCCCGGCGCGTCCCAGCGAGACTCCAGGCGCTTGGTCACGACGGGGTCGATGTCGAAGTGGACGGCCCGGATCGAAAAGGCGTTGAGTGAGAGGCAGTAGAGCAACGAGCGCTCCGTCGCCAGGTCGTAACTGTCGACGAAGACGACCACGCGGTTCATCCGTATCTTCATCGTGTTCGACTTGCCGCTCACCGCTTCGAAGGCCTTCTCTTCTCGAACGTACTGCTTGTTGAGACGTAGGAGCGAGCCGTACATCAGGGGGCCGACGACGGCGATGATCCACGCACCTTGCGTGAATTTGGCTAGTAGAAAGACCAGGACGACGAGCGCCGTCACCGAGGCCGACAGGGTGTTAATGAACACGCCCAGGCGCCATCGTCCGGTCTTTTCCCGCAAATGTCGCACCACCATGCCGGCCCCGGCCAGCGTGAATCCGGTGAAGACGCCAATCGCGTAGAGGGCGATGAGCCCGTTCACGCGGGCCTGGAAGGCGATAATGAGCGTGAGAGCCACGACGCCAAGCACGATGATCCCGTTGGAGAAGGCGAGACGATGGCCCCGCTTCGTCAACTGGCGCGGCAGGTACTTGTCGGTCGCGACGTAGTTCGCGAGGAACGGAAAGCCATTGAACGACGTGTTGCCACCGGTGTAGAGGATCATCACCGTCGCCAACAGCACGAAGAGGTAGATCACGTGACCGGCGCCGTGCGATCCGAAAACGTCCTCGACGACCTGACTGACGACCGTTGGCGTGCCGATGCCGTAGGGCATCGCGTGGGTCCACGACGCCAGCAGCGTCGTGCCAAGCAAGAGGAAGCCGAGGATGCTGGACATCGTCACGAGTGTCTTTCGGGCGTTTGGCGACTCCGGTCGACGGAAGCTCGCCACGCCATTGGAGATTGCCTCGAGGCCGGTCAGCGAGGACCCACCGTTGGCGTAGGCGCGCAGCAGCGTCAAGAACGCGAGACCCATCAAGATCCCCGTGCCTCGGTGGCCTAGGTGACCGTCGACGAGCTGGCCAGCCGGTGGTATCGGGATTGTGTGCAGCGTTCCCATCATCTTCTTGTAAAAGCCCAGCAGGATTGTCGAGCCCAGCATGAAGATGTAGAAGTACGTGGGGAACGCGAAGTAACTCCCGGCCTCCTTCAGGCCTCGCAGGTTCCCGAAGATCAAGACAAGGACAACACCCACCGTGATGATCAAGGTGTACTTGGTCAACTGTGGGATTGCACTGGTCAGCGCGGCCGTGCCGGCGGCGCACTGGACCGCGACGGTGACGGTGTAGTCAATGAGCAGCGCCACCGCGGCGATCTGGGCGATTTTAGGACCGAAGTTGTCGCGAGCCACTACGTAAGAGCCGCCGGCGGTCGTGTAGTACTTGATGACGTCGAGGTACGACATCGTCACGAGAAACAACACGCCGATAATCACGAACATGATCGGTACCACCAGCGAAAACGCCGCAAGACCAATGTAGGGCGTCATCTGCGTAAGGATCTGCTCAGTACCGTACGCCGACGAGGAGATGCAGTCCGGAGCGAGGACACCGAGGGCGATGGCGCGATTGAGCCGCTCGCCGCTTAGCTGTTCGGTCACGTAGGGCTTGCCCAAAAGCAGGCGCTTGACCCGGTAGCCCAGCGACTCGGGATAGACATCCGCAAGATTGGCGTGCGAGGTCAGAATCGGCGAATGACCATGAATCTGTTTGTCGGCTTCTGACACTTAGACGATACTAAGCGAGCGCCCCTGGACTTGATCAAGAAATTGCCCAAGGGCTGTCAAATAGTTGCGCCCCCGACGCCAAGTGTGTTCAGATGACTCGGTGCACATTGTGGTGGTCGGCTGTGGCCGCGTGGGGTCAGAGCTCGCGATGCAACTCTCTGAAGAGGGCCATTCGGTCGTCGTCGTGGACAAGAATCGTGACGCCTTTCGGCGATTGCACCATTTCCACGGCAAAACGATTGTCGGGTCGGGCTTCGATCGTGACGTCCTCTTCCAGGCCGAGGCGCGACGGGCCAACGCTCTGGCCGCCGTCACCAGCGGCGACAACACCAACATCCTCTGCGCACGCATTGCGCGCGACAACTACGACATCAAGAACGTGGTCGCGCGAATCTACGACCCAGCGCGCGCCGACATCTATATGAAACTCGGCATCCCGACGGTGGCGACGTCGCTCTGGACGACCCAGCAGGTGAAGCGCTGGCTCCTCCCGACAGACGACTCGGTCGAATGGACCGCCAATCAGGGCACGCTGCACCTCGTCGAACGTATCGTGCCCGACGTCCTCGCCGGCAAGCCGATCGCGAGTTACAACCACGGCGAGAATATCCGCGTGGTCGGACTGATCCGCGGTGGTCAGGGACGCGCCAACATCGAGGGTCTCTTCGCCCAGGAGGACGACATTCTCGAATACCTCGTCACCACCGAGGGCCTCGAGGAGTTTCGTGCGCTCATGAAGAGCGGTCTGCGATGAGAGTGGTCATCGCCGGCGGCGGGTCGGTGGGTACGTCAATCGCTATTGACCTCGTCGACCGTCACCACGACGTCACATTGATGGAACAGGTCTCGACCACCGCCGAGAAACTCAAGACGATGTTGCCCGGCGTCAACGTGATGGCGGCCGACGCGTGCGAGTACGCGAGTCTGGCCGCGGCCGATCTTCGAAACGCGGACGTCGTCATCGCGGCGACCGGTGACGATGAGGACAACCTCGTCATCAGCTGGCTCTCCAAGCAGGAGTTCGGTGTGCCGCGCGTCATCAGCCGCATCAACAACGCCCGTAATGAGTGGCTCTTTAACGAGAGTTGGGGCGTCGACATCTCCGTCTCCACCCCGTCGCTCATCACCTCGCTGGTCGACGAAGCGGTTGAGGTCGGCGCCATCATCAAGTTGATGGACCTCGCCCAAGGCCGAATGCGCTTGATTGAAGTCACGCTCGCCTCCGACGCCCCCGCCGTCAGGAACGACCTGACGCTCGACGAACTAGGCCTCCCCGATTCGGTGCGCGTGGTTGCGGTCGTTCGAAGCAGCCAGCCAATGGTGCCATCGCCGTCGATGCACTTCCTCGAACACGACCACGTCATCTTGATCACGCGCGCCGACGCCGCTCAGGACTGCTCGTCGGCCTTCGTTGCTTGACGAACCGACAACCGCGAAGGTGACTCCCCTCTCGCCGTAGCATGAGGGTGTGCGAGCCGCCTTCTTCGATTTGGATAAGACCGTGATCGCGAAGTCGTCGCTCGTCGCCTTCGGACCCGAATTCCACGCCCGCGGTCTCCTGCACCGCCGCACGGTGGTTCGCGGCGTCTTGAGTCAGATGTTGTTCGTGCGCTTCGGCGCGGACGAGGAGAAGCTGCAGAAGATCCGTGAGTCGGTGTTGCAGATCACCAAGGGCTGGGACCGTGATGAAGTGAGGTTGCTCGTCGCCGAGACCATCAATGAAGTAATCGAGCCATTGATCTACGAGGAGGCACTCGAACTGATCGACCATCACCTGTCCGAACAGGACGAGGTTTGGCTGGTCAGCATGTCCCCGGCCGAGATAGTCGAACCCTTCGCCGAGCTGCTCGGCATCACTGGCGCCATCTCGTCACGGGCGAAGATTGACGAGCACGGGAAGTTCACCGGTGAGATGGAGTTCTTCGCCCAGGGAGAGAACAAGGCGGTGGCAATTCGCGAGCTCGCCCACGAGCGCGGCATCGACCTCAATGAGTCATTCGCCTACTCCGACTCCGAGACCGACATTCCAATGTTGCGCACGGTCGGTCACGCCTACGCGGTCAACGCCGACCGTCAACTGACCAAGATCGCTCACGAGTGCGGATGGCCGCTCCTCAGCTTCACGCACCCCGTCCGTGCCCACGACCGCTCGAAGTCACACACGCCGTTCCTGCTCAGCGCCATGGTGATCGCCGTCGCGGCCCTCCTCGGACGAACGCGTTACCAGCGTCGCTAGAGCGTCAAAAGGTCGCGGGCGCCGGTGTCCGACGAGGGATGACGAAGTTTGCTCATCGCGCGCGCCTCAATCTGACGAATCCGCTCACGCGTGAGGTTCATCTCCGCCCCGACGTCCTCCAGGGTGCGAATCTCTCCGGCCCCGTCGAGGCCGAAGCGCATGCGCAAGATTTTCTGCTCGCGCTCGTCGAGCGGCTCCAGGAGTTTTTCGATCGCCGCGGGCATCATCTTCACGGCGGCCACGTCGAACGGAGACTCCGCCGATCGGTCTTCGACCACGTCACCTAGTTCGGCGTCGCCGTCCTCTCGAAGGGGCTCCGAGAGAG
>JAYVNV010000017.1:0-21006 GCA_043758265.1 Acidimicrobiaceae bacterium
TGTTGGGGGGTCTCGATGACCTCGAGTGACAGCACGGCCCTCGACCAGAAGGTGGTCGAGTCGCTTCGCGGACGAACGGGTGAGTTCCTCGAGGGCGCACCTGAGGGTCGTGGCGTGCGCGTCGCGCTCGTCTGTTCTCGATTCAACGGAGCAATCACTACTCGCTTGTTGAAGGGTGCGCTCGACGCGCTTGATATGTATGGCGTCGAACGTAGCGACATCTCAGTCGGCTGGGTGCCGGGCGCCTTCGAGATACCGCTAATGGCCCTGGCCTACGCCGATGGCGAACGATCTTACGACGCGGTGATCACACTTGGAGCAGTAATTCGTGGTGAGACCACGCACTACGAGATTGTTTCGGGGGAGTGCGCACGCGGCGTCCAGGACGTGCAGCTCAGCACACGCGTTCCCGTGGTCTTTGGTGTTCTGACTGTCAACACGGTCGAGCAGGCTCTGGAACGCTCCAAGGCCGACGAGGGCAACAAAGGCCGCGAGGCCGCTACGACAGCGTTGGAAATGGTCTCGGTCCTGCGCCAAGGCTCCTTGGGGAGTACTAGGTGATTACGGGTGTGATCGACGGGTTCGATAGTCGACGCGGTGACGGATATCTACTCGGTGATGACGAGCGACGGTACTACTTTCACTGCGTAACGATCGCCGACGGTACTCGTACGATCTCGAATGGTGCGCGAGCGACGGGTCAACGATCCGTGGGCCGTCTCGGCCACGATGACGTGATTACAGTGGCCGAGTTGCGCGACTATTCGTAGCGTTCGACAATCCGTGGCCGTGACGCCTTCCGCCGCTATTGAATGGACTGTAGCGACGTAGTCCTAGGTCGGATGGACGCCACGTGGCTTCGCCGGAAGCTTTCCCAAAGCGACCAGCGCGTTAGCGCGAGCGACAGTCGCCTCGGCGATAGCGAGTTTAAAGCTAGCTCGCGCCGAGATCCGCTCGGTGGAGTTCTTCGCTGTCGCTAGGGCAAGCGCGTAGTTCGACTTGGCTGTTTTAATGGCGGCCACGAAGGTATAGTTGATTACTTTCAACTCTTCGAAATAGTGTCGCTTGGCGACTTGGTACTGGTGAAGCGCAGAGTGGGCTGGGGCTGGGGACGTCGTTGTCGTCACCGAGGCGCCGGCAACGAGGGACGAGCCGAGCGCAAGCACTACCGAGATCGCCACTGGAGCAATCAATCGTATGGCGACGTTTCTCATACTTACTTCTCCCACTTGAACAACTTTACTTTACCCGTGGAGTCTTTGAATTCTCTGTGAAATGGTTCGTTATCCGTTGTGAAGAGGGACCCTACGGCGGAGATTGTTATCGTCGAGGGGCGCGGCTGGCGACACATCTCTTTGTCCCCGTCGGCCCGCCAGTACTGCAAAGCACCTTGTCGCGCCACACCTTTAAGGGTGGCGCGACAAGGTGGCTGAATCAGGTGACTACGCAGTCGCCGTGGTGACCGGAACCGTGGTCGTCGTGGTCGCGCTGTTTGACGTGGGTGCAGCACCGAGAGCCACGAGCGCAGCGGCACGCGCCACAGCCGCGTTAGCGATCGACAACTCGAGTTGCGCCCGTACGGTGGCACGCTCGGCGGGTGTGGTGGTCAACACGAACGCAGCAGCAAACGTCGAGTACGCGGCGATACTTGCCGTGCGGTACGTCTGGTTGATGCCTTCGAGGGCCACAATGTAGACCGACCGAGCGCTGCCGACGGGGGGCACTGGTGGGGCACCGAGGGCCGTGAGGGCAGTGGCGCGGGCGTTCATTGCGTTGGCGATGGACAGCGTCAGTGCGGCGCGGGCCGAAATGCGGGCTGCGGCGCGGTTGTTCGAGCCCTTCGAGGCCTTGAGAGCGGCCCAGTAGGCATGGCGGGCAGTGACTACCGTGGCGCGGAAGGTCTTGTTGATGACCTTCAACTGGTCGACGTAGGCGTCGTGCGCCGTGCGCCACTGCTGCCAGGCAACATTTTGATGGGCCTTAACCGTGGTGGTTGTAGTTGTTGACGTCGTTGTTGTGGACGAGTCGGCAAATGCGACCGCGGGCGTGGCCATGGCCATGGCCGCAACCATGGTTACTGCCACGATGCCTCGTGTCTTGATGCTCTTCATATGGACCCCTTTCAAAGGAACAATCACGACGCTACGGAGCTACATTCTCAAACTCCTGTGAAGTACTTGTTGATTCGCTGGGAAAAAGACGGGCGCGCTGAGGGGCCGGAGGGCAACAGGTTTGAGCGGTACGCTCTCAACATGCGAGAGACGAAATGACGACAATTCTCATTGTCGATGACGAGCCGGGTGTTCGCGATCTGCTGCGCGACGCCCTTGAGATCGCCGGTTACCAGACCGAAGTTGCGTCCAATGGCGCTGAAGCACTCGATACGCTTCGCCGCCACCACGCCAATCTCTGTGTCGTCGACATCAATATGCCCACGATGGATGGGTTCGAATTCTTGGCCAAGCTCCGCGAACACGACACCCAGACCCCCGTTTTGATGCTGTCGGCCCGCAATTCGCCGGTCGACGTCGCCAAGGGACTTCGTTTCGGGGCCGACGACTACGTGCGCAAGCCCTTCAGCCTGGAGGAAATATTGCTACGGATTTCGGCAATCCTGCGTCGGTCTAGTGGTGAGTCCGACGGTGACTTAATCCTGAGCGCCGGCCCGATCGAGATGAACGTCGACCGGCACGAGATCAGCGTTGACGCTACTGCCGTCGCACTATCGGCGACGGAGTTTCGACTCCTCGAGGTTCTTCTGGAGCGAAAAGATCGCCTCGTCACCCGTGAGATACTCCTGCGCGAGGTGTGGAACATCGACTTCGACTCCGAGACCTCAGTGCTAGACACTTACGTCTCCTACTTGCGCCGCAAGATTCACCGAGAGCACTTCGCCCCAATCACCACAGTGCGCGGCGTTGGCTTCAAACTCGTGAGTTGGACTGATGGCACGTGAAGATCGCCACGCGCTTGACGATCTTGCTGGTCCTCGTGGCGACAATGGTGGCGCTTTCGGTCGGTTGGTTCGCCGTTGACGCCAGTACCCGCTCTCAGTACAGCACGCTCGACAGCAAAATCAACGCAGTCGTGCGCAGCGGCGTCGGTCATCCGACCCAAGCCCTCAGCAACGCGCTCAACATCGTGCAGGAGAACAATTACGACTTGAGCCTCGACGTCCTCGACCCGTCGGGCACGGTGGTTCAGATCAACGGTGGTCGCGTCGAGCTGCGACAGCGACCGACTGCGGCCGACGTTCGTGCGGCCCTTGACGGCGTCGTTGTTCTGCCCGACCTACCAGGCTTTCGCGTGCGCTCTCTCAACGTCGGTGGCGGTGATTTTCTCCTCGTCGCGGGTTCGACCGCTTCAATTCGATCGCAGAATGAGAGCCTGGCGATTGAGGTGGCGTTGGCGGGATTTCTGGTCGCACTGCTGATGTTGGTACTGGCCCGATTGGTCATGCGAAACGACCTTCGCACCATGGAACGTCTTATTGACTTCGCCAGTGACGTCGCTCGGGGCGACGAGACTGGTCAGGTCCCGGCAAGTGCTGGAAGTCGCGACGTTCGTGAGTTGCAGTCGGCCCTGGCGACAATGGTGGACGTGCTGCACCAACGCATCGCCATTGAAGCGCACAGCGTCGAGGCAATGCAGCAGTTCATCGGCGACGCCTCGCACGAACTTCGAACGCCGCTCACGGTCGTCAAGGGTTACAGCGAGATCCTCACCAACCCCTTGGCCACCGATGAGCAGCGTGCGCGCGCAATTGAGCGGGTCACGCGTGAGATTGTTCGAATGGATCTGCTCGTCGCGGACCTGCTACTGGCGGCGGAGGTCCGCGAGGCACCTGGTCCCGGCGATCAGAAGGTGCCACTCAGTGCCCTGCTCTCGTCACGGGCCGACGAGTTCGCCGCCGAGAACCCCGATCGCGTGCTGACGAGCTCCATCGAGCCGTTCCTCTTCGTTCGCGGACGCGAAGACCTCTTCGATCGCCTATTGATCAATTCGTTCAGCAACATAGTTCGCCACACCGCTTCGACGGTCGACGTTCGAGTCACGCTCACATCTGTCGCTCAACGCGCTGTGCTACGGATCGAGGACGCCGGGCACGGTCTACCTGAGTACGGCGTTCGCCCGCAGAGATTTCGCCGTTTCGATCAGTCGCGTTCTCGCGAAACCGGGGGATCGGGTCTCGGTATGAGCATCATGGCCGACATTGCGGAGGGACTCGGCGGCACGATGGTCACGTCGCGGAGCGACATGGGTGGATTAGCCCTGGAATTCGTCTTCGACCGAGAGAGCTGACATCGAGTCTCGAAGTGGACCCGCTCGATCGGGGTGGTTGGCGCTGATCGGTACTCCATTTGCTTTCGGGTGACTGAGCGTGGGTGGGGACGCTACGGCTCATCCTCTTTCGCGAGTGAGGTTGCTGGACTGGCGATTGGCTCGTCAGTGCGGTGTACTGGTGAACTCGCCCGTACGTGTTCGGACCTCCATTGAGAGCACACCCCCACGACGGCGAGACGTTGCCACGGAGTGAGCGCGATGGCCTCTCCCAGACCCAGCGAAGAAGAGGCATCCGCCAAGGAATGTCGCGAGGTCGACGCCTACGCCTCCACCGGGCGTGTCGTCGCGCGAACGTAGAGCTGCTGGACCTCGGCCAAGGCGTTCTTGTAGAGCTCGACGTGTTCGCCGAGCCGCTCACCACCGGCTTGTAGCATCGCCGAAATCACGTCGATCACGAGTTGCGCCCCGGTGAGGTCGGGCGGGCTCGACGACAGTTGCAGTGCGGCCAACTGCAGTAGTACGAAGAAGTGGTTGCCCAGCACGGTCTCTACGGGTGTCGAACGCAGATACGCGATCTCTTCAGGCTCATTGATCGCTTCGTCAGATGGCGGTTGCGTCACCGCACCAACGTAGCGCCCACCAGTACGACAACGCGCCGTTCGTCTGACGTGACCAGAGGTGCGAATTGGACGTGGCGAGTTCTGCTAAAGTCGGGGGGCAGTTCACAGCAAGTGAGGTTGGCATTGCCAGCGTCCACCTAGCCACCGATGTGCGCCGGGTTCCCAGGAGTTTTGCGCCTCGCTTGCCGTGGTGACGCCATACCGGCGTCACGAAAAGCAAGGAGTGAGTTATCGCAACAGTGCCTGGAGACCATCGCGTCAATGAGCGTATTCGAGTGGAGACCGTTCGTCTCATCGACCACGAGGGTAACCAACGTGGCGTGATGGCAACTCGTGAAGCACTGGCGTTGGCCCGAAGCCTTGACCTTGATCTGGTGGAGATCGCGCCCACCGCACAACCACCCGTCTGTCGAATTATGGACTACGGGAAGTTCAAGTTCGATGAGGCGCAAAAGGCCAAGGAGTCGCGTCGCAAGACTTTGAACGTAGGCGTCAAGGAGATGAAGTACCGACCGAAAATCGGACCCGGTGACTTCGACACCAAGACGCGCCTCGTAGAGAAGTTCTTGAATGATGGCCACAAGGTGAAGGTCACGATTATGTTTCGTGGACGCGAGTCGGCTCACCCCGAACTGGGGAAAAAAATCCTGGATCGGATCATCGAGCGCTTGGACGAGGTCGCCAAGGTCGAGTCGGCCGCGAAACTCGATGGCCGAAACATGATTATGGTCCTCGGTCCGGAGAAGAAGGCGAAGCCCAAAGTGCCAGAGATCCCAAAGGTCGTTGATGTAGTCGCTGTTGCGCCGAGCGAATCGGCCGAAGTAGCCCTAGAGGAGAGTTGAAATGCCCAAGATGAAGACTGACACTGGCGCAAAGAAGCGCATCAAGGTGACCGGGAGCGGCAAATTGCGTCGTCGCAAGGCCTTCCGTGGTCACATCATGGAGAAAAAGTCGTCCGTTCGTGCGCGTCGCTTGGGGCGTGAGACCGACCTCTCGAAGGCGTTGGAAAAGAAGACCAAGCGCCTGATGGGTCTGTAGAGAGAACGAGTTAGGAAAGAGGAACTGAAATGGCACGTGTCAAGAGGGCGGTCAACGCCAAGAAGCACCACAAGGCAATACTTGAAGAGGCGAAGGGCTACTACGGGGATCGCAGCCGCACCTTTCGCTCCGCGAACCAGGCGGTGCAGCACTCGGGCGTGTACGCTTTCCGCGACCGCCGGGCACGCAAAGGCGACATGCGTCGCCTGTGGATCCAGCGGATCAACGCCGGCACCCGTGCTCACGGCATGAGCTACAGCCGCTTCATCGCGGGTCTGAACGCCGCGGGAATCGAAGTCGACCGCCGGATCCTGGCGGATCTGGCCGTGAACGACAACGCGGCCTTCGCCGCCATCGTCGCTCAGGCCGGCGCCGCACTGACGAAGTAGGCAGTCCTGCTCGAAGTGTTGGGTCCGTCCCACCAGCGGGTGCGCCGCCTGCGGCGCCTCGTTCAAAAACGATCACTTCGCTGGAGTGAAGGTGTCTGTGTTCTGGAGGGACCTGACCTCGTCGAGGCCGGCCTTGACAGTGGCGTCGAGTTCGAGGCCATCTACGTCGACGCGGCCCTCTCGGCCAGCCCTCGGGTTGCACAGATCGTTCGCTACGGTGCCCAATGTGGCGTTCGCCTGTTTGCGCTCGAGCGCGGTGTTCTGGAGAAAATCGCCGATACGCAGTCGCCTCAGCCCGTGCTGGCCGCGGCGCGTTTTTCGACGACGTCCCCAGAGATGCTCGACGCGCGTGGACTGATCCTCGTGCTGCACGACCTGCGAGATCCCGGCAACGCCGGGACGATTATCCGATCGGCCGACGCGGCCGGTGCCTCGGCCGTGGTTTTCACTGGTCAGTCGGTCGATCCCTATAACCCCAAGACCCTGCGCGCGAGTGCCGGTTCAATTTTTCATCTTCCCATCGCTGTTGGAGATCTAGCGACGACGCTGAAGCACCTTCGAGTCGGTGGCGCGACGACGTTGGCCACGATCGTGCGCGGTGGAACGAATTATCGTGAAGTTGACTTCACGGCGCCGTGTGTTGTCGTCATCGGCAACGAGGCCAGTGGTCTAGATAACGAGTCGGTGGCGCTCTGTGAGCGCACGATCTCAATTTCGATGGCGGGGCGTAGCGAGTCGCTCAACGCCGGCGTCGCCGCGTCGCTCGTTGCCTTCGAAGCACTTCGCCAGCGCCAAGATGCCACCGCGACGCCACCACCACCTAGCCTTTAGGGGTCATGACCTCTTCGCCACTTGCCGACCTTTCGAATCAGACCGTCCACCTACTCGCGGCGGTCGCCGCACTTTCGTCGCTGGAGGAGCTTCGAGGAGCCGAGCCTTCGCTCACTGGTAAACGATCTGTCCTTTCAACATTGCAGAAGTCGCTGGGCGTACTCGCGCCCGAGGACCGTAAAGAGGCCGGCGCTACGTTGCAAGAGGCCCGTCGAATCATCCAAGGGGCGCTTGAGGAGCGTCGACGTGCGCTCACGCTGCTGGAGCGGGCCGCGCTCTTGGCCGAGGATGCGCTCGATCTCGGTGACGTCGTCGTTGGCGCTGTGCGCTGGGCGCCCACGGTCGGGCACCCCAGTCTCGTGGCCATCACGCAGCGGGAGCTCGAGGATGTCTTCGTGGCGATGGGCTTCACCGTCGCTGACGGGCCCGAGGTCGAGAGTGACTGGTACAACTTCGAGGCGCTCAACATTCCCCCTGCCCACCCGGCGCGGGGCATGTGGGATACCTTCTACGTGGAACTCGGTGAGCCCGAGACGGTCGTCTTGCGGACCCACACGTCGCCGACGCAGATACACCTCATGGAAGAAGCCGTGGCTAATGACGCACTGCCTATCCATTCGGTGATGCCCGGTCGCTGCTTTCGCCGCGACACCCCCGACGCACGTCACCTCGCAACTTTTCACCAGATTGAAGGGCTGGTCATCGACCACGGCATTACCTTTGGCGACCTCGCTGGCGTCATTGAGACCTTCACGCGTTCGTACTTCGGTGCGGATATTGAGTCGCGCTTGCGGCCCGGTTACTTTCCCTTCACTGAGCCATCGGCCGAATTCGAGGTCACCTGCACGATCTGTCGCGGTGACGGATGCCGCACGTGCTCCCAGAGTGGCTGGATCGAGCTCGGTGGGTGTGGCATGCTCGACCCGGCCGTGCTCGAGGCCGTTGGCATCGACGGCGATCGTTGGAGCGGTTTCGCTTTCGGTTTTGGGATTGACCGATGCGCGCAGATGCGTCACGAGATCGCCGACTTACGCGCCCTCATAGAGAATGACGTTCGCTTCCTCGGGCAGTTCTCGTGAGGATCTCGCTGGCCTGGCTTCGAGAGTTTGTCGATGTACCAGAATTGCCTGACCAGTTACGAGCCGTGTTGGATGACCTCGGCCTCGTGGTCGAGAATATCGACTACGTCGGCGAGAGCCTCGAGCAGGTCGTGGTCGCTCGGGTCGAGGAGATTCGCCCGATTCCCGGCGCCGACCGCGTGCAACTGGTGATCGTCGACGGCGGGAGCGGCCCCCTCGAGATCGTCTGTGGGGCGACAAACTTTAGGGTAGGCAACTACGTGCCCCTGGCGCCCGTCGGCTCGGTACTACCGGGTGGTTTCGAGATTGCGACTCGCTCGATGCGCGGCGTCACCTCCAACGGCATGCTGTGCTCCGCGACCGAACTCGGACTGGGTGACGATCACAGTGGTCTGTTGTTGCTCGATGATCTGCTCGATACGCCACGGGTCGGCGAAGGTTTGCTCGCAGCGCTCGGTCTCACCCCCGACGTTGTCTTTGACATCACGGTCGAAGGGAATCGACCCGACGCCTGGTCGGTCGAGGGTGTCGCTCGGGACTTGGCGACCCGTTTCGGGCGGCCACTTCGAAGTCCCGCGTTGGCCGAACCAAACGGGGCGGCGGCGAGTGCGTCGTTTGCCCGCGCCGGCATTAACGACCCCGATCTTTGTGGTCGACTCACCGTGTCGGTGCTTCGTAACGTCACTGTCGGTCCCTCGCCGAACTGGGTGCGACGGCGACTCGAGAGCGCCGGAATGCGTGCAATCTCCAACGTCGTTGACGCCTCCAACCTTGTGATGCTCGAACTTGGACAGCCGACCCATCCTTACGACGCGACCCAGGTCGCGGGTGCGACCCTGCGCGCTCGTCGAGCACGTCCCGGTGAGACGCTCGAGACGCTCGACGGTGTGATCCGCGAGTTGGCGATGGCCGGTCGAGGACTCGGAGACACGGGGGAGGACTGCGTCATCGTCGATGGTGATGACACCGTCCTTGGACTGGCGGGAATTATGGGGGGTGCAGCGAGCGAGATTAGCGACGCCACGTCCGACGTCCTGCTCGAGGCGGCCACCTTCGACCCCATGAGTATCGCTCGAAGTTCGAAGCGTCACGGACTTCGCAGTGAGGCGTCGAACCGATTCGAACGCGGTGTCGATCCCCACCTCGCACTTCGTGGCGCCGCGCGTTTCGTAGCGATCCTGCGCGAGAGCGTTCCGGCTTTGGAGTGGCTGGCCGAGCCCCTTGATGTGTGGGGCGCCATCTCGACGCCACCGACAATCGTCGTTCGTCCAGGCGACATTGAGCGACTGCTCGGCGTGGCAATCGCGCACGACGACGTCGTCACAATCCTTCGTGGTCTTAACTTCCAAGTCAATGACGACGGCGACACGCTGGTAGTGATCCCCTCGAGTGCCCGAGTGGACGTACGAAGTGGCGCCGCCGGCCGGGCCGACGTTATCGAGGAGATAGCACGACAGTACGGCTATCGACGGCTCCCACGTCACACCCCCACCTGGACTGAGCCAGGTGGTCTGAGCGAGCGACAACGCCTGCGTCGCCTGGTGCGCGACGTCAGCGTCGACCTCGGGGCGCACGAGGGATGGACCCCGTCGCTCGTCAGTGACGAAGAGTTTGATCTTCTGCACGAGGACCACGATCGTGTTCGCATCACTAATCCGTTGGCCTCGAACGAGGCGGTACTACGCGCGACGATGATCACCGGACTCGTTCGGGTGTGGGCCAAGAACGTCGAACGCGGCACGGGCGACGTTGTGCTGGCCGAAATAGGAAACGTGTTTGCGTACCCGAGTCACGCGCGAGCGACCCGCACGACCAGGGGCGGCGTTGGTGGGTTGGCCACTCTGACTCTGCCGCTCGAGAACGAGCGTTTGACAATCATCCTCGGGCGAGTGGGGGATGATGCCGTGAGCGCCGTGGCGTTCTGGTCCGTGCTCTGTGAGCGGCTCGGTCTCGATGACGTAGTGGTTCGCACGAGCGCTGAGGCTCTACGCGGCCTGCATCCCACGCGCTCGGCGCAGTTGGTCGACCGTCACACTGGCGCGGTCCTCGGTCACGTCGGAGAGGTCGACGGCGATCTCGTCGAGGCCGTGGCGACGACGGCGTCACGCCGGCTCGGTCTCGTTGACGTGGACCTCGACGCACTGAGCGATTGGCAGCGCGCGACGCGTCGCAGCGACTTCTCTTCGGCGCCGAGCCGCTACCCGAGTGCGGTCATCGACCTGGCGTTCGTTACGCCACAGTCGGTGCACGCCCAAGACCTCGCGTTCGCCCTTCGTGGTGCGACGGACCTCGTCGAAAGTGTTGTCCTTTTCGACGTCTATCGAGGCTCATCGCTGCCTCAGGCAACGCGTAGTCTCGCCTACAACATCCGTCTCAGCTCCCCCGAAAGGACGCTCGGAGAAGGAGACGTCTCAGCCGCTCGCCAAAGTTTGATTGACACCGCGTTGACGCTGGGCGCGGCCCTTCGTTGAGTTGGTTATCGCGCGGGGTGGTTGGGGTGGCTCTCGATCGTGATTGAGTTCGTCGCTCAACCAGCGAGTGGTCGAAAATTCACTGGGCTGTTCAAGGTCCGGCTCGGTGACGCCGACCGAGAAGGTGTACTTCGTCTGGACGGCCTCGCCCGGATGCTCCAAGACGTTGCGACCGACGACTGGGATGACTCGAGCATTGGCTCATCAGAAACGTGGGTGGTTCGACGAACGGCTGTGAGGATTGCCGAGGGCGGTCGGTGGCCGCGTTACCGAGAAGACCTGAGGGTGACGACCTGGTGCGGCGGCGTGGGCGCGGCGTGGGCCGAACGGCGCACAGACATCGCGGTTGGCGCGCGTCGACTGGTTGAGGCGGCGGCGCTGTGGGTCCCAATCGACGCAACGGGCCATCCCCTTCGAATAAAGCCCGAATTCCTCGCCGTTTACGGTGAAGCCATCGCCGGTCGAAGAGTCTCGGGTCGCATCGAGGCGGCCGTCGTCGCCGAGGGCGCGACGTCGCGGCCCTGGCCCCTTCGACGCGCCGACCTCGACATCGTGGGGCACGTGAACAACGCCGCCGTCTGGCAGGTGGTGGACGAAGTAGTCGATGGTCCAGTTCGTGAGGTTGTGGTTACGCACCACGGACCGGTTGAGTATGGCCATGAGGTCACCCTCGCCGCGGCGGCCGGTTCACTCTGGTTGTTGGTGGACGGCGTGGTTCGCGTCTCGGCTCGCTTCCGCGTCTAGTTCGGACTCCAACGTTGTTGTTTTACTACCCATCGCGAGGAAGCTGCCGATTAGCACGAGCGGAAATCCAATGACGATTCCTGCCGTCAACGCCTCGTGAAGCCCGACGACGCCAAGAACGACGGCGATAGCGGTGTTGAAGTAGGTGACGACCACCGAACGTGACGAGCCGACCTCCTTGACTAGTTCGAAGAAAACCAAGAACGCCCCCGCGGTGCACACCACCGAGAGGACCGCCATGCAGATCCACGTCTCGCTCGACACGTGCGTGGGCCAATGTCGGACGTCCCAGGGAATCCACCCAAGCGCGACGACCAATGTTGCGCCCGTGACGACGGCGACGCCCGAGACGTGCGCCAACTTTGTCGCGAGAATGAGTGGTCCGAGCGTGTAGCCGACGCAGACGACCATCATCATGGCGATGTACGTCAGCGACCCGCCACGAAGGTCCAACCCGACCAAGAGCGCCACGCCGACGGCACCGACAGCGATCCCCAGGTAGCGCTGTCGCGAGACGTGATCCCCGTTGCGACGCAAGCGTTGGACCAGGACGGCGAAAAGGGGGACGCAGCAGATCAAGAGACTGGTGAGTGAACTCGAGATGTGCCGTTCGGCCGTCGACATGAGGTACCACGGAACGCCGAACTCGATGACGCCAAAGACCGCAATCCATTTGATGTTCTGCAACAGTTCGCGGACTTGGCCGCGGCTAATCACGAGAGGCGCCAGCAGGATCGCCGCCGGACCGGTGCGCCAGAGCACCATGACCCCGGGATCAAGTTGACGCACGGCCACTCGGATTAAAAGGTAAGGAATACCCCATATGACGGCCATCGCCAGGAAAAGTGACCAACCGCGTCGTGACATGGCGTCCACTCTACCGGCCGCCAAGATAATTTGCGTTTTTATAACCTGGTATGCATAAAATGGCACCGTGCAAGTTGGAGTCATGGGCGCAACCGGGTACGCCGGATCCGAGGTGATGCGAATCGCTACGTCCCACGACGACCTCGACGTCGTGGTCGCCACGGGCCAGTCCAACGCGGGCAAACTCGTCCGCGACCACGTACCGGCCCTGAGTGCGGCCTATCCCTCGATGCCCTATTCCGAGAGCGCCGAGATCTTTAGCCACGAGCTCAACGTGGTGTTCCTCGCCCTACCGCACGGCGAGAGTCAGAAGTTCGTGCCCCAGCTACTCGCGAGCGACGTTCAGGTCGTAGACCTCGGCGCGGACTTTCGTTTAAAGGAGGAGCAGGCGTACCTCGACTGGTACGGTCAGCCCCACCTCGCGCCGGAGCTGCTCGCGCGCTCGGTCTACGGTCTCGTCGAACGTCACCGTCAAGAACTCGTCGGCGCCCAACTGATCGCCGTGCCGGGTTGCTACCCAACCGCCAGCGCGCTCGCGCTCGGTCCGTTTCTCGACCGGGGCCTGATTGAACGGCGTGACATCATCGTGAACGCACTGAGCGGAAGCTCGGGTGCCGGTCGTACCGTGAACGAACGGCTACAGGCGTCGCGTCTCGCCGGCAACGCGGAGGCCTACGGCCTCCTGCGCCACCGCCACACGCCCGAGCTGCAGCAAGAGATCAACGCCGAACTGCTTTTCACCCCGCACCTTTTACCGGTCAGTCGCGGAATGCTGGTTACGGCCTACGGTCGAATCACTGCCACGTCGCTCACCACTGAGGGAGCGCTCGACGTGTTGCGCGAGGCCTACGCCGACGATCCCTTCGTCGTAGTGCTAGACGAGCCGCCGACGTTGAAGGACCCTCTCGGCAGCAACCTCTGCTTCGTTAGCGCACGAGTGGACGAGCGAACCGGCTGGCTCGTCGCACTCAGCTCACTTGACAACCTCGTAAAGGGTGCGGCTGGTCAGGCGGTGCAGGCTTGGAACGTGGCGACGCGACGGGACGAGGCCACCGGTCTCGCGATGACGGGGGTGACGCCGTGACGTCGCTCGTTGTAAAACTTGGCGGCCACGCGCTCGATTCGCTGCGCGCGACGTCCCCGGTGCTCGTCGACCTCGCCCTCGACGTGGCCGAACTTCGATCCAACGGCACAGACGTCGTGGTCGTGCACGGTGGTGGCCCTCAGATTTCCTCACTCCTCGCGGAGCTCGGCGTCGAGAGCCACTTCCATAACGGGCTGCGCGTGACTGATTCGCGCACTATCGGCTACGTCGCAATGGCTCTCAGCCTGGTGAACTTGCGAGTCGTTGCGGCACTCAATCTGGCTGGGCTCGCGTGCATTGGCCTCTCCGGTCCCGACGGCGCGGTGCTGACGGCGACGGCCGGCGACCTGCCCGGGGACCACGTCGGATACTCACCAAAAGCCCGCGCTGACGTGCTCGCTCTGCTCTGGCGGGCCGGTCTCACTCCGGTGATGACGTCGATTGCGCTCAGTGACGACGGGGGATTGGTGAACTGCAACGCCGACACAGTCGCCGGGGCGCTTGTTGGCGCGCTCGGGTCGGCGGCACTCATTCTCTTGAGCGACGTCGATCAACTTCGTAGCGATCCCGACGACGCGTCGACGTCGCTGGAGTCGGTGTCGGGCCTTGACGTGCGCGCGCTGATCGATTCGGGGGCCGCGCGAGACGGCATGCGTCCAAAGATGACCGCCGCACTCGATGCCCTCGAGGGCGGTGCCACACGGGTCATCATGGCCAACGGCGCCCGGCGCCACGCGCTGCGCGACGCGCTCGCCAACGCAGTACCGACTACGGAGGTGTTTCGATGAGTCGACACTTCATCACGATCGAACAGCAGTCGCTCTTCGACCTTGATTCGATCTACGACCTGGCGCGACCGCCATTCGACGATGAGACGTTGAAGGGTCAGGGCGTGGCGCTAATTTTCGAGCACCCGAGCCTGCGCACACGCGCATCGAGTTCTTCGGCCATTCACGAACTCGGCGGTTACACCACTTTCTTCAGCGACGAGGAGATCGGAGTCGACAGCCGCGAATGCGCCGAGGACGTCGCACTGTCGTTGTCGCAGATGTACGCAATCGCCGCGTTGCGCCTGCGCAATCATGCGCTCTTCGAGCGCATGCGCGTGGCGACGAACGGCACGATGTCGCTCATCAACCTACTGAGCGATGCGGCACATCCAACTCAGGCGATCGCCGACGTGTTGACGATCGCCGACCAGTTCGCTGACGGCGACGTGCACGGCCTCGCCGGGCTTAACGTGGCCTACGTCGGTGACGCAACGAACGTCACGCGATCGCTGGCGGTCGCCCTGCTTCGACTTGGTGTCAACGTGACGGTGGGGGCACCCGACGGCTACCAACTCGTTGTGGGCGGTCCGGAGGACCCTCGATCGGTCGAAGGGCCCGGGGAACTTCGACTCATCGACTCCGCGTTCGAGGCCGTGAAGGACGCTGACGTCGTCTACACCGACGGGTGGGTCTCAATGGGTGTCGAGAGCGAGACGGCCACACGGCGACGCGAACTCTCGTCATTTCGGGTCGACGCATCGTTGATGAAACTGGCCAAGAAGAAAGCCGTGATACTGCACTGTCTGCCAGCGCACCGTGGAGACGAGATCACCAATGACGTTCTCGACAGTCGCGCGTCGCTCGTGTGGCGACAGGTGTTTCATCGCCGTTCGGCAATGATCGGCGTCCTTCGCTGGATAAAGGAGAAGCAATGACCAAGACCCAACGTCAGCACCGCATTGGTGAGTTAATTGAACGCGAGAGGATATCCACGGCGGCGCAACTCGTCACGCGTCTGCAGACCGAGGGTATCTCTGCGACACAGGCGACCGTCACTCGAGACCTACAAGAGCTCCAGACCATCAAGGTACGTGACGAGAACGGCGCTCGGCGTATTGTCGCGGCCACCGCGTCGACCTACACGCACGCGCCCCTCGATCACCTACGGCGAATGATGGGCGAGTGGGTTGTATCGGTCGAGAGCTCAGAGAACCTCGTAGTCGTGCGTACCCCTCCGGGCTGCGCGCACGTCGTCGCTTCGGCCCTCGATCGCAGCGCGCTCGAGGGCGTGCTCGGCAGCGTCGCCGGCGACGACACGGTGCTCATCATTGCGAATGAGAAGCGTGGTGGCATGTCACTGGCGCACGAGTTTCGTTCCCTCGCCGGCCTCGAGGAGAAAAACTCGTCGACCGTGAACGTGAAGTAGCCATGGCGAAACGAGTGATACTCGCTTACAGCGGCGGTCTTGATACGTCAGTTGCGATTCGCTGGATGATTGAAGAGTGGGGCGTGGAGGTCGTTGGCGTGCTGGTCGATGTGGGCCAAGACATGAAGAGTTCCGAGAGCGTCGACGCCATTCGCGCGCGCGCGCTGGCCGCCGGGGCGATCGACTGCGTCCTCGTTGACGCGCGCGATGAAATGGCAAACGAGTTCTGTGCCAAGGCAATCTTCGCCAACGCACGCTACGAGGGGAAGTACCCGCTGGTCTCGGCGCTGTCGCGACCGGTGATCGTGCGCCACCTCGTCTCTCAGGCGCGCAAGTTCAGTGCGCAGGCGATCGCCCACGGGTGTACGGGCAAGGGGAACGATCAGGTTCGCTTTGAGGTCGGGACGCACGCTCTGGCTCCAGACCTCGAAGTACTCGCGCCGGCACGCAACTGGGGCATGACCCGCGCCGACTCGGTGGACTACGCCCAGCAGTGGCAGATCCCCATTACGGCAACCAAGGAGAAGATTTACTCGATTGACGAGAACCTCTGGGGTCGCGCCATTGAATGCGGCGCCATCGAGGACCCCTGGGCAGCGCCGCCCGACGAGCCCTACACGCTCACTCGGGTCACGAATCTCGATCCGGTGGAGCTGACGATCAGTTTTCAAGGGGGTGTCCCCATCGCTTTGGACGGCGTTGCGATGTCGTTGGCCGATTTGATTGAGGCGCTCAACGCCCGAGCTGGGGCGACCGGTTTCGGTCGCCTCGACATGGTCGAGAACCGGCGGGTGGGTATCAAGAGCCGTGAGATTTATGAATGCCCAGCTGCGTTGTCGCTTATCGTGGCCCACGCCGACTTAGAGGATATGGTCCTCGAACGAGATGTTCACCACGAGAAGAGCCGTTTGGAGCCGCGCTGGGCTGAGCTGGTCTACGACGGCATGTGGTTCTCACCTCTAAAAGAGGCACTCGACGCCTTCATGGCCGAGACGCAGCGCCACGTCACGGGCGACGTTCGACTGTTGTTCGAAGCGCCGGGACTACTGCGCGTTGTCGGACGGCGAAGTCCCAAGGCGCTCTACGATCATGGTCTAGCGACCTACGACGCGGCCGACACCTTCCACCACGCCGACTCAGAAGGTTTCGTGAAGATCTACGGTCTCGGTGTCAAGACGTGGGCGGCGCGACAGGGCGCGAAGAACGCTGAAGCGCCCTCGCCATGACGCTTTGGAGCGGGCGATTTTCTGAACCAATCGACTCGGCACTGTGGGACCTCTCACAGAGCTACTCCTTCGACCACGTCCTCTACCGTCATGATTTGCGTGGCACACGGGCCCACGTTCGTGGACTCATTGGTGCTGGTCTGTTGAGTGAGGAGCAGGGTGTGACGCTCTCGGGTGCGCTCGACGAGGTGGAGGCCGAGTTTGATCAGGGCCTGTTTGTGCGCGCGGCGACCGACGAAGATATTCATATGGCGATTGAACGTCGGGTGATCGAACTGACGGGCGACGTCGGTGCGATGCTGCACACCGCACGCAGTCGAAACGATCAGGTGGCGACCACCCTGCGCCTCTTCACTCGTGACGCGATCACGCAGATTTCTCGCTCGGCGCTGGTGCTGCTCGACGCACTCGTGGCACTCGGCGACCGCAACGCTGACGCATGCCTCCCGGGATATACGCATCTGCAACGGGCCCAACCAGTGCTATTGACACATCACCTCAATGCTCACGCGTGGGCGCTGCTTCGTGACGTCGATCGAATGCTTGACGCCCGCGATCGGATGAATGTCTCGCCGCTGGGCGCTGGCGCATTGGCCGGAACCTCACTCCCGATCGATCCCTCGATCCCGGGCGAACTCCTTGGATTCTCCTCTACGTTCGCCAACTCCCTCGACGCCGTGAGCGACCGTGATTTCGTAGTCGAAACCCTCTTCGACGTCGCCCTCTTGGGTGTGCACCTCTCTCGGATGGGTGAAGAGCTGGTGCTCTGGACGAGCGCCGAGTTCAACTTCGCCACCCTCGCCGACGCTTTTACGACCGGTTCGTCCATGCTGCCACAAAAGAAGAACAGTGACGTAGCGGAACTCGCGCGCGCGAAGAGCGGCCGGATGGTCGGCAATCTGACGGGACTGCTGGTCACCTTGAAGGGTCTGCCCCTGTCGTATAACCGGGATCTTCAAGAGGATAAGGAGCCACTCTTTGATTCTGTGCACCAGGTGCTCGTGGTGCTCGCGGCGTTATCGGGCGCCTACGGCTCGCTCACGTTTAACGACGACGTCGCTCGATCAGCGGCCAGTGATGAGTTTCTCGTCGCCCTCGACGTCGCTGAGGAGTTGGTGTTGGAAGGGGTTCCCTTTCGCCGGGCCCACGAACTGGTTGGTCACCTAGTGGCGCGGGCCGTGGCGCGCGCCGTCCCCCTGTCGCAGGTCGTTAGCGCTGATCCGGCCTTCGCCCGTTTCGCGTCTCTCTTCTTGCCAGGAGCCGCACTCCAACGGCGGCGCTCACCGGGGGCGAGCGGTCCGGCGGCGGCGGAGACCCAACGAGAGCGCCTCGATGTGGCGCGCCAAGTGGCCCAGACTCGTTTGTAGGCGATCCGCTCGCCACGTCACAGGTTGGCGTCATAGTTGTCTGGTGGCGCTATCGAGTGCCTCTGAAATCTACAGTGAGGTGAAATGGTCGAGCGACTGATTACCCCGTCCAAGATAACGGCGTGGTTGGAGTGCGCCCATTTTCTGTCATTACGCAATCGTGCCGACGCTGGACTCTTGCGAGTGGAGCCGCGCGCTATGAGTTCACTCGCCGACCTGTTGATTGAAAAAGGCGCCTCCCACGAGCGTGATTGTCTTTCGGAACTCGCGAACGAGGGCCGGACCATCTATCAAGTGCCCGGTCGCAACCCAGACGAGACCTTTCTGCAGTGGGTGGCGAGGATCGGTAACCCGATGGAACTCGGGTACGACGTCATCTATCAAATGCCCCTCAGCCACGAGGGTATTCGAGGCATCGCCGACTTCTTGATTCGACGTGACGACGCTGAGGAAGGGTACTGCACCTACGAACCCATCGACGCAAAACTGACGCGTACGCAGGGTAAGCCCGGACACGTCCTACAGCTGTGCTTTTATACCGACGCACTGCAGGCCCTAACGGGACTGCCGCCACGCGAGATGCACCTCTGGCTCGGGTCGGGACTTCGAGAGTCGCTGCTGGTTGAGCAGTTCCGGCCCTATTGGCGTCGGCTTCGCCGTCAGCTGTGCGCGCTGCTGGAACAAGACGAAATCGAAGGAACCGTGCCTGAGCCGTGCGATCACTGTGACTACTGCGAATTTAACCAGGACTGCGAAGCACGATGGCGTGCCGACGATTCGTTGGTCCACGTCGCAAATATTCGCGGACCGGAGCGCGATGCGCTCGCCACGCAGGGCGTACGAACGATTGTCGAATTGGCCGGACGACGAGATGCGGTTCGCGACCTTCACGAGGAGAGTCTTGCGCGACTGAGCCGTCAAGCGCTCTTGCAGGTCGCGTCGCGTGACCGGCCCGATCAGCCACCAGTCTTCGAGCTCATCGCGGTAAGCGAGGATCCGGTCTACGGTCACGGCTTCGACCTCCTACCAGAACCCGACCGCGGCGATGTTTTCTTCGATTTTGAAGGACACCCATTCTGGACCGCGCAGCACGACCTTTTTTTCCTCAGTGGCCTCTACTACCGAGACGCGAACGGTGACTGGTGCTACGACGGCCGTTGGGCACACGACCTCGACGAACAAGCCGAGATGATCAAGGAGCTAGTGGCGTTCCTCGGCGAGCGACGAGCGATCTTCCCCTTGATGCACGTGTACCACTACAACCACACGGAACGATCCTCGCTCGATCGTCTGACGAAGGGCACCGAGACGGAAAGCCTGTTCACTTCGCTCGTCGAGACTGGACTCTTCGTCGACTTGTTCATCGTGGCCAAGAACGCACTCCAGGTCGGTACCGAGTCCTACGGCCTCAAGCACCTCGAGCGTCTCGCTGGCTTCGTGCGACGAGGTGGCATTGAACAAGGTGCCGGAGCGGTCGTCACGTACGACGAGTACATGAGAACGGGGGATCGCGCGCTGCTCGACGAGATTGCGCGTTATAACGAGGACGACGTGGCGGCCACCCTGGCGCTGCGAGATTTCCTCGTCGCGCAACGCGACGATCACGTCGAGTGGCGCGATGCCGTGCTCGAAGAGTCGGACCGGTCTGTCGACACTGATCAGTTGGTCGAGGCGCTACGGGCCTTCAGCGAGGACGGTCCGGAACGTCTGCTGGGCGAACTCTTGAACTACTGGCGAAGGGAGCGAATTGCCAACACTGAGCCGAAGTTCGCCCAAGCGGCGTCGGAGTTCACGGCGCTCTATCCAAATCCTGAGTACATCGTCAACCTCGACTTTCGGGGCTTCGAGAATGTGGTGGTTAGAGGCCAACCGGCGAAAAACGCGCTGTTCACATGGCCCGAGCAGGCGGTAGGGGCGGAATTTAAAAGTCAGGAGAGTGTCTTGTTCACCGGGGTTGGCATCGAGCGCGGATACGGCTACATGCCCGAGTTCGACCTCGTCGAACGAACATTGAAACTGAGATGGAAGGAGAGTTACGACGAGACGGGTGGTCTCGCGTCCGTGGTGACGGTCGATAACTACGTATGGCCTAATGAGAAACCTGGTGTCATCTTTCACCTCGCCCAACAGATCGTTCATCCCTCGGCGGATGATCCACCTAGTCGAGTGTCGTTGGCGTTGCTGGGGCGAGACGACCCGAGGTTCGTCACTGAGAGTTCTCATTTCAATGGATTCTTCAACGACGACCTTGACTCAATCCTGGGTTGGGTCGGCGACCTCGATGAAAGTTACGTCGCCGTGCAGGGACCACCGGGGACGGGCAAGACCTACAGCGGATCACACATCGTTCACGCGTTGATCAAGTCAGGCAAGAGAGTGGGCATTACCGCGATGAGCCACATGGCCATTGACAATCTCCTCGCTGCAACCTACGAGGTCTTCGCGTCGAAGGGTGATCTGGGCGACTTGCGCGCCCTCCGTAAAGGCCCCAAGCCCAAGGAGGGAATGCTTGACGGCGTCCGTTACTCGAACACAAATCTTGATGCCGAAAGCGACCGCTACAACCTCGTCACGGGCACGCCGTGGCTGTGGGCGCGTCAGGCCCTGCGTCCTTTCCCCGTCGACGTGCTGATTGTCGACGAGGCCGGACAGCTCTCTCTCGCTGACACGGTTGCCGCGGCGAACGGCGCTCGTAATTTAATTCTGTTGGGAGACCCTCTGCAGTTGAGCCAGGTCTCACAGGCGGAACACCCTGACGGATCTGGGGCCAGCGTGCTCGAGCACATTCTCGGCGATCAGGCGACGATACC
>JAYVNV010000018.1:0-2274 GCA_043758265.1 Acidimicrobiaceae bacterium
TTCGTCGTGCAATCGAGCTCATCGACTCACTTGCGCGCAGTCCAAGGAGAATCTGTTCGCGATCATCAATTGACAAGCGCCCTGGACGCGGTGCCCACCGTTCGGCGATGCCTTCGCTCGACAGCTTCTCTCGAAACATGATGCTGAGCGTCGAATCGTTGCAACAGATCTGGCGAGCGATTTCGCGCTGGCTAAGACCTTGTCGACGAAGTCGCAACGCTAGCGTTTTCTGAGACTGGGTGAGGCGTGGTGCCACTGGCATCCTCCTGTGTCGAGTAATCCTCTATCACAGAACCGTTGCGCTCACCCCTTGAAACCGCCCTCCAAGAATCCCGTCGCGATTCACTTAGGTATCCGTTTGAAAACTGACGACCACTGTCAGAATCTGGAAATGGATACGGGCCGACCAGATGACGAACGTCGACGGCCGAATGTTCAACAAGGACTGAATACCTCACCTAAGTCATTTGCCACGCAACTTGATCTCTTCTGGACAAGTCCATCCACGAGAGCAGCCGGCATCCTCGAGAGCCGAACCTGGCCCAGCCAGGATCAGTTCCCCACTAATCGAAACCGAATCCATGTACGCGATGTTGTTTGGGACGACCTAGTGTCGTCGCCGTCTCCGTTACTCATTGCCGGCTACTCCTCGATCGGCAAGCTCATCGAACTCATCGCCGCTTGGGACAACGAGCATCATGACCTAGGACAAGTTCGACTGGTACTCGGAGCGGAACCTTTCACAACGAATCGACATGCATTTCGATCCGACCGCAAGGAGTTCACCGATGAGACCCGCCTCTACTGGCTGGAAGAACGCGGCGTGTCACTCCGGCTTTCGGCGAAAGTGCTACAGGTGATTGAGGTTCTCGAGAAGGGAGCAATCCACACGCGTTTCGTACACGGTGCAACTCGCCTTCACGCAAAGATCTACGTTGGCGTCAATGCCGCCACGGTAGGCTCAAGCAACTTCACCGACAACGGGCTCTCTCAACAGTTCGAGGCCAATGCGCGGTTCGAGGCGCCGAGGGAGCGACGCCGATACAGGGAGTTGGCTTCGGTAGCCGAGAACTACTGGGTGGCTGGAGAGCCCTGGGACGATGAGCTGCGCACGCTACTTGAGGACCTCCTGCAGATGGTGACCTGGCAAGAGGCCTTGGCTCGAGCCTGCTCCGAACTTCTCACCGGTGCGTGGGCAGCGCGATACCTCAACGGGGCAACTGTCGCCGACCAATCTCTCTGGCCGTCCCAGCGCACCGGCATAGCTCAAGCGCTGTGGATCATGGAGAGCGTGGGCAGCGTTCTGATTGCCGACGCCACAGGCTCGGGCAAGACCCGAATGGGTGCGCACCTAGTGCGTGCCGCCCGAGACCGGTTATGGAGCACTGGCAGAGTCCGTCGTGACCTCACGGTGCTGGTTGGACCTCCGGCGGTAATTGGCATCTGGGAGAAGGAGAGCCTCGGGATCGGGCTCATGATTAGCCCTGTCTCGCACGGACTTCTTTCGCACGCTGGCCGGAAGGACCTAGGGCGCGAGGAACTTGCGGTGAGAGGCGCTCAGATCCTCGCCGTTGACGAGGCACACAATTTCTTGAACGCCGGTTCCAACCGAACTCAGCAAGTCCGAGAAAGCTTGGCCGACAACATCATGCTTTTCACTGCGACACCCATCAGTCGCGGCGCCTCAGATCTCTTGAACCTCGTTGGACTGTTAGGCCCCGACAACTTTGAGGAAGCGACGCTCAACATCCTGAATCGGCTTGAGAGGCGTCACGGCTTCGGCGGCATCTTGTCGGACGACGAACTTGGGATCCTCCGCAAAGAGATTCAGCGATTCACCGTTCGCCGCACCAAGGTACAGATCAACGAGATGGTCCTTCAAGATGAGGTTGCGTACTTCGATTCGACCAGCGGCCGGGTTTGTCGCTACCCGATCCATGTGGCTCATGTGTACCCAACTGGCGAATCGACCCAAGACGAAGAGATCGCCAATCGAATTCGACCAGTCGTTGACAGCCTCGTCGGCCTCGCGCAACTCGAGCGTCGTGTCGCGGTTCCGAAGGGACTGCGTCGTATCTACACCGATGACGAATGGCTTCGGTTCCGCCTCCGCTCGGCCAACGGCCTGGCACGTCATCACGTCCTCGAGGCACTTCGCTCGTCTCGCGCCGCACTGATTGAACATGTAGCGGGAACAGGTTTCGCTGCTGGCCAGTTCGCTATCGATGCACGTTTCAAGTCGACGGATACCGGCGACGTGCTCGCCAAGCTGGA
>JAYVNV010000019.1:0-7220 GCA_043758265.1 Acidimicrobiaceae bacterium
GCCACGAGCGTCCTCGAGGGTGCACTCGACGCGGTGCACTCGCGCAACGACGAACTCAACGTCTTTCTCTACGTCGACGAAGCGGGGGCGCGAAGTGCCGCCGCGCGAATCGACGAGCGCGTGGCCCACGGCGAGTCGGTCGGACCCCTCGCGGGCGTGCCAATCGCGCTAAAAGACAATCTCTGCACGACGGGAATTCCGACGACCTGCTCGTCGAGGATCCTCGAGGGCTGGCGCCCGCCCTACAACGCGACCGTCGTCGATCGACTGCTGGTCGCCGGCGCCGTGCCGGTCGGCAAGACGAACCTGGACGAGTTCGCAATGGGCTCGTCGACCGAGAACTCGGCCTTCGCTCCGACGAAGAACCCGCTTGACACGACGCGCGTACCCGGTGGCTCTTCGGGCGGTTCGGCCGCCGCGGTAGCCGCCGACATGACACCACTGGCGCTCGGTAGCGACACCGGCGGTTCAATTCGCCAGCCGGCCGCGCTTTGTGGCCTCATCGGCGTGAAGCCCTCCTACGGGCTGGTCTCTCGCTACGGGTTGATTGCGTTCTCGAGTTCGCTCGATCAGATTGGCCCGCTCACCAAGACGGTCTACGACGCCGCCCTGTTGCTTGAAGCAATCGCCGGCCACGACCCACTGGATTCGACTTCCCTGCCCGAGCCGTCGCCGTCCCTGGTCAACCACGTGGAGGACGGCGTCGCCGGGAAAACCGTCGCGCTCGTTCGCGAACTAATTGACGGCGCCGACGACGACGTCGTGGCCTCGGTCCAACGCGCGGCCGAGGCGATGGCGAAGGCTGGCGCCACCATCATCGAACTCTCGATCCCCGAGTTGCGTCTCGGGTTGAGCGCCTACTACCTCATTGCTCCAGCCGAGGCGTCGAGCAACCTCGCACGCTTCGACGGCGTTCGCTACGGACTACGGGTCAACGCCGACGACGTCACCGCAATGATGGAGTCGACGCGAACGGCCGGCTTCGGCGAGGAGGTGAAACGACGAATCATGCTCGGCACCTACGCGCTGTCGGCCGGCTACTACGACGCCTACTACGGCCAGGCGTTGAAGGTGCGCACGTTGACCATTAACGCCTTTCGCTCGGCCTACCGCCAAGCCGACCTGTTACTCGGCGCGACGACACCGTCGGTCGCATTTACCTTCGGCTCGAAGACGGATAATCCAATGGCCATGTATCTGTCGGACGTCTTCACCATCCCGAGCAATCTGGCCGGCGAACCGGCGATCTCGGTGCCGTTCGGCACCGGCGAGGCCGGTCTGCCCATCGGCGTCCAACTCCTTGGGCCGGGACGGAGCGAGGCGTCGCTCTTCGCGGCCGCGCGCGTTCTCGAGATCGCCGACGGTCGATCATGACGCTAAGCCGCGGCTGGGAGATGGTGGTCGGGCTCGAAGTTCACACCGAACTAAAGACGCACACCAAGATGTTCTGCGGTTGCGCCAACAGCTTTGGCTCCGAGCCCAACACCAACGTCTGTCCGACCTGCCTCGGTCTGCCCGGCTCACTGCCGGTGTTGAACGTTCGCGCCGTGGAACTAGCGATGGCTATCGGGACGGCGCTGCACAGCACGATCTCTCCTTCGACCTTTCACCGTAAGAATTACTTTTACCCCGATATGCCCAAGGACTTCCAGATAAGTCAGTACGACCTGCCAATCAACTCGGGCGGCTACTTGGACCTGGCGAACTTCGCGCGGGTCTCAATTGAGCGCGCCCACCTCGAAGAAGACACTGGCAAGTCAACGCACCTCGGCGGCAGTGGTCGGATCCACGGCGCGGACCGGTCCCTCGTCGACTACAACCGATCGGGCGTGCCCCTCGTCGAGATCGTCTCGGGCCCCGACATCCGCAGTTCGGCCCAGGCCCGCGCCTACGCCAGCGAACTGCGCGGCATCCTCATCGCCATCGGCGCGTCCGACGGGCGGATGGAGGAGGGCTCAATGCGTATCGACGCCAACGTGTCGGTGCGCCAATCGGGTGCGCCCTTTGGCACGAGGTGCGAGATCAAGAACCTGAACTCGCTGCGCAGCCTCGTACGCGCCATCGACCACGAAGCACAGCGCCAAGTTCTGTTGCTCGAAGCCGGTGGCACCGTGCGTCAAGAGACGCGGCACTGGGACGAGATCCTCGGCGAGACCTCGACGATGCGCGTCAAGGAGGAGGCCGACGACTACCGGTACTTCCGCGAGCCCGACCTCGTCGACCTCGCGCCCGACGAGGCGTGGCAGGAACGAGTTCGCGCCGCACTTCCCCCGATGCCGGCCGAACGTCGAGCGCTTTTGAAGGAACGACTCACTGACTCGAGCGACGCCCTGCTCGACGTGGTCGAAGTCGTGATCGACCTCGATCTCGACGGGTACGTCCACGCCGCGATGGACGCCGGGCTCGAACCCGAGATTGCTCTGGCGCGCGCGGCCAACGAACTAGCTGGCGGCATCGATGGACTCACCAACTTGAGCAGCGCCGCGTTCGTTGCGACGGTGCGGATGGAGCAGTCGGGCGACCTCTCCGCCACCCAGGCCAAGACCGTCTTGGGCGAACTCTTGCTTCACGGGGGTGACCCGCTCCAGATCGCCCGGACCATGGGATTCGAACGACTCGCCCAAGGGACCCTCACCGCCATCGTCGCGGAGCTGATCGAACTGCATCCCAACGAGTGGTCGCGCTATCTAGCGGGCGACGAGAAGTTGGCCCAGTTCTTTATTGGCCACGTGATGAGGGTAACCAAAGGTCAGGCCAACGGCAAAGAGGTCATCGCCGAACTCCAGGCGCTGCGATGACGCTCGCGACGTTGAGCGGATCTAGTTGGTTGCAGGTCGCTCCGTTGAGCGGATAGGTTTTAACCATGCGCCGACTGCCCCTCGTCGTCCTCGCGTGCCTCTTAACGCTGGGCGCTGTCACACTCGCCGGCGCCGACACGACGACGACCAAGGTTCCCGTGTCGACAACCACCTCGCCCGCGCACCGTCGCGTCGCCGCGTTGACGGGACTGCCTGATCCCACGGCCGCGACCAAACGTCGTTCGGCTCTCACCATAAAGATCGACAACACTCAAGAAGCGCACCCGCAGTACGGGATTGACCACGCCGACGTCATCTACGAGGAGATCGTCGAGGGTGGCATCACCCGACTGGCGGCCATCTTCAACTCGCGCCTTCCACCCAAAGTGGGGCCGGTGCGCTCAGTGCGGCGCACCGACCGCGAGATTGTCTTTCCACTCCGCGGGATCTTCGCCTTCTCCGGTGGCGCGGCCTACGCGCTCAAAAGCATCTCCAGCGCGCCGGTGAAGACCTTCGACCAGTCGAACGCCCGTGGAGCGATGTTCCGTGACTTCAATCGACCCCCGCCGCACAACCTGTTCGCCAATGCCGCAGCGCTGATGAAATTGGGCGGCAAGGTGTATCCGCCTCGAGCGCTCTTCACCTATCTGCCCAGGTCCGCGCCACCAATCGGGGCCCCGGTCGGCTCGTTCAGCGTCAACTTCGCCGCCGGATACGCCACCACTTGGCAGTGGAACGCGAAAAGCCGCTCGTGGGACCGTTTTATCTTCGGACGGCCCGACGTCACCGCCGACGCCAGGCGGCTCTCACCCGCCAACGTCGTCGTGATGAGCGTCAACTACATCGGTGGCGTAGGCGTCGAGGGCTCCGAGGCCAAGCTCACGGGTTCGGGACCAGTCGACATTTTCTCTGACGGTCGCCTGCAAAAGGGCCGGTGGTTCCGTTCGAAGATTCAACTGCCCACGGCCTATCGATCGGCGTCGGGCCACGTCATCAAGCTTCGACCTGGTCAGACTTGGGTCGAGCTGCTCGCGACGAGCGAGAACGTGACCGTCTACGCGCCCAGGAGGTAGTGGTGTCGCCGACGCTGGTGCCGTTGTGACGCTGACGTTTCGTAGACTTCTCTTATGAGCGTGCACCCGACCCCGCGAAGCACCGAGGTCACCTTGGGCAACGGCCGTGCGCCGGCGCGAGCGATGTTGCGCGCGATGGGCCTCGGCGACGAAGACATGACGAAGCCACAGATCGGCGTGGCCTCCAGCTGGAATGAGGTGACGCCCTGCAACCTGCCACTCGACCGACTGGCCAAGCGAACAAAGGTCGCCATTCGTGATGGCGGAGGCGTGCCATTTGAGTTTGTCACCATCGCGGTCTCCGACGGCATCTCCATGGGCCACGAGGGGATGCGCGCGTCGCTCGTGTCGCGCGAGGTGATTGCCGACTCGGTTGAGTGCGTTATGCACGCCGAGCGCTTCGACGCAATGGTGACGCTCGCCGGTTGTGACAAATCACTGCCCGGGATGTTGATGGCGGCGGCCCGTCTCGACGTTCCCTCGGTCTTTCTCTACGGCGGAACGATCCTGCCGGGCGAACTCGATGGTCGATCCCTCGACATCACGTCGGTCTTCGAGGCGGTCGGCGCCAATGCGGTAGGCGCAATGAGCGACGACGAACTGCACGCCATTGAGTGCGCGGCCTGCCCCGGTGAGGGAAGTTGCGCGGGAATGTTCACGGCCAACACGATGGCCAGCGTTGGTGAGGCGCTCGGCATGTCGCTGCTCGGCAGTGCCTCGGTGCCGTCAATCGACCCCCGTCGCGACCAGTACGCCTACGACTCGGGCCTCGCGGTACTGAACCTCCTCGACCTTGGGATTAGCGCGCGCTCGATCATGACGAAGAAGGCCTTCGAGAACGCGATCGCCGTCGTCATGGCGCTCGGTGGCTCGACGAACGCGGTCCTGCACCTGCTCGCCATCGCCCACGAAGCGCGCGTCGACCTCCAACTCGATGACTTCAACAAAGTCGCCAAGCGCGTCCCGCACATCGCCGACACCAAGCCGCACGGTCGATTCCACATGAGCGATATTGATCGCATCGGCGGTGTGCCAGTCGTGCTCGCGCACCTACTCGATAACGACTTGCTACACGCCGATGAGATGACGGTGAGCGGCAAGACAATGGGCGAGAGCCTCGCTGAGTACCACGCGAAACAGCCCGACGGTGAAGTGGTGCACGATCTTCGTCGTCCCATCCACAACCGCGGCGGCATCGCGGTCCTCACCGGCACGCTCGCGCCTAAGGGTGCGGTCGTGAAGGTCGCCGGTATCGACAGTATGCAGTTCAGTGGTCGGGCCCGGGTCTTCGACGGCGAGGCCACCGCGATGGCGGCCATCATGGCCAATGAGATCGAACCGGCGACCGTCGTCGTGATCCGCTACGAGGGTCCCAAGTCCGGCCCCGGCATGCGCGAGATGCTCGCGGTCACGGGGGCCATGAAGGGCGTCGGACGTGGCGGGGACTGCGCACTCGTGACCGACGGTCGCTTCAGTGGTGGCACGCATGGTTTCTGTGTCGGTCACGTCGCGCCCGAGGCACTGGACGGGGGACCAATCGGACTCGTGTGCGATGGTGACGTCATCACGATCGACGTCGAAGCGCTCTCGGTTGACTTGATGGTCGACCCGCGTGAGCTCGAGGAGCGCCGCAAACACGTGGCACCCTTCGTGCCGCGCTACACGACCGGGGTCCTCGAGAAGTTCGCGCGCCTCGTTCAGGGGGCCGAGAAAGGTGCCGTGACCACTCGGTAGCTGCCTTGTGCCGCGCGCGATCCTGTGCCAAGATGGGGGAGTGAAGAGACGTAAGAATATTCTCGTGGTGGTAGTAGGCGCGTTGCGCCGGTAGTCTCTCTCACACGACTTCCGGAGGCCTCCCAAACAAGGGAGGCCTTTTTGCATATCTGAGAACAAAGGAAAATGGTGCAGTTATCAGGAGCGCAGGCACTCATCAAGAGCTTGGAACAAGAAGGCGTCGATACGATCTTCGGTCTGCCCGGTGGCGCGATTCTGCCGGTCTACGATCCGCTCCTCGACTCGTCGATTCGCCACATCCTGGTGCGCCACGAACAGGGCGCCGGCCATATGGCCGAGGGCTACGCGCTGGCGACGGGTCGACCAGGCGTAGCAATGGTGACGAGCGGCCCGGGCGCAACGAACATCGTCACGCCAATTGGCAATGCTCACATGGACTCAACTCCGCTCGTCATCATCACTGGCCAGGTCGCGACGGGTGCAATCGGCACCGACGCCTTCCAGGAGTGCGACATCACTGGCATCACCATGGGGATCACCAAGCACAACTTCCTCGTCCAATCGGCGCAGGAGATTCCGCGCGCCGTCGCGGCGGCGTTCCACCTCGCGACGACCGGACGTGCGGGTCCGGTGCTGATCGACGTGCCCAAGGACGTCTCGCAGTCAATGATGGACTGGTGGTACCCCGCGACGGTTGAAGAGTTTGACCTGCCCGGTTATCGCCCCGAGGTCGAACTCGACCTTGGGACGATTGAGCGCGCCACCGCGTTAATCAACGAGTCAGAGCGGCCAGTGCTCTACGTCGGCGGTGGGACGCTCAAATCCCGCGCCGACCAAGAACTGCTCGCCTTCGCTGAGCGCACTGGCATGCCAGTCGTGACGACCTTGATGGCGCGCGGTGCCTTTCCCGATTCTCACGCGCAGCACTTGGGGATGCCCGGCATGCACGGTATGTACACAGCGGTCACCGCGATTCAAAAGTGCGACCTCCTGATCTCGCTCGGCGCGCGCTTCGACGATCGAGTGACCGGCAATATTCCGTCCTTCGCCGCCGGCGCCAAGGTCATCCACGTCGACATCGACCGGGCCGAGTTCAACAAGGTCCGCCACGCCGACGTCGCAATTCAGAGCAATGTTGCGGCCGCGCTGCGCGCGCTCGACGCGACCATGGCGACGCCTCGCAACCTCGACGTCTGGTGGAAGATGATCGATGGCTGGCGTGAGCAATACCCCCTCGTCTACGACGAGCCACCGACCGACGGGCCACTTCGTCCTCAGGCGGTCATCGAGGCCATCGCCGCCGCGGCGGCTCCCGGGACGATAGTTTCCTCTGGCGTCGGCCAGCACCAAATGTGGGCGTCGCAGTTCTGGAAGTTCGAGGAGCCGGGCACTTGGATAAATTCCGGGGGCGCCGGCACCATGGGCTTTGGCGTGCCGGCGGCGATCGGCGCCAAGGTGGGCCGACCTGACCGCACGGTCTGGTGCATCGACGGCGACGGATGCTTTCAGATGACCGCGCAGGAGCTCGTGACCGCCCGGTCCGAGGGAATCCCGATCAAGGTGGCAATCCTCAACAACGCGTACCTCGGCATGGTCCGTCAGTGGCAGGAGATGT
>JAYVNV010000020.1:0-7210 GCA_043758265.1 Acidimicrobiaceae bacterium
ACCGTTGGCCGACCCGCGGATGCCATGCTACGGCGTCAGTTGGCCGTGAAGGTCTGAATCACTTCGCGCGATACTCGGCCACCCAGTCGATGAACATCGAGGTGGGATGCTTAGGACACTGCCGGCCCAGATTGCACATTGCCACCTGCTGAAAGTCCAGGGTCATTGGGCGGTGGGTTACTTCCTCGGCATTTGAGATCGTCCCCCAGACGAATCCATCGACGACGTAGGTGACTGACGACGCCGTCCAGATCACTCCCCAAGTGTGCCATTTCAACATGTCGATAAATAAGTGTCGTTGTTCAATCTGGTCGATCGGACTCCAATGGATCGTGGCGGTGGTCGAATTGACATTGCCACCGGTCTCGTTGAAGTCAATCTCGGGCGGCCACGAGTTGTCCGATGGCCACAACAACTCGACTGCATTGGGACCGGGACCGGTGACGCGCGATCTCACGTAGTAGGCGCCGTAGGTACGAGCGAGTCCGCACTGGCATAAGCCTCCGGTGACCCACCGATTTTGGTACTGCGGATCCTTCCACGTGTTGAGCTTCAGCAGGCCTCCCACGACGACAACGTGACGAGCACCGAATCGGGCGCCGGGATCGCCACCCGGAACTCCGGTGTAAACGTTCCAGCCTGAGGGCAGCGTCGAACCATTGAAGTCCGAGACATACGCAAGGGAGTACCCGCTCATGGGCGCGGCCGGTGGCGAGTAACCGCTTGGTTCATGCGCATTACGAGTTCCAATTGCGAATTGGGGGTTCTGAGTCGTTGGCAAAAGATTGAGCGTTGAACTGGTTTTGTAGCTCAAGGCGAAGGCAATTGAGACGGTCACCGATATCGCCACCACCACGGTGATGACAATGACGACAATCGTGTTCCAAGATGTGTGATGTGGCCCGAGCGGCTCGGGCGAAGAAGTATCTGGCCCCATGCTCATGTTGTTGGAAATTCTACCTGCCGCTCGACGCATCGCGTTTGTCACTGTCACCGAACTTTGGATCGATGGACGCCCACAACCGCTCCAATCTCCTACTTCACCACGACAGCCTTCCTTTTAGTCTACGGCGTAACTGGATTGGACATAAACTTCTCGACAACTTAAGTCGACGCCTACAAGCCCATTTCGATGAAGGGTGACATGAGGTCGACACCTGTCGGCGAGCTGAGGAGACGGCGACGAGGAGGACTACGATGTTGTGTGGAAGACGCGGCCCAAGGCTCGTCTGGTCCACGAACGAGAATCTAAAGGACCCAGCGATGACCCAAAGTGCATCTAACGTTCCTCCGCCAAACGTCGGACTGGAGAGAGTGAGCGTCATAATCTGTGCCTACACTCTCGACCGGTGGGAGTTGCTCACCGAAGCATTGATATCGGTGCTCAACCAAGATCGAGCTCCGTCGGAGGTCTTCCTTTCCATCGACCACAATCCCGAGCTGTACGCACGATGCGTCGCCGAACTCGCGCCGCTTGTCGACGGGTCGCCGTGGAGGCTGCAGATTGTTCAGAACCGCTTCGACTCGCGTCTAGGCGGCGCCCGTACTACCGCTGCGGAAATCGCCACCGGCGACGTGCTGGTATTCCTCGACGACGACGCCGCCGCCACACCTTCGTGGTTGCACAGCCTAATCCGGCACTATGAGGATCCCCTGATTGTGGCAGTGGGCGGAGCACCCGTTGCTCGCTACGAATCCGAACGACCTCGCTGGCTGCCCCACGAGTGCAACTGGATCTTCGGCTGCGCGTATCGAGGCCTGCCCGAGAAGGTCGGTCCGATCGACCACATGATCGGCGCCAACATGTCCGTACGCCGTGAGGTCCTCATGTCATGGGGGGGGTTCCAGTCGGATAATCACGACGACATGGATCTCAGTCACCGTGCCATTCACCTCCACGGCGCCCCGTCAGTGATCTACGACCCCTCGGCGGTCGTGAACCACTTCGTCCCCGGCTCACGTCTTACGTGGGCGTACTTCTGGCGTCGCTGCTTCTTCGTCAATAGGGGGAAGGTTGCGGCGTTTCGTGGTCTCGGCCAGGCGTCGAACCTGAAGGCCGAGATCCGCTTCGCGTTTCGTTCACTGTCATGGGCTCTCGTCAGTGAAGGCAGAGCGCTGCTTCATGGCGACTTCTATGCGCCTGTTCGCTACCTCGCACTCTTGACCGCAATCGCTCTAGGCGGGACCGGTGCACTCGTCGGTCGATTGCGATGACGTCGTGTTGTTCAGCGACTTCTCCTGGATTCCAGGTAGTGAGAGGGGAGTGATGGACGTCCTCATTATTGGATCTGGCCCCGCGGCGGTGGGCGCCGCCCTCGCCCTCTGTGAGTCCCCCGGCGTCACCGTTCGAATCCTCGACGTCGGTGGGCGACTTGAAGAGACGAACGAGGCCGCGCGCCGGCGCATGGCCGAGCGCGCGCCCGGAGATTGGTCAGCGACTGATCGGGACACGATCAGCAAGGTCGCCGCGCCGACGAAGGACCACAAGCTGCCCGAGAAGCGGGTCTTCGGCTCGTCGTTCTCCTTTGACGACTTCGGCCAGCTGGACGACGTCAGCGCCGAGACGAACGTCAACACGAAGGTAATCTCCGGCGCCTACGGTGGCTTCTCCAACACCTGGGGTGCCCAGACGATGGCATACAGCGCTGCGAGCTTCAGCGACTGGCCAATAGCCCGCGATGATCTCGACTCCGACTACCGTGCGGTACTGGCCTCCATGCCATACTCAGGCGAAGTGGACGACCTCGCCGAGTACTTCCCGCTCTACGGGGACGCCGATTCGCTGCCCTCCTTGAGCGAGAACTCGAGTCGGATCCTCGCCTCGTACCGTCGCCACCGTCTCCAGGTGCGACGCCGCGGCGTCATCGTGGGCAAGGCGCGCCTGGCACTACGCGGGTCGATGTGCGTGTCGTGCGGCCTGTGCATGACGGGATGCCCGTACTCGTACATCTACTCGGCGTCCCAGACGTTCGATCGACTGATTGCCGAGGGCCAGGTCGACTACCTCGGCGGCCTCGTAGCACTGACGCTGGGCGAAAACGACGACGGCCCCTTCGTGAGAGCACGCAACGTGAGGAGTGGGGAAGTGGCGACTTATCGGGCCGACAAGATCTTCGTGGGGTGCGGCTCGATCGGCACGACGCGACTTGTGGCCAGTTCGCTCAGCATGTGGTCCCAGCCGATCCACCTCCAGGAATCGGTCCAATTCCTCATGCCTCTGGCGACAATTCGAGGTACCAAGAAGCTGTCCCAGGAGGACTCGTTCACGCTCAACCAGTTCAACATGGTCCTGCCTTTCGACGAAGCCGGAAAAGACTTGGTGCAGATTCACGGCTATCCCTACAACGAGGCGATGAACGATGCTGTACCGGCGATACTGCGGATGCCGGTGCTGCGAGCTCTGAGGGACTTCATCTTGAAGCGACTGACCGTGGGCCTCGGGTACCTGCCCTCGTGGTGGTCGTCGGGTTTCGACGTTACGGTGGAGAAGCCCGAGCAGGACGACCAGCTGGCGCGAGTTGTGCTGAGCCATTCAAGCAGAGCACACGATCAATCAAAGACGAAACTTCGCGCGATCAATTCCCGACTTTTGCGCGTCGCTCCCTACTTGGGCGTCTTCCCGATAATCCCAATGGTGAGCCTGTCGGCCCCCGGCAAGAGCTATCACTTCGGCGGGAGCTTTCCCCACTCGCACGAGCCGGTTCTCGGTCGCGAATCCGATCTGCTGGGACGGGTACACCCGTGGCGAAACGTGCACCTTGTGGACGCTTCAGTGTTTCCGACGATCTCGGCTACGACCTTCACGTTGACGATCATGGCGAACGCGCATCGCATTGCTCGTGTTGTCGCCGAAGGCGACCGTGCCTAGCGACCAGCATTCGGTCGTCGGCATCACGGGTGCTTCGGGCTACCTCGGTGCGACCCTGGCGGCGCTGTTGCGATCTCAGGGTCGCGACGTGGTCGAATATCGTCGCTCAACCAATTCGACAGATGTGTCTAGTGGCGTACGGCTCCTCGACCTTGATAAGCCCATCGAGAAGAGCACCTTCGACGGAGTGGACAGTCTGGTAGTGGCAGCGTGGGACCTGCGTGAGACCGATGCCTCACGCAGTTGGAACAGAAACGTCGAAGGGTCTCGAAGGGTCGTTGAGACGGCGCTCGAAGTTGGTGTCGCTCGGATTGTGTTCGTGTCGTCGATGTCGGCGTACTTCGGAACTCGTCAAGACTATGGTCTCATGAAGTTGGCCGTCGAGCGCACTGTGCTCGAGGCCAGCCAACTCGTCGTTCGGCCTGGGTTGATTTACGGTGGAGCTTCGGGGGGAATGACGCTCACGTTGTCGCGCCTAGCGCGACTTCCCGTCATCCCGGTCTTCCGGGGTGCGAGTTTGTTCACGGCCCATGTGTCTGACGTGGTCAGCGCCATAGCGACAATCGCGACCGTCGACAATGTGAGCTCGAGCGTCGTCGGACTCGGCGAGTCGACTCGCGTTCCCTTCGAGACAATCATGCTCGAGATCGCGCGCGCAACCGGGTCATCCGCTCGCACTATCAGCTTGCCGTGGCAGCCGTTGTTCGCGGCGCTGAGGCTTGCTGAGAAGACCCACGTGCCGTTGCCGGTCCGTTCGGACTCGCTCCTGGGCCTTGTGCGCCCCGCGACGACGCTGCCCGGAGTCGATATCACCCAGCGATTGGGCCTCTATTTTCGTCCATTTCCGGAAGGACTTGATGGGTCGTTCACTACCCTCTGATCAGGAGCGTCACTGCAACATGCGTCGTGCCGACCCGGTAATTCGACGCGGTGAGCCGTACCGCATCATTGCATCGACCAAGTTATTGCTCGGAATCACTTGTTCACGTGCGCGTAACTTGAAAACACGAAGGTACTCCTACAACCTACAATCTTACAAACGCAGATGGGTTAGGCCACGAAAGTGTCTATGGTCTTTGGCGACCAACCTGCTTCTATTTCTCAACCGGAGGTCCCACCATGAAGACGAGTTCGTGGTGGTAATGCGCACCGCCGCCCCATTGCCAGCGCGAAGCGTGCTTCACCCGCGACTCGGTGCCGTTGCCTTTGCTTTTCTGGTGGTGGCCGCGGCCACGTTCGGCGTTAACTCAACAACTGCAAGCTCGGTAGGATTTCTCGTCACGACCAAGGGCGATATGTCGTCCAGAGTGTCGCCGACACAACTCTTTCCGATTGGTACGCGCGACAGTTCCGAGCCATCAGGCTTCGCCCCCCCGTCGCTGACCGCCTTCCCCGGCTACGCCCAAACCTACGCCACCGACTTCACCGGGACATCGCTGCCTGAAGGTTGGATCTCGTTCAGTGGTATGGCATCGGGCGACCCTGGTTCCCAGTGGGGAACCGCTCACGTTGTCGTCGCGAACGGATTGCTTTCGCTCAACTCCTGGCGGGATCCCGCCTACAACAATGTTTGGGTTAACGGCGGACTCTGTCAATGCGGCGTCGCAAAGACGTACGGGGCCTACTTCGTACGATCTCGCGTAACCGGGCCGGGACCGACGATAGTTGAGCTGCTTTGGCCGACGGTTGGTTGGCCACCCGAGATCGACTTCAACGAGACCAGCGGAGTGGCGACCGGCACGTCGGCGACCACTATCTGGAGCGTGAGTCACGGTCAGAGTCAGGTGCGCATGAATATCGACATGACTCGGTGGCACACCTGGGGGGTGATCTGGACACCAACGTCCGTCACCTACACGGTCGATGGCCGCGCGTGGGGGTCTTTCAACGTATCGGCCGAAGTTGCACACGTCCCATTTGTGCTTCACCTGCAACAACAGACCTGGTGCAGCTCGAACTTCGCATGCCCGACTAGTCCCGAGTCGAGCCAAATTGACTGGGTGGCTGAGTACAGCATCGCTAGCACCAATCTGGTTACGATTTCGCCGTTCCAGAAGCTGGATTGGGCCCTAACGCCACAGTTGAGGCAGCAGATCGTCAGTCTGGCCCGCAGGGTTCAATCCGAAGGGGATTTAGTCGTGAATCTGACGGGCTACGGCGACGCGACGAGCAGTTCTCGCCACACGATCGCCATAGGGCGTAACCGTGCCTCAGCCGTCAAGCGATATCTCTTGAGAGTCCTCACCAACCTCAATGATCCTGCCGTCGTCGTGTCGGTCACGGGTTCGGGCAGGATCGGTCACTTCGTGACGAGCGTGACGACGTCGAACGTGGTGCCAAGCAACGGGTGAACGCGAACCTGTGATGATTGGTTCACTCCGCTGCGTCGTCGCCGTCGAACGTTCGCGAAGTTTCGCACAAGTGGCGCAGTTAACTGTGTCGCTTGTGACCGGCGCGGGTCCTGTGAGGCCCATGAATAGGCCTGCTTGTGTCAAAGACGGTCTACAGGGCACCGAGAAGCAGGTCCGTTTTCACCGTCATCCAATGAAGATCTCGCAGAACGGGTCGGTGATATCCAAGCGCAAGCTCTCACGGCTCGCTCCGCAATTCCTCCCGCTCAATCCGAAGGAATCAACCATGTGAATGATGTCGAACAAATTCCGTTCGGGTGGGAAATCGCTAGTTCGGACGTCTCCGCTCGGAGACGAACCAGACGCGACTCGCGTCAACGGCTGAGGTCTTACCGATTCGTTGACCTCGTTCCAATAGGGCATGTACTGGAATTGCCTTCCATGCATGACGTCATCTCGCGGAGCAATCAATTGCCTTGCCGCGACGGCGGCTCTGGTGGTTCCAATCAGGTACAACGGGTCATATCCGCAATTGGGAGATTCGGACCGTGGTGAAACCTTCAACTTGGGACAATTGTCGGTCGAGTACGTAATCGCGACCACTGGGGGACATTCAAATGAGTATTGAATAAAGAGTTGCTCTGGCTTTTTTCGTACTGCGGCGCAAAGTGCCGCAGTGGTCGTGTTGGTCGTTGCCGGCATTACTTTTGGAGTGGAAGGAGCCGCCTTCGCCGTGGACTCGGTGAGCACCGCCTCCGTGGTCGCAGCGAGCCCGCACTCCGTGGCCGCAGATGGCTCTTTCACGTCGACCATCACCGTCACCATTTCTGGCGGTGGCACTCCAACCGACTCCGTTGGATTGGCTGGCACGGCGGCTACCTCGTCGTCGATAAACGGGCACTTCGCAGATCAGCGGGGTGTGAGTGTCGGAAGTAGTGACCAGTTGGGCTTGCCGGCGTAGAGCAGGGACCTCATTCGGTAATTGCGAAAG
>JAYVNV010000021.1:0-7202 GCA_043758265.1 Acidimicrobiaceae bacterium
CCAGCCCAACATCGCCACCTCGTCAGCCAAGAACCGGTAGCCGAAGGTTGAGTCGGCGTCGTGGACATCGAAAAGATCGTTCACGAGGTAGGCGTCGACGTAGTCGCGCGTCGAGCAGGGCCTCCTCAGCCACTGGTAGTAGCCCTGGGAGGAGAACTTGAGAACCCGGCACGTCACCGTGACGGGAATCCCATCGTTGGCCAACTCGCGGACGAGCGGGTAGATCATTTTGGGGCGAGACCCTTGGCGAAGTAGGCGGTAGCGCGGCGCAGGATCTCGACCTCTTGTTCGAGGACGCGGTTGCGTCGCTGAAGATCTCTCATCTCTTCAGCCTGGGACGACGTGACACCGGGTCGGTTGCCGTCTTCAACGTCGGCCTTCTTCAACCACTCGTAGAGGGTGGCGTCAGAGATGGCAGTCCTTTGCTATTTGGGTCATCGGAGCTTGGTGCAGTCGGGCCACTTTGACCACGTCGTCACGAAACTCCTTGGGGTATCGCTTTGCCATTAGTTGATCCTTCCCCAGAGGCAGTCCTCTGGATGTTAGGTATCAACTACACGAACAGCAGCGCCTCTGGTGGTGTTCGACATCGGTGACGGGGGTCGCGTAGCCGGTGTGATGCCCGCCCAACTTCACGAAGCTCGTCTCGTCTCGTCCAGGCCAATGGCGCTGGTGTGGTTGAGGCGCTTCTTGTCGGCCGCGAGCAGGGCCTCTTCGTAGGTGGTGACGGCGTCATTCACGGTATGCCAGTCACAGTTGAGTTCCTTCTCGACCTCTAAGACCATGCGACCGGTGCCCACCTGGAACGTCGCCCACTTGGCCGCGCGCGTCGTGAGCAGGCGGTTCTTGGCCGCGATCCGGTGATCAAAGAGCACCCGGGTGTTGGTCACACAGTCCTCGTGCACGCAGCGAAGACGGTGCTTCTTCCAGGTGAGACGCATGGGCGCGCCAAAAACCGGTAGGTCGACGTAAGTCACGCGGGGACGTTCCTTCACGTGGGCCGGCCGCTGGCACTGGAAACATAGAGCGTCTTTAACGACCTGTTCGATAACCAAGGCCACTTCAGGGCCTCGGCGCTCGTAGTACAGCACCCGCACGTCCTTCAGGCCAACGAGGGCCTCGAGGATTTCGGTAGGGTCGCTGAGGACGAAGGTGTTTTCAACTTGTTGTCTCACAACTCCAACTGAAGCACCTTCGCCCTTCAATCGGCGAGACCTCTAGAGAGGGAACTCCCCGCTACATTCCGATGAGCCATTTAACGACGGCTGGCGAACCTTCGGTGATCGCCTCGATCACCCGGTCGCGCGGTGTCGCGAGTTCCTCGGGCGACGCACAGGTGATATCGGCATGTTGCATCTCCTCGCTCAGTTCCTCGCGGCGGGCTCGAAGAACGCTGGCGCGAGTGGCGAGTTCCTTCCCTCGTTCACCGCAGAGTGCCTCGGGCATGGAACCCGACTCGAAGGCTCGTAGGTAGCGATCAAAACTGGCGTCGACCTTGACGAGTTCGTTGGTGACGGCCAGGAGTTCGTCGTCAGGTGAATGACCGTCGCGGGCTTGGTCCTGTGCTTCACCCACGGCAGCGCGAAAAAGGTCCGAGTCCTCGTAGGCGGCGAGCAAGGAGTCGATAATGGCATGATCGACCCGTCGGTCGGGACTGCCATCTCCTTGCTCCAGGTCAATCCCTCTTCGAGGTCAATACGACGAGATGTGTCGTGGAACCTTCGCATCAGGATCGTGACAGACGCCAGCGAGCCATCGATCTGCACCCAAGCCGGGAACGGGGGAACGGCCACGTTGCCTTCGAAGAAGACGAGCCGCTCACGGCCATAGGCATCGATGCCGACCGGCATCGATGCTCCGTCGAAACCCGCGGCGCGTAAGGCGCGTAAGAACTGGTGAATCGACTCCGAATGGGAGTTGGCGGGCCGAAGCACGTGCTCACCGATCCGGGTCACCGCAACCGCGTTGGCTACCCCACCGGCGAGAAGCTCTTCTTCCACTCGCACAGTTTGGCATCTCGACCGCCGATCCAGTCACTCCCCACCGACTGTTCCCGCGACCCCGCAAAGATGCGAAAAGCCGGACTTGTCGCGTCACCGAAAGTCTCATCTGGTTCGAGATCACTACCTTGGTCGCGATGGTCCTCGTTGCGTCATTTGAAGACTAGACAGCCGTCATCGAGGTTGACGCTCGGAAACGTGTCGCGCTCCATCCAGTAGTCCTGAGAGTGCTGCCACTCGGGGAGGTCGAGCCGTTTTGGCATGAGATGTATGGAGCGCATGAGGTACCCGGGATTGAAATACTCGGGATTGATCCACTCAAGAAGGTCGGCCTCGCCATCTCGTGGGCGGAGTTCTGGTGTCACGCTGGTCGCATCGAGCTCGTCCATGTGCTTAAGCAATCGACAGGTGAAGTCGCCGAGGATGTCAACGCGCAGCGTCCAGCTCGCGCGAAAGTAACCGAAGATCCACACGAGGTTCGGCACGCCGCTGAACATCAGCCCGCGATAGGTCACCGTTTTGGCGAGGTCGAGCGGCACGTCGTCGATGCGAAAGTCGATATCCCCCAGCACACTTAGGTTAAAGCCGGTCGCCGTCACGATGATGTCCGCAACTAACTTCTCGCCAGACTTCAAGAGAATCCCTTCCTCGAAAAAGCCCTCGATCTCGTCGGTCACGACCGATGCTTGGCCCGACGTGATGGCCTTAAAAAGGTCGCCGTTCGGTAGGAACGCAATGCGCTGACGCCACGGCATGTACGAAGGAGTGAAGTGTCGCTCGACGTCAAAGCCCGGGGGCAGCGAAGCGCGCACCAGATCGACGAGGGCCTCCTTGGCGAACTGCGGCTCCTCTAGAGCGAGGTTTGTCAGGTCGCGCAGGATCTTGAGGTTCTGGCGCCGAATGATGTCGTGGACCCACTCTTCGGGCACGTCGAGCTCACGTAGTTGATCGGCGAGGGCGTCGCGGTTCTCGCCGGTGAAGAAATAGGTCGGTGAGCGCTGGAGCATCGTGATGTGCGAGACATCAGCCGCCATCGCTGGTATTAACGTCGCCGCGGTCGCGCCCGAGCCGATTACGACAACTTCTTTGTCTTTGTAATCAAGGTCCTCGGGCCACGACTGGGGGTGGACAATGCGACCTTGGAACCGCTCTACGCCAGGCCACTCCGGCGTGTAGCCCTGGGCGTGGCGGTAGTAGCCCTGGCACATCCAGAGGAAATTGGCGCTGACCTGCAGGAGTTCTGTGTTGTCGCCGCGACGGACATTTATTGTCCAACGCTGATCGTCACTGCACCACGACGCCGATTCGATGTGGTGGCCGTAACGGATGTGGTCGCCGAGTTCGCGTTCATCAATGACCTCGCCGAGATACTTCTGGATCTCTTCGCCGGTCGCGATCGGGGCGTTCGTCCAGGGCTTAAAACGAAATCCAAAGGTGTAAAGATCGCTGTCGGATCGGATGCCGGGGTAGCGATGGGTGCGCCACGTGCCGCCGTAACCGTCCTTCGCCTCGAGCACCACGAAGCTGCGTTCGGGGCACTGCATCTGCAGGTGGACCGCCGAACCGATCCCCGAGATACCGGCGCCCACGATCACGACGTCGAAGTGCTCGCCCACCACGTCCGTGGCGGTCTCGCGCTGCGTTGTTGTCTTCATCATCGCTAGCCCCTAACCGAGACGACGTCGACTTCGACGTCGTGTACTGCGCCTGGTCGGACAATAGACCGGTCTGCGCCCATGCGTCAGAGAAGCGCCGAACAAAAATTTGGTGAGTAGTCGATTACATCGAGGCGCCTCGGGTTACTGTCGAGTGGATAGACAAACATTCAGCGCGGGGGTTGGCATGAAGGCAGCGGTGTACTACGAGAACGGTGGTCCGAACGTTTTTCGCTACGAGGAGGTTGCCGATCCCGTCTTAAGCGCCGCTGAGATGCTCGTTAGCGTCGAGGCCATCAGCGTCGAGGGCGGCGACACGTTGAACCGTCTGGGCGGACCGCTCACGACAGTCCCGCACGTCGTGGGCTACCAAAACGCCGGAACCATCGTGGCGGTCGGGGACGACGTCACCGGCTTTCGAGTGGGCGAGCGAGTCGTCTCGCTCGCGTTCCACGGTTCGCACGCTGCACTGCGGGTCAGTCATCCGCTCACGACTTGGCACATTCCTGACGGTCTCGACACGCAGAGCGCCGCCTGTGTTCCCGTCGCCTACGGCACCGCCCACGACAGCCTCTTCGAATTTGGACGCTTGAAAGAAGGTGAGACCGTGCTTGTTCACGCTGGCGCCGGCGGTGTTGGCCTAGCCGCGATTCAGATGGCTACGCGTGCTGGCGCCCGTGTGCTGGCCACGGCGTCGAGTACCGATCGATTGGCGCGCCTCGAGGAGTTCGGCCTCGACCATGGCATCAACTACGCCGATTGTGACTTCGTCACCGAAGTACGGCGTCTGACTAGCGGCAAGGGTGCCGACGTGATCCTCGACTCGGTCGGCGGCACCAACCTCCAAAAGAGCCTGGCCGCCTTGGCGTACCGCGGGCGCTGTATCACCTTCGGCAACGCGGGACGCGAAGAGCCATCGTTGAGCGACGTCTCGGGCTTAGTGGGCAGCAATCAGACCCTGTCGGGCTACTTCCTCGGGCCAGAACTTTTCGTAGGTTCGCGTGCCTACGAGATGATCGAGCAGCTACTGCGCGACGTCGCGGCAGGGGAACTAAAGGTCGTCATCGACCAACGTTTTGACTTGGCCGATGCCGAAGAGGCCCACGCCTACATCGAGAGTCGACGGGCGTTCGGGAGGGTTCTACTCATCCCGTAGTTTGCATCATGTGCTGGAAATCAGTTTTTGGGGTCCTCAGTGGTGCTGAGTTCGCCGAACTCGGCCTCGTACTTCTTCAGCGTGTCGATGTACTCAGTGATGTCTGACTCGACCGTCGCGGTCGCGCGGCCCTCAGTCTGGAGAAATGCCGCCAGTCCCAGTTGGCGAAGTACGCCGTCCGCTGAGCGCCGTGCCTGCACCTCGCCGACTTTTGCTTGGCCTTTCTGCGCCGCGTCCTTGGCGGCGGCCGCCGCTTGGGTGGCACCCTCTTTCACCTTGTCCATGAATCCCATGAGATCTCCTTCAATTGCCTACCTAGGCCTAACGATACCGCGAAGCGAATGACTGATGCCGGGGAGGGAGCGTAGGGCCAAGAGACATTGGTCAACTTACGTTGAGATCGCGGGTCGCACGGCGAAGATGGCGATTCTGCTCGTGTGACGGGAAAATTGAGCAAAAAATTCTCGTCACACTGCCAACAACGAGGATGCACAATGATAGGAACATTGGTGGGACTTGACGATCAGACGCAGGTGTTCAGTCCACGCTCAAAGAATAAAAAGGGGGCAATTTCGCTCCCGCATGGATGAAAGTGGGGGTGTGGGTTGGCGAGTCAGTGGATTCCAACCACGCGGTACCAGTTGCTTCTTCTGGTCAAATTTCTAGGACGGTCGTCGGAGAGGCCGCACCCACGAAAAATCACCAAAAAATAAACGAGGGCGCCTACAACACCTAATGGCGCTGGTCAGCTGCAAAATGCAGCCCGCGGCAAGAGATTAGATGTCCCCTTCAACTGTGTGCCTTTTGCAGGACGCAAAAGTGTCTCAAGGTTCCTACTTCACTTTGGCATCACGTTGCCGCTAGATCGCAAAGGACACGAAACCACGACGAATGGACCCGTAACCGCTGGGCCAGGGGCTCACTTTGCGGGGTCAGGGCAACGGCGGCGTTAAGCGCAGACAAAAAGGCATGTCGGAGAACACCGAACGCCACTGGTGCCATTCTCGCCGCAACCCACGCGCACTGGCAAAGTGGTCAGTATGAACTGTCCCAACTGCGCTGGCACCAATGCCACCAATGCCGCATTCTGCTCCGCGTGTGGTACTCAACTAGTCGTTCAGGGCGATGCACCGAGGACTGTGCCCCAATCCTCAGTCCCTCCGTCTGACACCCAGCGCTACCCCACTGATGTTCTTTGCGTCGTCGCCCTCGTAGCCTCCTTCGTCTTCTGGCCAGGAGGGCTCATCCTCGGCTTCGTTGGGCGCAGTCAAATTCCCGCTGACGACAAAAACAACCGGAAGATCGCCCTGGCCGCAATCGTCATCTCATGCGTCGCTGCTGCAATGACCACCCTCGTCTTGCTCTTTGTTGGCATCGCCAGTAACACAATGATGCACAACATCAGTCCCTTTGGTGCGTCGTGTGGTCCAGTGCCAACCCTGACCGGGATTGGTGGCCACTGGACCTGCTCAGGCGGCGTATTGACGCCACCCATCCCGTAACACGTCGACTGATTTATCGAAAGATTAGTAAGCCAGTGCCCCCAAATGGGCGCGCCGAGTACCTGTTCTACGTCCATCTATTGGGCGATAAATAGTTCGTCGGCGAGTTGGCAATCCGCCCTGCTCCTTCGGGCAAAGGGGATTGACTGCCATTGTCGCGACAAAAACGCTGATGCGAGATAACGCGATTTCTCGTGGGACTCGGACGGTCAGGCGTTCTCGCTGAGTCAAACTAAACAAGGTGGGCGGCGGTCAGTTGGATAATTCTTGAGCGGATTTGGTCGCCCGCCGAAGCGGTCTTAGGATTGCAGCGAGTCGGGCGCAGTCATCGTATTCGTTGTGCCTCGAATCACACATATTTAGCGTAAGGAAAGTGTCGTCATGAGTGTTCCCAGTGCCTCCTATTCAGTAACGATGCGCGTGTTGCTCGAAAGTCATTCGCAGATTGGAGCGGTGACGACCGCGATCGGTGACGCCGGCGGTGCCGTAACCGCGCTCGACGTCGTCGACCCCAACGGCAGCGGCATGACCATCGACCTCACTTGCAACGCGGTCGACGAGGGTCACTCGGAGAAACTGCGCGCGGCGGTCGAAGTGGTGCACGGCGCGCGGGTAATCGCCATGAGCGACCGGACGTTCCTGTTGCACCTCGGTGGCACAATCTCTGTCGAGCCCAAAGTCGCGTTGAAGACTCGCGACGACCTCTCGATGGCCTACACGCCGGGTGTGGCGCGCATATCGATGGCGATCGCGAAGGACCCGTCCGCCGCCCGAAAACTGACCATCAAGCGAAACACGGTCGCCGTCGTCACCGACGGTTCGGCCGTGCTCGGCCTCGGCAATATCGGTCCCGAAGCCGCGTTACCTGTCATGGAGGGCAAAGCACTGC
>JAYVNV010000022.1:0-2254 GCA_043758265.1 Acidimicrobiaceae bacterium
GCGCGCCGCGGCCTTTTCGTTTGGCGCGACCGAGTCCTCGAGGTCGAGGAACGAGAAGTCGGCGCGCGCAGTGGGCGCCTTGGCAAGAAATCGATCGGACGAGCCGGGCGTCGAGAGACAGGAACGGCGTGGGAGGTTACGCGAGCGTAGAGACATGGGCCGAGCCTATGCTCAGGCGAGTTCTCGCCGTGAACGCGCGCAACGTTTGAGAAACTGAAAAACCTTCATCGGTGCTCATCAGGTACTACAGGCCTTCTCAGGTGTCTGCCTCCCCCTGCGTGGTTGCTCCCCAGGTAGCCTTGACGGGTGACTGACGTCGTGCGCATCGCGCCTTCGACTCAACGGCCAGCGAAGGAATCAAAACGGTTCCGATGGATGATGTCCATTCTGGCTGTCGTCGCAGTGTGTGTGAGCACTGTGACTCTCTCTCCACGTCCCTCGGACGCCTCCGGTCTAGCGACTGATCGGGCCCGAGCTAACCAACTCCTGAAGCAGATCAACACCGACAACGCTCACGTCGGATACCTCGGTCAGAAGTACGACCTGGCGAAGCTGAAGCTTGACAAGATTCACAATGAGATCGCTCACACCAAAGTCGCCGTAGCGATTATCAAGGCGAACGTGATTAAGGGGAACAAACAACTTCGAGAAGACGCGATCTTCGCCTACGTGACGAACGGCTCGAACGCCAGTAACAATCCCCTCTTCACCCAGAGTGCCTCCAAGGCCGGTGCCACCACCGTCTACAACCAACTGGCCGAGGGCGATATCAGCACCACAATTGCGAATCTCAAGAACTACCGCATTGAACTGACTCAGCAGCACAGCATCCTGGGGGCCGAAATGGGCCAGGCAGTTCACTTCGCACTGTCCGCAGCCAAGTCATTCCACTCCGCCAACGTCTACCAGGCGAGTCTCCAGCATGCCCTCTCCCAGGTGAAAGGCAACATCGCAACATTTCTTGCCCAGGCGCAGGCTGTTGTGGTGTCCCGTGACGCGACAGCTCTCCAGACCTCAACCATCCAGACCCCAACTAACCAGACCTCATCCGCCAGCTCCAACTTCCCCGTCCCACCGCCCGACTCGAAGGCCAACGTCGCTGTCGCCGCGGCTCTTTCCTTCGTTGGCGTCTGGTACTCATGGGGTGGAGCCAGTCGCGCCGGTGTCGACTGCTCAGGCCTCATCATGCTGGCCTACGACGCGGCCGGCATCTACCTCCCGCACTACTCGGGTGCCCAGTACGCCGACACGATGCGCGTCCCACTTAGTGACATCCAGCCTGGTGACTTGCTTTTTTACGGCTACAACGGTGACGAGCACGTGGCGATGTACGTTGGCGCCGGCCAGATGATCGAGGCCGCGACGACCGGCACGCAGGTACACGTCGTACCCGTTCGACTCGGCTACGGATTCGTGGGACTCGGCCGCCCACGGGCCTAGGTGTCGGGCGTCCCCATCTCGGTCCACCTCGGGCCACTCGTTTTTCACCTCTACGGACTTGGTCTCGCCCTCGCGGCCTACGCTGCTTATCTTTACGCTCGACGACGACTCCAGCGTGGTGACGTCTCGCTTGAGCCATTTGGCCGTTTCACGTTCTGGCTCATCGCGAGCGGACTCGTTGGTGCTCGACTCGCCAACATCGTCACGAACTGGGGCTATTACTCGCAACACCCCTCGAGATGGATTGCGGTCTGGCAGGGCGGCCTCGCGAGCTTCGGTGCCATCGCCGTGGCGCTCCCGATCGCGCTTTACCTTCAACGCCGCTGGTGGCCCGAGACATCGCTTGCGCGATTTAGTGACGCGCTCGTTCCTGCGTTGATTGCCGGGTGGGCGATTGGACGCGTTCTCGGACCGCAGTTCATGGTGAACGGTGGCGGTCACCTCACGCATCAGTGGTTCGGCATGCACTACGCCGGCCAACTCGGTCGCCGAGTTCCAGTACCGCTCATTCAAGGCTCGGAGGACGGGCTGCTGTGGCTTGGTCTCGTGGTCCTCGAACGTCGCCGTTGGCTCACACGCGCGGGTGAGATCACCGCGGTCGCAATGACAGTCTGGGGCCTCGTACGGGCCACTGACGAACGATTATTGCTCGGTCAGCAGTCACACAGCGGATCGATTGGCGTGCAGATCGCCGGCCTGATGCTGTCGATCGCTGGCGCCGTGATACTCACGCGAGTAGCGAGTTCCACTCCAGGTCGTCCAGACGACCTAGTCGCGGGAGCGACTCCACAACGGGCACCGTGAGGGCGACTCT
>JAYVNV010000023.1:0-2244 GCA_043758265.1 Acidimicrobiaceae bacterium
CACCCCACCAGAATCCGAAGAGCCAGTTAACTACGAGCGTGCACGCTCAATTAAGTACTCGTGGGCCGCCCGGGTCTCGATCCCGGCACCTTGGGATTACCTGTCCCGGGCCCGCCAGCGAAGGGGGCCGTGACCTGGGACTTCGCTGATGGCGAAGGCACTCCTGTGGTCCGCTGCACACGACCTGCACACAGGTAATCGTCCCAGCTCCGGCGGACGTTCCCCCCTCACCTTGGTGGCGATTGCGCCGCCGGCACCGACTCGAACGGTACTTCGAATCCGGCGAAGAGCACGGGTTCACGAAACGAGCGAGCAGTGACGACCAAGCAAGACCCCTGGCTGACCATCGACGAGGTCCGCACCGACCTCGGCGTTGCGCGCAGCACTCTCGACGACTGGCGTCGCAACGGACGCGGTCCGGCGTTCACGCGCCTGCCGAACAACAAACTCCGCATCCGCGTGTCGGCCTACCACGGGTGGCTCGGCACCCTCGAGGTCGTCTGATGGGCCGGCGCGCGAAGACCGCCACGGTCTATGAGATCAAGGAGCGCCACGACCTGACGGGAGGTAACGTCCGGCACGTCGTGCGCTGGAAGGTGGACGGACGCCCAGGAACATCGCCCATGCGCACCTTCTCGGGCCTGAACGACGCCCAGACGTTCTACGACGAACTGTGCGAGGCAGCGGTTGACCGGGAGCTTTTTGACATGGTCACCGGCTTGCCAGCCTCGATGGTCCCCGAGGACCAGACGACGATTGCCGCGTGGTGCAAGATGTTCTGCGAGCGTGACTTCAAGGCCTACGGGCAGAAGTCGAGGGCCAACCTGGTCGACGACCTCGTCCCGCTCATCGTCCGCTCGGCACCCGATCGAGCGCCGGCGCTCTCGCAAGACCAGTGCCTCGAGGTCGCCCGGTGGCTCGCCGGCGAAGCGCTCTCGCGCGAGGTAGCCAGCTGGTTCGAGAAATGGTCGCCCCGCCTGACTGACCTGCGCCGGGCCGACCTGGTGAGGATTCTCGAACGAGTGTGCCTGCGCCAAAGTCTCGAGACGAAGCTGGGTCCGAGTACGGCGTCCAACCGTCGCAGCCACGTCCGACAGGTAATGAACGACGCTGTGAACCGCGGGCTCATCGCACCTCTCGACTGGGCGCCGGCCCTCCGGGGCGCCAAGAAGAAGTCCGAGCGTACCGACAGTCGCATCGTGCTCGAGGCGATCTCTCCCGCGACGCTCATGGAGTTGGTCGCGCGCTCGCACAACCGCAACTGCCGGTCGCGCAAGTACCAAGTGAAGACCGCCATCGCTGGGTGGGCGGGGCTGCGCCCCAGCGAGGTCTACGGATTGGAGGTCCCTGACCTCACTTTGCCCCCGGAGGGCTGGGGAGCAATCATGGTCGACGAGACCCGGGTCCCCGCCGACAAGCGTTACGAGATGGACGGCGACCTCGAGTTCGACATCCCCAAGAGTCCCAACTCCAAGCGGAACGTCCCGATCCCTCCAGTCTTGGTCAAACTGATCTTGAGTTACGTCGTCGAAGAAGGGATCACAGGGCGAATCTTCCCGGACGGGTTCGGTGCACGGCACTGGCCCGACAGCCTCGCTTTGGCGGCCAAGAAGGTGGGCATCGAGCGCCTGTCGCCCTACTCCCTGCGCCGAGCGTATGCCTCGCATCTTTCGGAGGTCGGCTTCTCGGCGGCGGACATTGCGAAGAGGATGGGGAACACGCCGAAGACCGTCGTTGAGCACTATCTTCTGCCCGTTTCCGGACGCGCCGCGGCAACCAATGCGGCACTCGAGGCTTTCTACTCGAGTCCGCAGTGAAGGCAAAGGGAAGGGCGATGCAGTGTGGGTTCATGTCGGCCCTGTGATGTGGCCACTAGGGGGCTAGTGCTTCGGGTAAAAGTTGACCTGTGTGAATGACGGACCAAAGAATCCCGTCCAGTATTGTGCGAAGTCGCTTGGCAATCGCATCGCCAAGGTATCGCACGACTGATGGATCCACACATCAAGCTTGGTCGCTGATTGTGATACTAGAGCGCTGTCGCCAGACGCTTGTCCTGCAGCCCACGTCACAATGTCCGATCGCAGACTCTTCGTAGGTGCATGATCAGCCAACCACTTCGCATCGCAAGCCACCATTATCGAGATAAGAAGGAAAGTTGTGTTTGGTCCTTGGCCTGAGCAGTAATTAACGCAAACCCTTAGGTGGGTCGGGCTCCGTGTTGAAATGTCATTTGACAATTTCAAT
>JAYVNV010000024.1:0-7123 GCA_043758265.1 Acidimicrobiaceae bacterium
GGCGAACTCGGCACCGTCGCGCTCGAGCCGACGATCTTTGGCATCGAGCCCAACATGGCCGTGCTCCACCAGGTCGTGAAGGCCCAGCTGGCGGCCAAGCGCGCCGGCACCCAGTCGACCAAGACCCGTAAGGAAGTTCGCGGTGGCGGCAAGAAGCCGTTCAACCAGAAGGGGACCGGTGGCGCCCGCCAGGGCACCATTCGTGCGCCGCACTACCCGGGCGGTGGCATTGCGCTCGGACCCAAGCCGCGCAAGTACGACCAGAAAACCCCGAAGAAGATGATCCGTCTGGCGCTCTACTCAGCCCTGTCGGACCGGGCCTCGATGGAGCGCGTTGCGTTGATCGACAGCTTCGAGGCCTGGGCAACACCCAAGACCAAGACCGCGATCTCGGCGCTCGAGGCGCTCGGCCTCAACGGCAAGATCCTCGTCGTGCTGAGCCACGAGGACGCCACGGCGTTGCGTTCGTTTCGCAATCTCATGAACGTGAAGACCATTGACGCCGGCGAGGTCAACGCCTACGACGTCCTCGACTGTGACTGGATCCTCTTCACCGACGCCACGTTGCCCCTCGCGAAGGAGAACAGCTGATGCGCGATGCCATGAGCGTCCTGATCCGCCCCGTCGTCTCGGAGAAGACCTACGCCTTGATGGACGCCGGCACCTACGTCTTCGTCATCGACCCGCGCGCCACCAAGATCGACGTGCGCAACGCCGTCGAGCAGGCCTTCAATGTGAAGGTCACCAACGTCAACACCCTCAACCGCAAGGGCAAGTCGACGAGAAACCGTCGCACCGGTGTCGTGGGGATGCGCCCCGGCACGAAGCGAGCCATCGTCACCCTGCGCGCGGGCGACACGATCAACCTCTTCGAGAACTAAGGACCGCCATGGCGCTACGTCAACGCAAACCCACGAGTCCCGGCCGCCGATTCCAGACGGTCTCGGATTTCGCCGACCTCACCAAGTCGACGCCCGAAAAGTCACTACTCGAACCAAAGCCCAAGACCGGTGGCCGCAACAATCACGGTCGCAAGACCTCGCGTCACCGCGGTGGTGGCCACAAGCAGCAGTACCGCATCATCGACTTTCGACGCAACAAAGACGGCGTGCCCGCGAAGGTCGCCGCCATTGAGTACGACCCGAACCGCACCTGTCGCATTGCCCTGCTCCACTACTTCGACGGTGAGAAGCGCTACATCCTCGCGCCCAACGGCATCAAGGTTGGCGACGTCATCGAGTCCGGCCCGAAGGCCGACATCCGCACGGGCAACTCCCTGCCAATGCGCTTCATCCCGACCGGTTCGACGGTGCACAACGTGGAGCTCCGACCGGGCGGCGGCGGCAAGATGGCGCGCAGCGCCGGTATGGCCGTGCAGATCGTCGCGAAGGACGGTACCTTCGCCACCCTTCGCTTGCCGTCGACCGAGATGCGTCGCGTGCCGATTGACTGTCGCGCCACGCTCGGCATCGTCGGCAACTCCGAGCACGAGCTCATGTCGATCGGCAAGGCCGGACGTAACCGTTGGAAGGGCATCCGCCCCCAGACGCGTGGCGTCGCCATGAACCCGGTCGACCACCCACTCGGTGGTGGCGAGGGCAAGACGTCCGGTGGACGTCACCCCGTGTCGCCGTGGGGACAGCCAGAAGGTCGTACGCGTCTGCCGAAGGCATCCGACGCGCTCATAGTTCGACGCCGCCGTGGACGCGGCGCCCGAAGGTAGGTAGATAATGTCACGCAGTTTGAAAAAGGGCCCCTTCATCGATGCCCACCTCTTGAAGAAGGTCGACGCGATGAACGCGGCCAACGAGAAGAAGGTCATCAAGACCTGGAGCCGCCGCTCGACGGTCATCCCCGACATGGTCGGTCACACCTTCGCGGTGCACGACGGCCGACGTCACGTGCCGGTCTTCGTCAACGAGTCGATGGTCGGGCACAAGCTGGGCGAGTTCGCGCCGACCCGCACATTCCGCTTCCACGCCGGCCAGGAAAAGACGGGAAAGCGATAATGACCGGTCCCAAGCTGAACGAACGTCCCGGCACCAAGGCCACGTTGCGTGGCTACCACATGTCCGCGAGCAAGGCCCGCGTCGTCTTGAACTTGATTCGCAACGAGGACGTCAACACCGCGCGCGAGATCCTCGCCGGCACGACCCGCGAGGCCGCCGACGTCATCGCCAAGGTGCTCGCGTCGGCCGTCGCCAACGCCGTCAACAACGACGCCATGCAGGCTGAGGAGCTCTACGTCTCGGCCGCCTTCGCCGACGAGGGCATCACCATGAAGCGCTTCACGCCACGGGCCCGCGGCCGCGCCGGCAAGATTCGAAAGCGCTCCTGTCACATCACGGTGATCGTCTCGCGCCTCGCCGAGGACCGCCTGGAGATCCTGCGCACCGCGCGATCAGCCCAGGCCACCGCGAGCCGCACCCGGCGCGTGGCGTCGTCGCGCAAGCGCGCCGACCAGCAGGCGAGCCTTAACAAGCGTGAAAGCGCCGCCGAGTTGGCCGAGAACGAGGCCGTGGAGAATGAGGCCGTGGAGAACGAGGACTTGGAGAACGAGGCCGTGGAGAATCAAGAAGCAGGCCACGAGGTCGCGGAGACCGAAGCAGTGGAGACCGACGCCATGGAGTTCGACACCGTCGACACGCCGGTTGAAGTTGCGGAGCCCGTGACTGAGCTAGTCGCAGCGAATGAAGAGACGACCGACGAGACGGTGTCCCCTAGCACCGATGAGGAGAAGAAGTAATGGGTCAGAAGGTAAACCCCTACGGTTTTCGCCTCGGCATCACGACGGACTGGAAGTCGCGCTGGTTTAAGGAGCGCGGGTACAAGGACCTCGTCATCGAGGACTGGAAGATTCGCGACTACCTGACCAAGCAACTCGAGAGCGCCGCCGTCAGCCGTATCGAGATCGAGCGCAACTCGGACCGCATCCGCGTCGACATCCACACGGCCCGTCCGGGCATCGTGATCGGTCGCCGTGGTGCCGAGGCCGAGCGCCTGAAGAAGGACCTCGAGAAGATCACCGGTCAGAAGAACAAGATCAGTTTGAACATCCAAGAGATCAAACAGCCCGAACTCGACGCGGCGCTCATCGCTCAGGGAATCTGTGACCAGCTGCTGCGTCGCGTGGCCTTTCGCCGCGCGATGAAGCGAGGCATTCAGACGGTGCAGAAGGCCGGCGCCATGGGAGTGAAGATCCAGGCCTCCGGTCGTCTCGGTGGCGCAGAGATGTCACGCCGCGAGTCCTACCGTGAAGGGCGCGTGCCGCTGCATACGCTGCGCGCCGACATCGACTACGGCTTTCGCGAGGCCCGCACCTCGACCGGGCGCATCGGCGTGAAAGTTTGGATCTACAAGGGCGACATCCTGCCCTACCAGTTGACCAACGACGAGAAGATCGTTCGCGAGGCGGCCATGGCTGCCGGCGACGCAGTGCCCGTAGCGTCATTGGCCGGTTCGGGCGCCCTCAAGGGCGTCGTGCGAGCCGGTGGAGGCCGTCGTCGCGTCGAGGCCGAGCCCGTGCGTGACGACCAGGCCGTCGTCGATGAGGCCGTCGTCGAACCCGTTGAGCTTCTGACCGCCATGCCCGAGGTGGAGGCACAGTTGAGCGTCGAGGAAGAGATCGAGCGCCGTACGGCCCAGGAGCACAACGACACGCCGCACTTTCGAAAGGACGCCGAGTAATCATGTTGATGCCCCGCAAGGTCAAATACCGCAAGCAGCAGCGCGGTCGCCGTGGTGGAAACGCTAAGGGCGGCGTCGAGCTCAACTTCGGGGACTTCGGTATTCAGGCCCTCGAACGGGGCTGGATCACCGCTCGCCAAATTGAAGCGGCCCGTATTGCGATGACCCGTCACGTCAAGCGTGGTGGCAAGGTCTGGATCCGGGTCTTCCCGGACAAGCCCGTCACGCAAAAGCCGGCCGAGACCCGCATGGGATCGGGTAAGGGTAACCCGGAGTTCTGGGTCGCCGTCGTGAAGCCCGGTCGCATCATGTTCGAACTCGGTGGCGTCGACGAGACGTTGGCGCGCGCCGCGATGGAGCGGGCCATTCAAAAGCTGCCGATCAAGGCCAAGTTCGTCATTCGTCCCGGAACCCACGGGACACCGGAGGTGACCATCTAATGGCAACGACCAAGGATCACCGCGCGGAGCTTCGGCTTCTCGGTGACAACGAACTGATCGAGCGACTGGGCGAGGCACGTCGCGAGCTGTTCAACCTGCGCTTCCAATTGGCCACCGGTCAGCTGGACAACTCGGCTCGACTGGGCCTGGTGCGAAAGGACATTGCGCGTCTGTCGACGTTCGCGCGCGAGCGCGAGATCGCGGCCCACGAGGCCGCCAGAGAGGGTGCGACGTCATGAGTGACTCGACGAACGAAACAACCCGGGTAAATCCCCGCAAGGTCCGCGAGGGCGTCGTCATCTCGGACAAGATGAACTCGACGCTGGTCGTCGCCGTCAACGAGCGGGTCTCGCACCCTCGTTACGGCAAGACCGTCCAGCGAACCAAGAAGCTCTACGTCCACGACGAGAAGAACGAGGCCAAACTCGGCGACAAGGTGCGCGTCCAAGAGACCCGTCCCCTCTCCAAGCTCAAGCGCTGGCGACTGACTGAAATCGTGGAGCGTGCGCGATGATTCAACAAGAGTCCCGCCTCAAGGTCGCCGACAACTCCGGCGCGAAGGAAGTCCTGTGCATCCGCGTGCTCGGCGGCTCGCGTCGGCGCTACGCCTCCATCGGTGACGTATTCATCGCGACCGTGAAGGAAGCGATCCCCGGCGCCGCCGTGAAGAAGGGCGACGTGGTTCGCTGCGTCGTCGTTCGCACGTCGAAGGAGAAGCGTCGTCCCGACGGCTCCTACATCAAGTTCGACGAGAATGCCGCGGTGCTGATCAACGACCAGTTGCAGCCGCGCGGGACACGCATCTTCGGACCCGTCGGCCGCGAGTTGCGCGACAAGAAGTTCATGCGAATTATCTCCCTCGCACCGGAGGTGCTGTAATGAAGATCCGTAAGGGTGACGACGTGCTCGTGCTGGCCGGCAAGTTCCGTGGCGAGCGGGCCAAAGTCGAAGAGGCGATCCCAAGCGCCAACAAGGTGATCCTGGATGGTCTCAACATCGCCAAGCGTCACACCAAGCAGGCCGGGTCGACCATGCAGGCCGGCATCATCGACAAACTGATGCCGCTGCACGTGTCCAACGTCGCACTCTGGTGCACCGCTCACAAGGGTCCGGCCAAGGTCGGGTACCGCGAGGTCGACGGCGTCAAACTACGCGTCTGTCGCAAATGTGGAGAGACACTATGACAACGATTACTAGGCCACGCTTGAAGGTCCGCTTCGACGAGGAGATCCGCCCCGCACTGAAGGAGGAGCTCGGCCTCGCCAACATCATGCAGGTCCCGCGTCTCACGAAGATTGTGCTCAACTCGGGCGTCGGCAAGGCGACCCAGCAGGCCTCGTTGCTCGAGGGTGCCCAACGCGACCTCGAGTTGATCACCGGCCAGAAGCCGGTCGTCACGCGCGCCAAGGTGTCGATTGCGAGCTTCAAACTCCGTGAGGAGCAGCCGATCGGCGTGAAGGTGACCCTGCGTGGAGACCGCGCCTGGGAGTTCTTCGACCGTCTGCTGAGCCTCGCGATCCCTCGTATCCGTGACTTTCGTGGGTTGTCGCCCAAGTCCTTTGACGGACGCGGCAACTACACGTTTGGCATCAATGACCAGTTGATCTTTCCCGAGGTCGACTACGACAAAATCGACGCGCCGCGTGGTTTCGACATCACCATCGTCACCACCGCCGCGAACGACGAGCAAGGCCGAGCGTTCCTACGCGCGTACGGCTTCCCCTTCAAGCAGGAGAATCGATAGACATGGCTAAGAAAGCTCTACGAATCAAGCAGCAGAAGACCCCAAAGTTCTCGACGCGCGCTTACACGCGCTGCGAGCGCTGTGGGCGTCCGCGCTCGGTGTACCGCAAGTTCGGCCTCTGTCGAATCTGCCTGCGCCAGATGGTGCACGCCGGTGAGATCCCCGGCGTGACCAAGGCGAGTTGGTAGGTACTGACATGACAATGACCGACCCCATCGCCGACATGCTCACGCGGATTCGTAACGCCAACGCCGCAATGTTCGACACCGTGAAGATGCCCAGCTCGAAACTGAAGGAGAACCTCGCCAAGGTCCTCGAGCGCGAGGGCTTCATCGCGGGCTTTACGGTGACCAAACTTGAGGGCAAGCCCTACAGCCAGCTCGAGATCACGCTCAAGTACTCCGAGGACCGCAAGAAGACGATCATCGGCATCAAGCGCATCTCCAAGCCCGGTCTTCGCATCTACAAAAAGTCCGACCAGATGCCCAAGGTCCTCGGTGGCGTCGGCGTGGCCGTCGTCTCGACGAGCCACGGCCTGATGACCGACCGCGAAGCGCGAAAGGCCAAGCTCGGCGGCGAGGTGCTCTGCTATGTCTGGTAACGAGACCACGATTCTGGAGCGTCACTGATGTCGCGTATTGGCAATAACCCCATCACGGTGCCGGCCAACGTCACTGTCGCGAGCACCGGCGCCGTCGTCACGGTGAAGGGTCCCAACGCGACTATGAGCCGCAACCTTCCCGACGGCATCACGATTGCTCAAACGGGCGACGTCCTCACGGTCTCTCGTGTGAACGATGAGACGATGTACCGCTCGCTGCACGGCCTGACGCGCACGCTGATCGCCAACATGGTCGTGGGCGTGACCGACGGCTGGACGAAGGAGCTCGAGATCATCGGGGTCGGCTACCGCGCGACCAACGGCGGACCGGGCGTGCTCGACCTGGCGCTCGGCTTCTCGCACCCCGTCAAGTTCAACGCCCCCGAGGGGATTACGTTCGAGGTGCCTCTGCCCACGCGCGTCATCATCAAGGGCGCCGATAAGGAAGTCGTCGGCCAGGTCGCCGCGTCCATCCGCAAGATCCGTAAGCCCGAGCCCTACAAGGGCAAGGGTGTGCGCTACCTCGGTGAGCGAGTGGCGCGCAAAGCTGGAAAGGCTGCGAAGTAATGGCACGATCGACTCTCGAACTGCGCAAGCGCCGTCACAGGCGCATTCGCCGGCGCCTCTCGGGCACGGCCGAGCGCCCGCGCG
>JAYVNV010000025.1:0-2236 GCA_043758265.1 Acidimicrobiaceae bacterium
ACGAGCGGCGCGCTCCGCCGGTTTCGACGAAGTATCGTTCTGCCCCGAACCCGTCGCGGCTGCGTACGATTTCAAGACGAAGCTGAACGGAGCCGCCACGGTGCTCGTCGCGGACCTCGGGGGCGGGACCTCGGACTTCACAGTGGCCAGGTTCGGCAGCAATGATGGCGCGGAGGTGTTGGCGATCGGCGGCGTGCCCGTCGCCGGCGATGCGATCGACGCTAGCTTGATGAGACGGAAGGTCGCGTCTCACTTCGGCGCGGACGTTACGTACAAAGTCCCATTCGGCGCCAACGTGTTGCAGATGCCCAAGCCGTTGATGGAGCGACTCTGCTCGCCCGCCGAGGTGTGTCTGTTGGGGCGTCAAGACGTGCTGCGCTTCTTGCGCGACATCAAGAGCGGCGCGCTCGGAGAGAGCGACCAAGCGCGAATGGATCAGCTCCTCGTGTTGATCGAGGACCGACTCGGATTCCAAGTCTTCGAGGCGATCGAGGGGACCAAGCGCGCGCTGTCGGTCCAGACCGTCGCCAAGTTTCGCTTCGAGTACCCCGGGATCGACGTGACTGAAGACGTGCGCCGCGACGAGCTCGAGAGCTTTGCCGAGCCGACGACGCGACGCATCCTGGACTGCGTGACTCGGACGCTCGCGACCGCAGGCATCGACGCGAGTCAGATCGACCTCGTCTGCGCGACGGGTGGCACCGCTCGCGTACCGGTCGTCGCGCGCGGATTGGAGGCGCAGTTCGGCGCGGACAAGCTGCACAGACTCTCGAGCTTCCACTCGGTCATTCAAGGTCTGGCAGAGCGAGCGCGCGCCCTCGCCTGACACTTAGTGGCCACACGCGAGGCACTTTTGCACGCAATCGGCGAGTCCACGCCGATCTGGTAGCAATGGCGGGAGACGCATAGTTCTTGCTGAAGCGCTTACGTCTGACGTCACCGGTGCTTGGGCTCACGCCGGTGGGCACTCGTAGCTCGTTTTGGATTGGCGGTACATTTTGCTTCGAATGACGTTGGTCGCGCTCCCGATGTGCGCTTGCTCTTTGATCGTCGGGAGTGAGTCCCGCGTCGTTGGCACCGATGCCGGGCGCACGGCTGACGGGGCCGTGGTCGACGCGAAGACACCCGCCGACGACGCGAACGTGGTCGACGCGAAAACACCCGCCGACGGCGCGATCGCATGCGACCCCAATAACCCGTGCGCGGCCGTGTCCGCCAAGTGCAATGCCGATTGCATCTCTGCGGCGAACAGCTGCACGAGCCGGTGCCATGGCGGTCCGAAGGGCGACCCGTGCAGGCAGGACTGCAATACAACCTCGACGTCGTGCACCAGTCAGTGTCTCGTCAGCTGTACCTCGTGCAGGTCTAGCATCGGCTGCAGCGCGTCCGGTTGTTAGTGCAGTGTGCGGGCGAGCCTTTCTTGCACAGAGCGCTCGGCGCGCGCGCCTCAGTCGCGCAAGGTCGCCTCGGGCTCATGGCCCATAAGCGGCAATTGCAAGCGAGAGTGTGCGTGGCACATGTCGTGCGAGGTGTAGGGAACGAGGTTGTCACCAATGATCAATGCAAGTCAGATCAAGCCCAATACTCCGGTCGTGTGTTCCAACAACGGTCAGTTCGCCGTAGTCGACCACATGGACGGTGCCGCGACGATCAAGCTCAACAAGGACGACAAAGGTCGGCACCACTACATCCCCCTCAGTTGGGTGAAGTCCGTGGACGACAAGGTTCACATCGACAGACCGGGTGCGCAGGCCATGCGCGAGTGGACCGACAAGCCTACCGTCGCCAAGAAGTGATTGCCGTCGAGAGGCTGAGGTCCATCGAACGCGGACCTCGGTCTCTCGTCACGCAGTGACTCGGTAGTGCTCCTCGCGCCCTCACGTTGGAACAAGGACGGCCAACTCCGGTCGTAGTCGCTTACGAGGATTGCGCTCGTCAGTGGCTTCAGCTCGCCGACGGTCTAGGCGCGAATCTCAACAAACGCATTAGCGATCGTGACGAGCGGTGGTGAGCGGCTGGAGGGACTGTCACGCGAAGACGCCATTGCGATATTGCGAGCGCTGAGATGATCCTCGGGACGAGCCGGGCAGCACGCGTCTTCGCGTACCCTGAAGCGGTCGATTTCAGGGAGGGCTACGACGGTCTCTTCGGACTCGTGACGCAGGGACTCTCGCGCGATCCATTGAGCGGCGAACTCTACTTATTCGTCAACAAGCGACGAGACTCGTGCAAGGTA
>JAYVNV010000026.1:0-20395 GCA_043758265.1 Acidimicrobiaceae bacterium
GCGGGATCAGCGCCCCGCGGTGGAGATCAACTCAACAATTGTCGAACGATTGTCGTCGTCCACACCCCAGACGCGGCGCGCCCACTCAAATGTGTCTTATGTCAGAGTCGATTGCCCCACTCAGGCGCCCGTCGTTTTCGTAGCGCAATGACGACAACGGCGATTGCTGGTCGAACTCGAGAAATGATTGATGACGATGGCGACTGGTGTACGTGGCTGCGGGCCAGCGGGCCAGCGGGCCAGCGGGCCAACGGGTTCCTGCCCAGACGCCTCTTGTGTAGAATCGTTAGTTCTCGAATTGAGAAATGAAAGTGGGACACGATGGCACACGAGCGTGAGATCAAGGAGGAACAGCTCTTCCTCAATCTGGCTTTAAGTGCCCTTGATCACATGCGTGATGAAGCCCGGTCCCTTCGTGACAGTGCCGCCGTGGCGAACATGCGCGGCGCGGGTGACCTCGTCGAACGCGACGTTGTCATGGGCACGGCCTTACAACGGCTCGATCAGTTGGCCATTGGTGATCAACCGCTGTTCTTCGGACGTATTGACTACGCGCCAGATGATGCCGGTCGAAGCGACGAGTATCACGTCGGACGACTTGCGGTGTCGGACGATGAACTGAACCCGCTCGTAATCGACTGGCGTGCCCCGGTCGCCGAGGCCTTCTATCGTGCGACCGGAGTTGAACCGCTCGGTCTCTCGCGACGTCGTCACGTCGCCATCCGCGGCCACGACGTAACGGGGGTCGAGGACGAGTACTTCGCCGACGCCAACGGAGACCTCGTCATGCCTGAGGACTTGATCCGCGACGCCACCGACGAGGGACTCGTCGACGGGGGACTGGCCCTAGGCGGGCCAGGCGCCCTGCTCGCCGCGCTCGGACGTGCGCGTACCGGTCGAATGGGCGACATCGTCGCGACAATTCAGGGAGAGCAGGACCGCATCATCCGCGCCCCGCTCGCGGGTGTCCTCCTGGTTCAGGGCGGTCCGGGCACGGGTAAGACTGCCGTTGCACTGCACCGCGCCGCCTACCTGCTGTTCACCCATCGCGCCACGCTCGAACGTCAGGGTGTCCTCGTTGTTGGACCCAACCCCCTCTTCTTGAACTACATCGAGAACGTCCTGCCGTCGCTCGGTGAGTCTGGCGTGACTCTCTCAACGATCTCGGGCCTCGTCACCAACGTCGAGGTCAACGGCCGCGACTCCGAGCCGGTCGATCAACTGAAGGGTGATGTGCGGATGGCCCGTGTTCTCGCTCGGGCACTACGGACCCGTCAACGCCCACTGAAGCAAGACGTTGAGATCCCCGTCGGGCGTGCAATTGTGGTGCTACGCACGAAGCACACCCTCGAGATTGTGGAACGGGCCCGACGACGCCCCGGCAATCACAATCAGCGCCGTTCGGCTGTCGGACGTGAGCTCGCCAATCGGCTCGCCAACGAGTACTACGAGCGCTTCGTGCGCGAGGGCATCGACGAGGTCAATGCCGTGGGCGAGTTGGCAGACCTCATCCGCGCGACGCCCCAGTTCAAGCGGGCACTCGAGCGAATCTGGCCCCGCCTCTCAGGCCAGGAGTTACTCCATGACCTGTTTGGAGCACCGGCCCTGTTGCGCGCTGCGGGTCACGGCGTTCTCAGCGACGACGAGATCGAACTGCTGAACCGACCTCGGTCAACGACTTACGACGAGGTGAAGTGGACGAAAGCCGACGCGGCGCTCATTGACGAGGCGCGCGTCCTGCTCGGACCGCTTCGTCGACCTCGGCCGGTCGTGAAACTCGCCGAGTCGGGGATTCTCGACGGCATCGACCTTGATTCCTACGCCGGCGACGTTCGCGCGGCGGCGCTTCGCGAAGCTCAGCGACTCGCACCGGTCCAGAGCAACGAACTTGACGAAGCGGAGTTCGTCACCTACGGCCACATCGTGATCGACGAAGCGCAGGACCTCTCGCCAATGGAACTACGCGTGCTCAAGCGTCGTGATCTCACCGGTTCGATGACAATCGTCGGCGACATGGGCCAGGCGACGACGGCCTCGTCGTCGGCGTCGTGGAACGCGGTGCTCGAGATCCTTGAGCCCCGACGGGCCCCGACGCGCGTCGATCTCACGGTCAGCTACCGCACCCCCGAGGAGGTACTCGACTTCGCCGCACCAACATTGCTGGCCGCCGCGCCCGATCTTGTGCCGCCGCGCCCGGTTCGTCGCGCGGGCCACGCGCCGCTTTTGCGTGAAGTCAGTCGTGACGCTTTCGCCGCGACGCTCGCTGAGGTGACGCGCGCGCAAGTCGACGCACTGGCACCTGGACGGGTCGCCGTCATCGCGATTGCGCAGCGGGTGGAGGAGATTGTCGAGATCCTGTGCTCGTACGGTCTCGACGCCGTCGACCCTCGCGACCAGGAAGGCCGTGGGCTCGGTGCCGACCTGGTCGTGCTGAGCGCCGAGGGGGCCAACGGACTCGAGTTCGACGGCGTCGTCGTGGTCGAGCCTTGCCAAATCGCCAGCCGCGGCACGACGGGCTGCCCGTTGGTCTCGCCGAGGGGACTTCGCACGCTGTACGTCGCGATGACCCGACCAACGAGGCGTTTGGCGATCGTCGCGTCCGAAGCGCTTCCCGCGACGTTGTCAAGTTAATTCCGTGGGCGAGACACACTGGGGTCGTGATTTCCGCTAGAAATGTAGCCGTGAGTCAGGCGATTCCCCTCAATAGCCTGGCGAAGCAAGAGAAGATCGTCCACGATCGACCTCCGATGCTGGCCATTGGTGTGATGATCTGGCTCGGCAGCGAGCTGATGTTCTTCTCGGGACTCTTCGCCGCACTATTTACCATCCGTGCCCACCTAGTGGCATGGCCCCCCGTCGGCACGCACCTCGACGTTTTACAGTCGGGCATCTTCACGATCATCCTCGTCGCGTCGTCGTTCACGATGCAGTGGGCCGTGTGGCTGATTGAGCACCGCCGTCGCGCCGAAGCGCGCACGTGGACGATTGTCACTATTGTTATGGGCACGCTGTTCGTCTCCAACCAGGCCTACGAGTGGACCCACCTCGCGACGCGCTGGTACTCCAACTCCTTTGGCTCGGTCTTTTTCATCACCACTGGTCTGCATGGACTGCACGTCATCCTTGGCCTGGTGGCAATGTCATTCCTACTCTTTCGCATGCGCGGCACCGAGGGAGATCCCGGTGAACTCTCCACGTTCCAGGGCGTGAGTTACTACTGGCACTTCGTTGACGTCGTGTGGGTTGGACTCTACTCAGCTCTCTTTCTCCTAAAGTAGGCAATGAAGTGAATCTCCCTCTCCTCACACGATGCGGCGCTCTCACGATTGTGGGGATGCTCGCGGTAGCACCAGCGGTGCTCTTCATTGGAACAGCGAACGCTGGATTACCACTGTCGCCGTATCAGACGACGCGTCCCAACGCCGGCGCGCCAAACTCCGACCACGTCACGAGGGACGCCAACGGTGTCATCATCTCGTACGGGAACACCGCCATCACGTACAACGCGCCGCCAACGGCACTCGTGACACTGGGCGACGCCCTCTATCAGCAGAACTGCGCTACGTGTCACGGCAACGAAGCGAACGGCGTGCCGTCGAATGGCACGAACGGCGCCTACCCGAATCTCGTCGGCCTCGGACCGGCAACCCTTGACTTCTGGATTGAGTCGGGCCGCATGCCGGCCGCCAATCCGCGCACCATTCAGGCGATGCGTCGATTCCCACGACTGCATCACGCCCAAGCGCTCGCCATCGCCGCGTGGGTGAATTCGCTGTCGCCGAGTTACCCCGGCATCCCGTCGCCCAACCTGGCGGTCGCTAGCGCGTCGGATGGTGCCGCCCTCTTCGCGCTCAACTGCGCCGCCTGTCACACCATCGAGGGCGACGGCGACGCCCTCGCCTCGAGTACGTTCTCGCCATCGTTACGCAACATTCCAGCGGTACAGGTCGCCGAGGCGATCCGCACCGGTCCGGGCAACATGCCGCGCTTTACGGGCAACCTCAGCGACTACCAGGTGAACGACATAGTGAAGTTCGTGACGACGTCAATTGAACACCCGACCAACCCCGGCGGCTTTGGTCTCGGCGGGCTCGGTCCGGTCGCCGAGGGCTTCGTCGGGCTGGCGCTCGGCGTCGGACTGCTGGCGCTCGTTGGTTTCTGGGTCGGGGAGCGCGAATGAGCGAGCTCGAGCGGCGCACGCCCGTCGAGATCGCGGGGCTCTCCGAGAGCGATCCTCATCTGCAGCCAGCCGCGAGGAACCCCCAACTCGTCGAACGGGTGATAGCCGCCTGTTTCTTAGGGGGAACTCTGTGCTTGGTCGGCTTTGGCGCCTGCTACTGGATCAATGCTCAACCCTGGAAGCTGGGCGCGACGATGGGCGCCGGACTGTTTTTTCTCGGGGTTGGCCTGGTGGCCTGGGGTAAGTACCTCATGCCCCGCGGCCCGTTCGTCGAGGAGCGTCACCCGCTCGCGAACGCGAAGGCCGACCGTGACGCCTTCGCCGCCGCCATCGTCGAGCGAGGTGGTGGCGTGGTCAAGCGTCGCAAGCTGCTCGGTGGAATGCTGGGCGGCGGCCTCGGCGTCTTCGGCGTCGTTGCGATGTTTCCATTGCTTCGCAGCCTTGGACCTCTCCCCAAGGGCACGCTATTCCACAGCGACTGGCGCAAAGGTTCGTTTGTTGTTGACCAGTCGGGGCGTCGCGTTCAGGTCGGTGACCTCGGGGTGGGTTCGATCATGACTGTCTTTCCTGAGGGGACACAGAACTCGGACCGGGGTCAGGCCGTCGATCAGACGGTCTTAGTGCGCGTCTCCAACCAAGGTTTCACGACCATGAAGGGTCGCGAGAGCTGGGCGCCCAAGGGGTACGTTGCGTACTCCAAGATGTGCACGCACCTCGGATGCCCGGTAGGACTGTACGAGCAGCAGCTGCAACTTCTCGTCTGCCCATGCCACCAGTCGATGTTCAACGTCACCAACGGTGCCGTCCCGCAGTTCGGTCCGGCACCGCGACCGTTGCCCCAGTTGCCCCTCTACGTCGATAGCGCGGGCTACCTTCGTTCGCAGAGCGACTTTCAAGAGGCCGTCGGGCCCGGATTCTGGGAGCGGCCATGACCGACGTCCTTAACACTGAGCGCTCGAAGAAGGCCGCCCTTGGCCCCTACGGAAGAGTCGGCCATACGCTCAATGAACTCGACGACCGACTCGGTGTCGCGCGCGGCGGGCGAACCTTCATGGACAAGATTTTCCCCGACCACTGGTCGTTCATGCTGGGCGAAATCGCGCTCTACTCATTCGTCATCCTGCTCGTCACCGGCGTCTTTTTGACGCTGTACTACATCCCGAGCTCGGCCATTGTCACGTACCACGGCAGTTACCTACCCCTCGACGGTCAAAAGATGACGCAATCGTTCTTGTCGACGGTCGATCTCTCCTTCGCCGTGCGAGGTGGCCTGTTGATGCGCCAGATGCACCACTGGGCCTGCGACGTCTTCGTGGGCGCGATTGTCTTGCACATGGCCCGCGTCTTCTTCACTGGCGCATTTCGTAAGCCGCGTGAACTCAACTGGACAATTGGCACGACGCTCCTCACCCTCGCGATCGTGAACGGTTTCCTCGGTTACTCGCTGCCCGACGACCTCGTATCGGGCACCGGTATTCGTATCGCTTACTCGATCCTGCTCTCGATACCGCTGGTGGGCACGTACCTGGCCTTCTTTATCTTCGGTGGCAATTTCCCGGGCACTTCGATCATTCCGCGCTTTTTCATTCTGCACTGTCTGATCGTGCCCGCGATCATCGTCGGACTAGTCGGGGCGCACCTCTTCTTGTTGGTGCGACAAAAGCACACGCAGTTCCCCGGCGAGGGCCGCACCGAGAACAACGTCGTGGGCTCACCAATGTTCCCCGTCTTCATGGCCAAGACCACGGGCTTCCTCTTTATCGTCGGCGGCATCACGGCGCTGCTGGGTGCCTTCGCCCAGATCAATCCGATCTGGCAGTTCGGCCCCTACGACGCTGCGCGCATCTCCTACGCCGTCCAACCTGACTGGTACATGGGCTTCCTTGACGGAGCGCTGCGCATCTGGCCGTCGTGGACGTTCCACAGCTTTGGCTACACCATTCCTTTCGAGGTCTTATTGCCGTCCATTGTCCTACCCGGACTGATCTTCAACCTGGCCTACGTGTGGCCGGCCCTCGAGCGGCGATTCACCAAGGACAACGAGATGCACAACCTGCTGGACCGGCCGATCAACCGGCCTAAGCGCACCGCCGCCGGATCGGCCGTCTTGACCCTCGTCATCATGCTCTTCATCGCGAGCTCGACTGACGTGCTAGCCAAGTTCTTCAATGTCTCACTGAACTCGATGCTGGTCGCGATGCGAATCCTCGTCATCATCATGCCAATCCTCGCTTACCCAATCACGTACAAGATCTGCAGAGAGCTCCAAGCGGTGAAGGGTGGCGGTAAGCGCAAGACTCCGAACGTCGTGTCGCGCACGGCCGAGGGCCAGTACGTGGCGACGCCGTCGCCGGCGTACGTCGACGACGTGCCTGAACACCTCGCGCCGACGGAAGTGCCCCAGTTCATCACCGTTGACGCGAAGCAGTCCGGTGATAGCAGTGTGCGCGTCGTCGAGCGGTAAACGGCCCCGTGACCGGCTCTTCCCCGAGCGGTCGGTGGCGAATCTCCGCTTACGTGACCGCGCTGACGCTCATCGTCGGGGCGCTCGGGACTGGCCTCGTGGTGCTCAACCAAACACCGACGTCGACGACGACGTCAACGAGCACCACGACCACCACGACGGTGCCACTGGAAGCGGCGCAGGCAAGCTGGAGTGTCGAGAGCCGATCGCGTCGCGGCGTCATGGTCGACTTTCGAAATGTCTCGGTCGGCGGGTCCGTCTTTCGTGTCGTTCGTTTTCGGGCCCGCACGACGCTCCTGCGCTGGCACGTTGGCCAGATTGACCCGCTGCAGCACGCGCTCGCACCCCTCGACGCCGCAGCGTCAATCGATTGGGCCAGCGAGGGACGAGCGGGGGTCATTGGAGTCTTCAACGGAGGATTTAAGCAGGCGGCCCGGGCCGGTGGCTCCGCGGTCGACGGCGTCGTGCTCGAACCGCTCGTGCAGGGCGACGCGACGCTCGCCATCGACCGCTTCGGTCACTGGGCGATGGGCGTCTGGGGCGCCAGTAATTTCCCGCCGAGGCATTTCGCGCCGATTAGCTACCGACAGAACCTCGGGCCGATGGTGCTCGCTCATCAGGTGACGGTGGCGGCGATGTCAGGCAACGTCAACCTGTGGGGATCGCCGCTGCACAATCAGGCGATGATCGCCAGGACGGGCCTCGGCGTCGACCACGCGGGCAACCTGCTCTACGTGGCGACGATGACCCCGGTGCTGGCCCGCACGCTCGCGGGCGCGTTGGTCGCGTCGGGCGCAGTGACCGGCATGGAACTTGATATCAATCCCTACTGGCCGATTCTCGGCGCCTCTCGCACGGCGATCCACGGGCCGGGTGGTCTCTTCAACCTGCAACTGCCGGGTGGTCCGCATCCCCCGGCGATCTACGAGACCGGTTGGTTGCGCGACTTCTTCGTAGTCCTCGCCGAACCGTCGAGCTGGTCGTGCCAGTGGCAGAGTGTGGGTCTCAGACCGGGAGTGGCGCACGCGCAACCTCAATCGCTGGCGCCGGCGGGGACCGACTGCGCCAGCGCGACGACGAGCACGACGACGAGCCGTGCGGACGTAACGGCCCCCACGTCGAGCCCGCCCGCCGGTGCATAAATCCTCGCCGGTGGTCGATTGCCTAACATGGGCGAGTGGCGAAGACGAGCGATGCGAATTGGCCCAGCGCCGCCACCTTGCTCAACGACCGACCGATTGAGAATCGTCGAAACGTTGGCCTCTTCGGAGTCCCTACCTACGCCACGTCGCTCACGCCGCGTTCGTCGACGAGTACCCCGGCCGCCGTTCGAAGGGCCCTCGAACGTTTTTCTACCTGGTCGTTCTCCGAGGCCATCGACCTCTGCGAGACCATTGCCCTCGTCGACTACGGCGACGTGGATGACCCCGACGGGGACGGTGCCACGGATCGGCTTGATCAGTTGATTGCCTCGATTGATCAACGAATCGCCATGACGATCGTGCTGGGCGGCGACAATGCGGCCACCTGGCGCACCCTGCACTCGCTGAGCGGTGGCGACTACACCAACTTCGGGTTGGTCACGCTCGACGCGCACCTCGACCTACGCGACGGCTGTTCGAACGGTTCGCCAGTTCGCCAGCTGCTCGAGGCGGGGCTCGACGGACATCACGTCGTGCAGGTCGGCCTCGCCGACTTCTCGAACTCAGCAATCTACGCGCAGCGCGCGCACGACGCCGGCATTTCAGTGATCTCGCGTGACGTCATGCGTCACGAGAGCGTGGAGGAGGCCGCGCGACGCGCAGTGGGAATCGCTGGCGCCGGTGGCCGTCGCGTCTACGTGGACATCGACATGGACGCGGCTGATCAGGCGGCGGTGCCGGGATGCCCTGCGGCGGCACCGGGTGGACTCAGCGCCGACGAGATGCGCCGTTTCGTGCGCGAGATCGGTGTGCAGCACGCGGTCTGCGCGATCGACATCACCGAGATCGACGTCGAGCGCGACGGGCCCGATCAGCGCACCGTGCGCCTCGCCGCGTTGCTCGTACTCGAAGCGCTCGCGGGCGTGCGAAGGAGAATCCAATGGCCGTAGTAGTCGGAATCGAGCCACTTCGTCGCTCCCAACTGGTGGCGGTGGCTCGCCACTTCGAAAAGGTCGCACTGAGCGAGGAGGTCCTCTTGCGCCTCGAGCGCCAGCGCGCCGCGATCGACGCACTTGTCGAGAGCGGGGCGCCGGTCTACGGACTCTCGACGGGGTTCGGCTCCCTCGCGACAACGTTTATTTCGAAAGACGAACGTCGCGACCTCCAGCGCTCATTGATCCGCTCCCACGCCGCGGGCGTTGGCCCCGAGGTGGAGACCGAGGTCGTGCGCGCGATGATGGTGTCGCGCCTCACCAACCTCTGCAGCGGCGTAGCCGGTGTGCGCCGCGCGACCGCCGAGGCGTACGCGGCGTTGCTTAACGAAGGGATCACGCCGATTGTGCACGAGTTCGGTTCGCTCGGGTGCTCGGGCGACCTCGCACCCCTGGCGCACGTGGCGCTCGCGCTGATGGGCGAGGGCGACGTGCGCGACCGTGGTGGCGCACGAATGCTGGCCGCTGACGCGCTGGCCCAGAGTGGGCTTTCACCCATTGTCCTGGCGGAGAAGGAGGGGCTGGCCCTCATCAACGGTACCGACGGCATGCTCGGCCAGTTGATCCTGGCGCTCGAGGACGGCGCGGCTCTGTTGCGCCTGTGTGACGTGGCGGCCGCCATCTCGATCCAGGCCCTGCTCGGCACCGACCGGGTCTTCGTCGACGAGATCCACGCTCTACGTCCCCACACGGGCCAGCGCGCGAGCGCGGCGAATCTGATGGCGCTGCTCGCCGACTCGCCAATCGTCATCTCGCACCGCGACGACGACAGCCAGGTCCAAGACGCCTACTCGCTTCGCTGCGCCCCCCAAGTTCACGGCGCGGCGCGCGACACCTTCGCGTACGCGTCTCACGTCGCCGAGGTCGAACTGGCGTCCGCGATCGACAACCCCTCGGTGCTGGCCGACGGCTCGCTCGTCAGCAACGGGAACTTTCACGGCGCGCCCATTGGCTACGTGCTTGACTTCCTGGCCATCGTGGCCGCCGACGTGGCGTCGATGAGCGAACGTAGAACCGACCGGATGCTCGACGTGACGCGCAACTTCGGTCTGGCGCCATTCCTGGCGCACCAAGCCGGCGTTGATTCGGGCCTGATGATTGCCCAGTACGCGCAGGCCGCCATTGTCTCGGACATGAAGCGGCTCGCTTCGCCGGCCAGCGTCGACTCAATACCCTCCTCCGCGATGCAGGAGGATCACGTATCGATGGGCTGGCACGCGGCACGCAAGCTGCGCAAGGCCCTCGACGGGTTCGCCGACGTCATTGCGATTGAGCTGTTGACCGGTGCGCGCGCCCTCGCGCTGCGCGCGCCACTCGCGCCGTCACCGGTCACCGGCGCCGTGAGCGAGCGCGTGAACGCCGTGTCGGGTGGCCCCGGTCACGACCGGTGGCTCTCGCCCGAGATCGCCGCGGTCGTTGCGTTGGTGCGAAGTGGTGAACTTCTCGACATCGTCGAGCGATTCGTGACACTCACGTGAGACTGGTAAGGATGGACTAATGGAAGGCGCCCGTCCCGTTCGCGCCGCTCGCGGCACCACGTTGTCGACGCTCGGCTGGCCCCAGGAGGGTGCGCTTCGCATGCTCCAGAACAACCTCGACCCCGAGGTCGCCGAACGGCCCGACGACCTCGTCGTGTACGGCGGCACCGGGCGCGCGGCGAGGGACTGGCGTAGTTTCGACGCACTGGTACGCACCCTTCGGACGCTGAAGGGTGACGAGACAATGCTCGTGCAGTCCGGTCGCCCGGTCGGGGTATTCCAGACTCACGAGTGGGCGCCGCGTGTCCTGATCGCCAACTCGAACCTGGTGGGGGACTGGGCGACGTGGCCGGAGTTTCGTCGTCTGGAGTCACTCGGTCTCACGATGTACGGTCAGATGACGGCGGGCTCGTGGATCTACATTGGCACCCAGGGCATCCTCCAGGGCACCTACGAGACGTTCGCAGCGGTGGCGCAACGTCATTTTTCGGGCACGCTGGCCGGCACGTTGACCTTGACGGGCGGCGCGGGGGGGATGGGTGGCGCGCAGCCGCTCGCGGTCACGATGAACGACGGAGTCTGCCTCTGCGTGGACGTCGATCCCGCTCGGCTGCAGCGCCGCGTCGATCAGCGCTACCTCGACGAGTGGACGTCGGACCTAGACGAAGCGTTGAGGAGGGTACTGGCGGCGAAGGCGTCGCGCACGCCCCTCAGTGTCGGACTCGTCGCCAACGCCGCGACCGCCTTCGCGGAGCTGTTGGCGCGCGAGGTCGAGGTGGACATCGTCACTGATCAGACCTCGGCCCACGACCCCCTTAGTTACCTGCCCGAGGGGGTTGATCTCGCGGACTGGCACGACTACGCCGAGAAGAAGCCCGACGAGTTCACCGATCGCGCCCGCGCCTCGATGGCCAAACAGGTCGAGGCAATGGTCGGCTTCATGGACCGAGGGTCCGAGGTATTCGACTACGGCAACTCCATTCGCGGCGAGGCTCGGCTGGGCGGCTTTGAGCGAGCCTTCGCGTTCCCCGGCTTCGTGCCCGAGTACCTTCGACCGCTCTTTTGCGAGGGGAAAGGCCCGTTTCGTTGGGCGGCTCTGTCGGGCGACCCGGCCGACATCGCGCGAACCGACCAGGCCGTTCTCGACCTCTTCCCCGACGACGAGAAACTGCACCGTTGGATCACGAAGGCCCAGGACAAGGTCGCCTTCCAGGGGCTCCCGGCCCGGATCTGTTGGCTCGGCTACGGCGAACGCGACAAGGCGGGCATTGCCTTCAACGAACTCGTCGCTTCGGGGGCGGTCTCGGCGCCAATCGTCATTGGCCGCGACCACCTCGACAGCGGTTCGGTCGCGTCGCCCTACCGCGAGACCGAATCGATGCTCGACGGCTCCGACGCCATTGCTGACTGGCCGCTGTTAAACGCGTTGATCAACACCTCCTCGGGCGCCACGTGGGTGTCGATCCACCACGGCGGTGGCGTGGGAATCGGTCGTTCGATTCACGCGGGACAGGTGTGCGTCGCGGACGGCACCGACCTGGCTGGCCAGAAATTGGCGCGGGTGTTGGCCAACGACCCCGGAATGGGGGTACTGCGTCACGTCGACGCTGGCTACGAGGTCGCCGAACAGACGGCGAGGGAGCGTGCGGTGCGCATTCCGATGCGCGAGAGCTGATGACGACACGGGTCATCACCAACATCTCGGAGCTGACGACGAACGACCCCACCCTCGGCGACGAGTCGGTGTGGGGCCGACTCCACGACGCCGCAATCCTCCTGGACGACCACTCGGTGCTGTGGGTCGGACTGAGCGGCGACGCCCCCGACGCCGACGAGCGCCTCGACGCGAGGGGTGGCGCCGTGGTGCCGGGTTTTGTTGACTCGCACACGCACCTCGTCTTCGCCGGCGAACGCTCCGACGAATTCGAGGCGCGCATGGCCGGTGCGCGCTACGACGGTGGGGGAATAGGACGCACCGTCGAGGCCACGCGAGCGGCGTCGCACGACGCACTGCGCAGCGCGACCGCGCAGCGCCTGGGCGAACTTCGTGCCGGCGGGGTCACGACCGTGGAGATGAAGTCGGGCTACGCGTTGAACGTCGAGGGCGAGGCGCGGCTCGTCGCGCTCGCCCTCGAGTTCACCGACGAGGTGACATTCCTCGGCGCGCACGTCGTGCCGCTCGAGTTCTCGAACGATCGTGAGGGCTACCTCGACCTCGTGACCGGAGCAATGCTCGACGCCTGCGCACCTTCGTCGAAGTGGATCGACGTCTTTTGTGACACGGGGGCCTTCGACGTCGACGAGGCGCGACGGGTCATTGACGCGGGTGCCACCGCCGGGCTCCAGGCACGTTTGCACGCCAACCAGTTGAGCCACACCGGTGCGGTGATGCTGGCCCTCGACGTCGACGCGGCGAGCGTCGACCACTGCACCTACCTGAGCGACGACGAGGTCGAGGCGCTGGCGGCCTCGACGACGGTCGCGACGCTCCTGCCCGGCGCGGAATTCTCGACGAGGTCACCGTACCCGGCGGCCCGCCGTCTGCTCGACGCCGGCGTGGTCGTCGCGCTGGCGACCGATTGCAACCCCGGCACGTCGTACGTGACGAGCATGCCGTTCATCATCGCCCTCGCCGTGCGCGAGATGGGTATGACGTTCGACGAAGCGCTCTGGTCGGCGACGCGAGGCGGCGCGCTCGCGTTGCGGCGAAGCGACGTTGGCCACCTCGGCGTCGGCGCGCGCGCCGACCTCGTCATCTTGGACGCGCCGCGCGCCGCGCACCTGGCGTATCGACTCGGTGGCGCCGTCATTCGCGATACGTTGCGCGCGAGTCGCTCTCGCTCCACGCGGGCGCACTAGGGCGGGGCGCGTAGCGGGCTCGCGAGTGCGACACTCACGCGCCCCTCGCGCCGCGACTGGACGTCGCCGTGCAGTTGCGCGCCCCGTCTCGCCCACTTCGCGGACCGTGGCGTCGTGTCCGAGACTGCTACTCACAGCCGTCTCGAGGGACTGGAGACACGGCCTACGAGCGACGAAAACCGGTCGGCGTTGACGTAGATTCGCGGTTCACGGCCCTCATTAGCACGACGGTGAAGGTCGGGCCGTATTGTGGATTGATGAGCACCCCTCTCGTCCCCACCGACCTGCCCATCACTCTTGGAGCGCTCCGCGCCTTCGGCTATGAATCAATCTCGGTTCGCCAAGAGATCCGCGCCAACCTGGAGCGGCGCCTCAGTGTGGGCCAACCCTTGACGTCGGACGTCTTGGGGTACGAGGACTCGGTCCTGCCCCAGCTCGAGACGGCGCTGCTCGCCGGCCACGACATCATCATGCTGGGCGAGCGTGGACAGGCGAAGACGCGCATGATCCGTTCGCTCGTCGAGCTGCTCGATGAGTGGCTGCCAATCGTCGAGGGCTCCGAGGTACGTGACGACCCTTACGCACCCATCTCGGCCTACGGAATCGATCAAGTCGCCCAGAGGGGTGACGACACGCCGATTACGTGGGTCCATCGCAGCCAGCGCTTCGCCGAGAAGCTGGCCTCCCCCGACACCTCAATGGCCGACCTGATTGGTGAGGTCGACCCCATCAAAGTCGCCGGCGGACTCTTCCTCGACGATCCCAGGGCGCTCTCCTACGGTTTGGTACCCAAGTCGAACCGCGGCATCTTCGCCATGAACGAGCTGCCCGACCTCGCGGAACGAATCCAGGTCGGACTCTTGAACGTGCTCGAGGAGCGTGACGTGCAGATCCGGGGCCACCTCGTTCGTCTCGACCTCGACGTGCTCGTCGTCGCCACGGCCAACCCCGAGGACTACACCAACCGCGGGCGTCTGATCACGCCGTTGAAGGACCGGTTCGGTTCCCAGATCCGCACTCACTACCCCTACGAACTCACGACCGAGATCGCAATTGTCCACCAGGAAGCGGCGTTGCCGACCTCAACGGTGCCAATCAAGGTGCCGTGGTTCATCGACGACATCGTGGCGCGCGTCAGCCACGTCGCGCGAAAGAGCCACGTCGTCTCGCAGAGCTCGGGGGTGTCGGTGCGACTGTCGATCGCCAACTACGAGATTGTCGTTGCCAACGCGCTTCGACGCACCTTGCGTACGCACGACTCGTCGGTCGTGCCCAGAGTGAGCGACCTGAGCGCCATGGTTCAGTCGACGCAGGGCAAGATCGAGTTCGACACCATGGACGACAGCGACTCCGATCAGGTGATCGCGGCATTAATCTCACTCGCCGTTCGCCAATGTTTTGCCGAACACGTCCTGCTCGAAGAGGCGCCCGCGATTCTCGAGTCTTTCAACTCCGAGGTGCTGGTGCACACCGGTGACGACCTGCCCGATCGCGACTACCTCGCGGTTATGGGGGCGATGCCCGCGCTCGAGGAGCCGGTGCGTCGCGTCGCTGGTCCCGACGCGACTGACGGAGAGTTGGCCGCGGCCGTGGAGTTCATCTTGGAGGGGCTCTACCTGACCAAGCGTTTGGCGAAGGACGCCTCGGGCGCGAGGGCGCTCTATCGAATGAGGAACCGCTAGTGGCCGTGCGTTACGGCTACCGGCAATTCGACGAGAACGACGACGCTGACGACCTCGACGTCGAAGAGATGTTGCGCATGCTGGCCGATGACTTCATGGAGAACGGCGACCTCGAGGAGGCGATGGACCGTCTGTTACGCGAAGGGTTCACTACGGCCGACGGCGAGCGCATCGAGGGGCTGCGCGACCTCCTTCAACAGGCGAGGAAGAAGCGCCGCGAACTCGAACAACAGGCCGACCCCGACGGCGAGATGCAGCGTTACCGCGACTGGCTCGACGAGATCGAGGAGATGGAGAGCCACGAGCTCGACGAGTTGTTGAGCGACGCCGAGGCGAGTGACGACGAACGCAGGAAGGACGTCACGCGCGACCTCGTAGCGCAGCGACGAATGCAGCGCGAGCTCATGAGTGAGCGGATCACTGAGCGCATCGCGAACCACCAGAACTACGAGTTCGTCTCCTCGGAGGCGCGCGAGCAGTTCGAGCAGATGCTGGCCGAACTCGAACGCGACGTGCTCGACACCTACTTCGACCAGAGTAAGCAGGTCATGGGCCGGCCCGACCCCGAGGAACTAGTGCGGATGCGCGACATGATGGACGCGCTCTCGACCATGATCGAGCAGGACCGTCGCGGCGAATCGCTCGATCCGACGTTTGACGACTTCATGGCGAAGTTCGGGGACTACTTCGTGGGGGCGGAGAGCCTCGAGGACGTCGTGCGCGCCATGGCCGAGCGCGCCGCCGCCGCCGAGGCGATGTTCAACTCGCTCTCGGCTGAGCAGCAGGGCGAGCTTCGAGGACTGTTCGCTCAGATGATGGAGAACATGGAGTTGAACTTCTCCATGAATCGTCTGGTGTCGAACCTGCGCATGGCGACGCCCGAGATCGACTGGAACCGGGCCCATCGGATGCGCGGTGATAATGGCTCGCCCTTCAATGAGGCCGCGTCCATCGCCGAGCAGTTAGGTCAGTTGAAGGGTCTGGAGGAGTTTCTCGGCCAGTCCAACGCCGCCCAGGGGCTGCCCGAAGTTGACGTCGAGGCGGTGCGACGAAACCTGGGCGACGACGCGGCCCAGCACGTCGTTCGCCTGCAGAAGGCGCTGCAGGGACTAAAGGACCAGGGCTTCGTCGACCGACTGGGCAGCCGGCTCCACCTGACGCCCAAGGGCGTTCGCCAGATTGGCCAGCAGGCCCTACGCGACCTCTTCGCCCAGTTACGAAATTCACCGACCGTTGGTGCGCATCGCGTGGCGACGCTGTCACGCGGCGGCGACCGTGAAGAGACCTCGAAGCCCTGGGCGCCGGGGGAGCCGTTTGCGCTGCACCTACCCAAGACCCTGCGCAACGCCGTGCTGCGACAAGGTCCCGGCACGCCGGTCACGCTGCACCCCGACGACTTCGAGGTTGAGGAGTTCGAATCGACGCGGCGATCGGCGACCGTCTTCGCAATCGACCTTTCGCTCTCGATGGCGATGCGCAGCAACCTCGTGCCGGCGAAGAAGATGGTGCTCGCACTGACGTCCCTGATTCGTGCCAAGTTCCCCCGTGACTTCGTGGCGGTCGTTGGGTTCGGTGAGATGGCCCAGGAACTCAAGATCGAAGACGTTCCCGCCCTCACGATTGACTACGCCTACGGCACTAATCTCCAGCACGCGCTCGCCCTCGCACGACACCTCATGCGCAACGAGCGCGGCGAGCGTCAGATCGTGGTCGTGACCGACGGCGAACCGACGGCCCATCTCCTCGCCAACGGGGAGCCGTTCTTCGCCTGGCCGCCGGTGCGCGAGACTTTGGACAAGACAATGGCCGAAGTCCTTCGCTGCACCAAGGCCGACATCAGGATCAATACCTTCGCCCTCGACATTGAACGAAGCCAGTTCCCGTTCGTCGAGCAGATTGCCAAGGTCAACGGGGGACGGCTGTTCTACACCGACGTGGACGAACTCGGCTCCTACGCGCTCGACGATTTCGTTCGGCACCGCCGCGCCGGGTGACGCCGCTGATGTTCCTTTTGATCAGGTAGTTTTACATTTCTATTTGCTTTTTGTCGCGAACCCAACAACAATGACATCGTTGTAATTACAACGGTGGCGAAAACCATTGTGGGGAAGGAATTCAACGTGGAAATCGTGGAACTGATGAGCGGGATGGAAGATCGTGGATGGCAGGCCCGGGCCAACTGCATGGGCGTTGACCCCGACCTCTTCTTTCCCGAACGTGGCGCGTCGACTCGTGAAGCCAAGGAGGTTTGCCGGGGCTGCGTCGCCCGCGATGACTGCTTGGAGTACGCGCTCGACAACGGTGAGAAATTTGGAATTTGGGGTGGGATGAGCGAGCGCGAACGGCGCCGTTTGCGCCGCGCTCGGGCAATCGAACGCCGCGCGCAGGCGAGCTGACCCTCAGCTAATTCGACTTTCAATCGTCGTGTGCGTACTCAGGCCGAGTTGTTGCCACCTCGAGCGCGGTTCCGCTTCGAGCACCGCGTGGGGCACGAGGCCCACCAGCTCGGCGCGCTCCACGTAGCCGCCGGGTGACAGTTGCGCACGCACTTCGTCGTAGACGAAACCGGGCCCGACCGTTGCGGGCGCGATCAGGTTGCAGCTGACTTGGACCTGATCACCCACGGCGAAGGCCAGTGAACGAACCTCTGGCCGGCGAATCGACGCGGCCAGAGCCCGGGCCTCGTCGATGTCCACTCCGCCGAGCCATATGTTCCACGCCACGAGGATTGGCCGTTCACCCACTGCCGTGGCGCCCCTCGCGTCAGAGGGCGCGGCCGGTCCAAAGTCTGGCGCCAGCGTGGTGAAGGCGCCTCGTCGAACTTGGGGCAACGTGCGTTGTGCCTGGTCCACTCCCCCGTAGAGGAAGACCGGTACGTCGAACTCGTCGGCGATCCACTGGGCCGTTTCGTCGCGCAGGGCCCGAGCGAGTGGTGCCTCATTGGAGAGGAGGGCAACGAAGGGCACTACGTCGACGACGCCGAATCGAGGGTGGACCCCCACGTGGGTTCTCAGGTCGAGGTGTTGGTAGGCCCACGCGATCAGCCTTCGAACGTCGTCACTGAGGCGCCCGGGCTCATTGATGAGCGTGACGACGGAGCGATTGTGGAACCGATCGCTATGAACGTCACGCACTGATTGGCCGCCCGACGAACGAAGTTCATCCACGAGTGGTTCGAGGCGTCCCTCAGAGATGTTGACGACACACTCGAACACGGTGCCGGGGAGGGTCAGTGGGCTTCAGTATTGACGATGCGCCGACGGCGGCGCTCGCGCAACAAGCGGCGGCGCTCACGCTCGCTGCAGCCGCCCCAGATTCCGTGATCGACGTGACTCTCGAGGGCGTACTCCAAGCACTGGCTCGCTACGGGACACGTCGCGCAGATCCTTTGGGCGATGATCACTCCAACGCCGTCTCGCGGGAAGAACGTCCCCGCGGGGTACTCACGACATTTACCGTCTGCCATCCACTCGGTGTTCATGTTCGCCCCTTTCGCCCCTCTACATTCCACAGTAGTGACACTTCGTGTAACAGTCTCATGTCAGTTAGCGCAATTGTGCACGAGTCGCTGCTGGGCTGCGTTGCTCGATCAGGGGGTTGACGGGTGAAGCCAGTAGAATGGCCCCTGCAGCGTCAGTGACGTACCCCAAAGGAGCACCGTGAGCCAGGTCCCATTGCCCGAGACGACCGAGGTCGTTGACCCGGTCGGCCACGTTCAGGTCATCTATTTGGGACCCGTGGCGCCCCACTGGGAGTGCCGGATGGTCTTTGGCGACGAGGACCAGATTCAGGCCTTCGTTGATCGCGTAGACGCGCGACTGCGCTTCCTGCCGCCCCACGACCCTCAGTTTCGTCGCAATCGCGAGCGCGTCAATCGTGACGCCGAACGTGAGAACCTGTTAGTCGAGTGGAACCTCGGGTACGACGAAGAGGCCTAGGACTGCGCGGTTACGCCAGGGGTGAGTTCGTTACTCGCTTGAACCATGCATCCGGGCTGATGAGTTCGTCCGAGTTCGGAAGTCCATCGACGCGCAACAGCGCGTCAAAGACCCGCAACGTGTGCGCGTCCTTCAGCGAAGCTACGAAAGTCGCCGCCGCGTCGTGGTGCGGGCCCTGCGTGGAGATCCCAAAGAGTGCCGCTGCCGCGTCCTCGCCGCGCGCGTCGCTGCGACGGTGACGCGAGAAGGCCTCGACCAGCAGCGGTCGCGGTCCGAGAATCGCCCCGGTGACCTCGTGTGCGGCCGCCTCGAAGAACGCCACAAGGACGCTCGCGGCTGCGTTGATCGCGCGCGTCGCGTCGCTCTCCTCGGGAATCTCAATGCCGCTCAGCAGTGCCTCGGGATTGCTCATGAACGCCGAGATGTCCTCGGGATTAAGCATCTCTTGCAGCCTCGTCATCAGATCGCCTTGGGCCTTCGTTGATTCGCGCACCGTGTCGATGAGGAGTGCGCGAAGGGCGTCACCGGTGCCGGGCTGGGAGAGGACGAGGGACGCGAGGAACTCCTGGGCCAGGGCGAAGACGTAGACCTCGTCACGATCGAGTGACCAGGCCTCCGCGAAGCTCGTGAGATTGTTGACGACGATGAGCCGATGGCCGTCGAGGCGTGGCAGTGGCAACGCCGCGAGCGACCACGCTCGCTCGGAGAAGTGGCCAGCGACCGAGCCCATCTGGAACCCCGTGAACAAGGGTCCGAGCGTCGCGGCCATCTGGGCCATCATCTGGTTGTCACCGAGGTCAACCTCGGTGACGATCGAACTAGTGCTCGCCACGATTGGCTCCATCAGCGGTCGCCATTGGGCGAGGGCCGCGCTCGTCAGCGCTGAGCGGTTGACCGCCACGACGCTTGCCTCACCCGAGACGCCCAACAACGCGTCGACGTGTCGAGCGACGAGTGGCGCCAACTCCTCGAGGCGCTGACGTTCGATCGGCAGCGGGTTCGGGTCGTCGTCGGTGCCGCGCGCGATGGTGAGGGCCAGCTGGGTCGCCGTCGAGAACCACGCGTCGGGGCCCTGTTGGCCGAGCAAGGAGAAGATGTCGCCGAACATGCCACCAAAGGGATTGTCACTCACCTAGAACAATCTAAAGCGCACACCCGAGCACTATGACGGCGTGATGAATCGAGGCGTGTCGCACGTAGGTCACGTGGGCAATCGAATAGGCCCGCGTCAAGTACAGCGCGGTGTCGAGAGCGACGAAATTGTCGACCTCCTTGCCGTTGAACGCGGTCACGACGTCGCCGCTCCTGAGCTGCCACTGCGCGGGGGTCTTTGGGATCACGCGCGTTACGGTCACGCCGCCGCCCTGGTTGTTGACGCCGACGATGCCGAGGCTCGAGTGGCACCCGCGACCGGTGGCGACGATGTAGGCGATTCGCGCGACGAACTGGGCCGAGTACCAAAGGTGACCGGTGGAGAGCACCGCGACGACTTTTCCGGCTTGGTTGACCGCGATGGCGTCGATGAAGTTATTAAGGTTCTCGTCGGACTGGGTGGAGAGATAGCTGATGACGCCCGTCGCGTCAATCTTGGGATCGCCGAGTACCGTGTTCGCCCACGCGTACTGCGGCGACGTCGTCGAACTCTTCAAGAGGGGCTCCA
>JAYVNV010000027.1:0-7033 GCA_043758265.1 Acidimicrobiaceae bacterium
TTTTCGGACTGTCGTCACGACGGTGACGAGGGGTGCGCCGTCGAACAGGCGGTGCGCGACGGTCTGCTGGCGCTTCGTCGACTTGAGAGTTGGCGAGCAATCCGCACGGAAATGCACGTGCGCGAGGTTCGCCGTGACGGGCCCGTTGAGACGAGCAAGCGGAGGGTCCGACGGCCACCGCCCGAGATCGAATTGGACGACGACGAATGACGAATGACGCTAGCGCCCCCTCGGGTCGGCGATCTCCAAGGCGAGTAACGGCGCCGACGCCTTGTTTATGGACTCCTCGTACTCCAGAGCCGGCTGACTGTCGGCGACCACGCCGCCACCGGCCTGCAACGTCGCCACACCACCTCGAAGCGCGACGGTGCGGATGGTAATTGCGAAGTCGGCGTTGCCCGAGAGTGAGAAGTAGCCAACGGCACCGCCGTAGGGACCGCGAAAGACCGGTTCGAACTCGTCAATCAGTTCCATGGCGCGGACCTTGGGCGCGCCGGTCAGCGTACCGGCCGGAAAGAGAGCGTCGAAGGCGTCGAAGGCATTAAGACCAGGCTTGAGGTCACCCTCGATCTCAGAGACCAGGTGCATGAGGTGCGAGTAGCGCTCGACGTGAGCCAGACGATCGACGCGGACCGTGCCGGGTACTGCAACGCGACCGACGTCGTTTCTTCCAAGGTCGACCAGCATTACGTGTTCGGCGATCTCCTTCTCGTCGTGGAGGAGCTCGTTTTCGAGCGCCAGGTCCTCGGAGGCGGAGCGACCGCGTGCGCGCGTCCCCGCGATTGGACGATAGCTGACCCGCCCATCGTGCACGCGCATCAGCATCTCGGGTGAGGCGCCAACGATCTGACTATCGCCCGCGTCGAGCAGGTACATGTACGGCGAAGGGTTAAGTGCGCGCAGCACCCGGTAGAGCGTCAGAGGATTGACGTCGCTCGGCCGGCGGAACTGCTGGCTCGGCACGACTTGGAAGACGTCGCCAGCAAAAATGTGCTCCCGGGCCGCTTCGACGACCTCTTGGTAATGCTCAGCTGAGAAGTTGGAGAGTCCCTTCGCGATCGCGTGGATGTCGATTGCGGCGCGTTGGCTGGGCGCGGTCGCGATCAGTCGCTCCGTCGCGGGGTCGTTGGCCGGCTCGGGCCCGAGCAGCACGTCGACTATCTCGGCCAGGCGCAGTGAGGCCCGTTGGTAGACAGCGCGCGGATCATCACCGCCTTCGACGATTGCGTTGACGACGGCGGTGGTCGAGTGGTTCACGTGGTCGCAAACGAGTACCGCGCCAGGAAACGAGAAGTCGACGTCGGGCCACATGTCGTCGACCGGTGGGCGCGGGAGTCGTTCCAGACGGCGTACGTAGTCGTAAGCGACGAAGCCAACAGCGCCACCGAAGAAGTCGGGCAGTGTTCGTGGTGTGTACGTCGTGTAACGAGCCAGGATGGCGCGCAGGTTGTCGAGAGGCGACGAGTCGGCGGCGTCACTGTCGGTGCCCTCGACGAAGGTGACGCCGTTGCGAGTTGTGAGGCGCCAGCGGCGGTCGAGCCCAATGAACGAGTACCGTCCAGTCACTTCACCGAGCGCCGCGCTCTCGAGCAGGAAGATCGCCCGGGCGCCGAACCGCTGGTAGAGCGAGACGGGCGTCTCGCGGTCGAGCTGAAGGGTAGTTGGCAGCGGCACGACGTTGTAACCCTGGTCGACCAGTTCGAGAAACGTCGGAAGGTCAATCGGATCCATTGTGAAATGCTACTAATCGGCTTGCCCCTAGGATTTCGATATGAACGCGGTCCCGTCCATTCTCGTGGTCGACAACTACGACTCATTCGTCTACAACCTCGTTCAGTACCTGGCCGAGCTCGGGGCCGAGGTCGAGGTGCGTCGAAACGACGACGTCACGGCCGACGACGTCGCGGCACTGGCCCCCGACGGCGTGCTGATCTCACCGGGACCCGGTCACCCGCGCGACGCCGGCAACGCCATCTCAATTATCCGCCACTGCGGTGACAACCTGGTCCCAATGTTCGGCGTCTGCCTCGGCCACCAGGCCCTGGGCGAAGCCTTCGGAGCGCGCGTCGCGCGCGCGCCCGAGCTCTTGCACGGACGTTCCAGCCTCGTCGAGCACGAGGACGGCGGCGTCTTTAGAGGTGCGAGCCAGCCGCTTGTCGCCGGTCGCTACCACTCGCTCGTCGTCGAGGACGAGGGCCTTCCAGAAGAACTAGTGGTGACGGCCCGGTCTCACGGACTGATCATGGGTTTACGTCACCGTTCGTTGCCTCTGGAAGGAGTCCAATTCCATCCCGAGTCGGTGCTGACCCAGGACGGCTACCTTATGGTCGCCAACTGGCTCACCGAGTGCGGTGCTGACACCGCCGTCGAACGCTCACACGAACTCACACGGCGCATCGACGCGGTGCGAGCGGCGTTGCCCCAGCTGAGCGTGTGAGCGAGGTATCCATCTCGCTACTCAACGAGGGGTGCCTGCAGGCCGTTCTCGGGATCGTTCGCGAGCCGGTGGCGTAGGACTTGGATGAAGATGATGAAGGCGGAGGGGAACATCACGACGCTTGGCAGTGCCACGGCTGGCTGATGGATGAGTATCCCGTAGACGAACCAGCTAAGGGCCACGAAACTAGCGATGCACCAACTGACGACTGACACCCCGGTCAAATCCTTCGGGCGCACCACTAGGGCCAATTGAGGGAGGTAAATGAACAGCGAACTGGCGACGGCGACGCTCGCGAGAATCCAGCGCATTTGAGGGAAGGACCCCAGTACCGTTGCGACCACAGTCACGACGCTGACGGCGAGGTAGCCGAGCAGGCTGCGCGCCAATTTGTGCTGGCTCCGGGCGGCGAGGTAGGCCACCGCGCTCGCCACGGCCAGCGCGGGCACGTTCGCTGCGATCTCGGCCGGCACGTGAAAGATAATTCCGTAGCAGAACCAAATCTGGGCGACGAACGAACTCAGGAGCCATGTCGCGAGGGACACGCCCTTAGCGCCGGTCGTGCGGATGCGCGCAGCCTGGGCGAGGCACTGAAAAATCGTCAAGGTTGGTGAGACGACCGCCAGGGTGAGGGTCAAGCTTGATGTGGCGAAGATCATCGAGGTGCATCACTTTCTGCTGGCACTCACGGTGACCGGGTACCTCGTCGAGCGTCTAGGGCAGTAATTCTACTCGTCGACAATTCGTCAAGCGAAGTTGGCGCCGACCCCGACCCGTGTCTCGACGATCTCGGTGCCCACCAGTTCAACGCGATAGGCGGCTGGTCCGTTTTCGGGATCGACCGGGGCGTCTGAAACTACCCTCGTCGCCTCGATCCCCTCATACCAGATGCCCGTCGCGTCGTCGGTCGCGTAGGCGAGCGGCGCTAGCACTTCGGACTTCATCAGCTCGTGCAAGAGCGGACGGCGCTGCGCTTCGGCGTCGTAGTGCACGCCGTTCGCGTAAGGAAGTAGCCCTAAGCCATTCGTCACGGGTTGCAACACCGGACCGAAGGAGTCCGTCGTGCCGCCGAGGTGCCAGCAGAGACTGCCCGCTGAGACGCCACCCAAGATGACGCCTCGCTCCCAGGCGGCCCGCATGGCCCAGTCGACGCCGTGAAGTCTCCAGAGGGCGAGCAAATTGGCGACGGAACCGCCGCCGACCCAGACCAGGTGACTCGAGCAGAGTCGGACCTCGGGTTCAGCGGAGGGCTGAGGGAAGAGCTTCAATTCGGTGACGTCACAGCCCGCAGCGTTGAAGGCCTCATAGGCAATGGCGTAGTGCGTGAGCGAGTCACCGATAGCGGTGTTGACGAGACAGACCTTAGGCCGGATCTTTTCGGTCAGTGTGAGCGCGTCGAGGAGCATCGTGCCCAGACGCCACGACATCTGCACTGGACCATCAACGAAGCCGCCTGACGTAGCGAGGATGCGAGAAGTTTTCACATAACATTTCTACCTCCTCGCCGACCTCGACTATTTTTACGCGACGTTGCGGCGAAACAATACCGTCGTGCTACCTGACCAGCCGGTCTTTGCTTGCGAAGCGCCGAGGCAACTTCTGCGCGGTCGCGCTGTTTGAGATCGACGAACGTTCATTAAACCGGACCGTTGCCCCGGTCCTCGAGTGCTCAACCTTTGGTACTCGGTAGTGGCAACGAATGAGTGGCGCCACTAGTCCAAACCTGAAGAGTCGCGCTGATCGCACGCTGCGCGGCACTTAGGACCGAGTGAAGGTCCGGCTCTAGTATTTTGTCGACACTCGACCCGAGGAGAAATGTGATGGCCACCAGTGAATCCCGGATTGATGAACTCATCGACGAACTGGTGACGGCGTGTCCGCCGGCCTCGACCGACCCCGTCACCTTCCTCGGTGAACAGTTCGACCGGGGACTCGCCTGGGTCCATTTCCCCCTCCGCGCCGGTGGTCTCGGTGGCAGTCCGGCCGATCAGCAGTATGCCCTTCGACGTATGTCGAAACTCGGTGCTCCTTCGCCGATCGCGCGCAACGTCATTGGCTACGGCATGGTTGCTCCGACGCTGGTCGCGCACGGCACCGGCGAACAGCAAGCGCGATACCTTCGTCCGCTCTTCACCGGTGAAGAGGTCTGGTGCCAACTCTTCTCCGAGCCAGGTGCCGGGTCGGACGTCGCGACACTTTCTTGCAAGGCCGAGCGCGATGGCGACGAGTGGATCATAAATGGTCAGAAGGTCTGGACGACGCTGGCGCACCTGTCGGCCTTCGGACTGATCATCGCGCGAACTAACCCTGACGTACCCAAGCACCGTGGCATCACCGCGTTTCTAGTTGACATGCAAGGCCCCGGGGTCGAGGTTCGCCCGCTCTACCAGGCGACTGGTGAGGCCGAGTTCAACGAATGCTTCTTCCACGAGGCTCGTGTGCCGGACGACCAACGCCTCGGAGGAGTTGGCGAGGGTTGGGCCGTTTCAATCACCACGTTGATGAACGAGCGCGTCTCCATTGGCGGCACCGTGCCGCCAAGGGGCTCGGGCCTCATTGGTGAAGCGATGAAGATCTATACGAAACACTGGACGGGTCGCGTCGACGCGCACGCAATGGCAATTCGCTCAGAACTGCTCCAGTCGTGGGTGCGCAACGAAGTTGGTCGCCTCACGAATTGGCGGGCCAGCGATCTGCGAAAGGCCGGTACGCCAGGACCAGAGGGTTCAGTCGCCAAGCTGGCGTTCGCCGAGGAGAATCAGAGGACGAGTGAACTCTGCGTCGACCTTATGGGATCCAACGGCATGCTCTACTCATCGAACTACCCCCAAATACGCCCGACTGAGTCGGCGATGTTGGGCGGTGACATGCGAAAGGCCTTCATCCGCATGCGCGCCAACTCAATTGAGGGCGGTACCAGCGAGGTGATGCGCAACATCATTGGCGAGCGAGTTCTCGGACTGCCCGGTGAGCCGCGTAACGACAAGGACGTCGCGTGGAAAGACGTGCCCCGTAGCTAATCGCGGTCGATGAGGTGATTGGCGAAGAAGAGAAGGGCTCGACGGTGCGCGTCCTGGGCGGCGACCTCGTCGTAGGCAGCCGGTCGGGCGTCGCAGTGAAAGCCGTGCTGCGCGTGCGCGTAGCGCACGATGTCGGTGACGAGCGAAGAGGACCTGGTCGCAGTTCGTAGCAGTTCGACGGACTCGACGGGAATGCTCTGATCCAGGTCACCGTAGAAACCAATCCAGGGACAACTCAGTTCCGGCGCCAGTTCGATTAACGGAGCGATGCCGAATCGGCTCTTGTCGAGGCCGCCGCCGTAGAAACTCGCGGCAACACCGACTGCACCGAGGGTTGCCGCGAAGAATGAGACCGTTCCGCCCATGCAGTAGCCCACAATCGCAATATTGGGCGCGCGAAAGCCGAGGGTGGCGAGGAAGTTCGTCGTCGCGTCGAGGTCGTTCGTGATGCCCTGCTTCGTGAGGTTGGCCATGTGAGGCATCGCGCTCGCAAAGTCGTCGTAGGGAATCTCTGGCGATCCATCGCGGTGAAACAACTGGGGAGCGACGGCGAAGTAGCCCTCGTCCGCGAAGCGATCGGCGACTGAGCGGATGTGTTCGTTCACCCCAAAGGCCTCCTGGACGACAATGACGGCGCGTGGCGCGTTGCTCTGACCCGAGGCGTAGACGGGGAATCCCCCCAGCAGCTTCTCGTTACTCATTCGAAGGACGGCCTGTCGGACCGCGAGCGCTTGATCTCATAGAAGCCAGGAAAACTCACGACGCTGAGCACCCCATCGAACAGTCGACCGGCCTCCTCGCCCTTCGGCGCCGGTGAGACGACCGGTCCGAAGAACGCAACGTCGCCAACGTGAATGATGGGCGTGCCGACGTCGTAGCCGACGGGGTCCATGCCAGCGCCGTGGCTGATGCGAAGTGCTTCGTCGAAGTCGGTGACGTTGGCTGCTGCCGCGAGGTCAATTTCTAGTCCCACGTCGGCGAGGGACTGGGCAATGATGTTGTCCCAGTCTCGATCGTTGTTCACGTGACGGCGCGTGCCCATTGCCGAGTAGAGCGGCTCGACGATGCCGGCGCCGTGGCGTTGCCCGGCGGCGATGAGAACCCGCACTGGTCGAAGGAGGGCCTGTAACCCATCGAGGTCCTCCTGGGACAGATTGGGTGACTCATTCAAGACGGCCAGGCTCATCACGTGGAACCGTACTTCGAGGTCTCGCACGGTGGCCGCTTCGAGCAACCAGCGCGAGGTAATCCAGGCCCAGGGGCAAGCGGGGTCGACCCAAAGGTCTACTTGTTGGCTCACCAGGTTCCTATCGTTGCGAGGCATACTCACCTAAAACGGTAATGACTGAGTTTGTGACGCCAACCGCCATCTCGAGGTCCAGCATCTCGTCGATGCCGTGGGCATTGGACTGGGGCCCGAGAACACCGGTCGCCACGAACTGAACGGCGGGATAGCGCTTGGCGAGCGACGTCAAGAAGGGAATCGACCCACCCTCGCCGGTAAAGCCAGGCGCATGGTCGAAGGCGTCGTTGGAGGCCTTGTCGAGTGCCGCGCGAAGCCAGGGCGCGAGTGGCG
>JAYVNV010000028.1:0-7005 GCA_043758265.1 Acidimicrobiaceae bacterium
GGGTCTCGTGATGACGAGCCTCATGCTCACCTTCGAGGCGATGGCGGCCAATATCTGACTGCGGCGCGAATGGTCCAAACGCACCGGCGACGTCACCGATCCGCTGAGCGGGCCGTACCCTGAGGATCACAGTCACGAGGAGTTCGGCCAGGTCACCCTCGACGATCGCTCGGGCGACGAGGATGACCCGGCGATCCTTCGCCGTAGCGTCAAGCCCGGTCCAGAGTAGGTAGCCACCGGGACGAGCCACGCCCGGTGGCACGTTCGCAACCGGCTGTGCCTCGTCGGCGCTGGTTACGCGCCCGTTCGGGCGCCCGATCACCATGGCCAAGTACCCAGATAGTCCCTCCGACCAGCGCGACCGCCGATTTTTCAAGGTTTCGTCAGCCGACGGCCTTCACTTTCGTGAAGAGCCCCTGGCGGGGTGTTTACAAAACTCCGGCGGCCCTGATGCGGCGGGTTGCTCTGATGGGGGAATTTGCTTGCTCCACACGATTTTGAGCGCACTGACCACATACCACTTCATCAGGTAATATGGCGGCTAGCCCTTTCAACTGACGTTTCATTTCGCGAAAATCTGGCTCTTCGGATTTGACGGGGCATCAAGAACCTGAGTTGAGCGAGTTCGCTTGGTGATTGTCCGCGCGAGAGACTCTTTCCGTGGCGCGACCGCGAAAGCTCTCCGATCTGCCAGAGAAGAGTCCCCAAGAGATGATGGAGACGATGCTCGGGGTTCATGGTGTGCACATCATTGGCATCGACGACGAAGTCAAAGTGGTGCGAGCGGTGATCGAGACACTGACCAATCAAGCTGTATGCCCCCGGTGCAACACGACGGCCGAGCTGTTCGATCGACCCACACGTGACGTGGCAGACGAGCCAATGTTCGGTCGGGAGGTCGTCTTCGAGTGGCACGTGAAGCGTTGGCGCTGTCCGAATCATCGTTGCGAGACCGACACGTGGGACGAGGAGCTGCCCCCGGTTGGTTCAGCCCAGTGGCGACAGGGTCGCGAGCAGTGACCAGTCGGGCTTGCCCGCGTAGAGCAACGAGCGCACCCGGTAGTTGCGAAAGTTGGTGAATCCGAAGGCGACGCGTTTGATCCGTTTGATCAAGTTGTTCATCGCCTCGGTGGTCCCGTTGGTGAAGTGACAGGCGTGCCAGGCGGTGATCTCGAGACGCCAGCGCTTGAGCGCGCGCCCGAGCGAGCGCACTTCGATGGGCCTAATCTTGTCAGTGAAGTCCTCAGCGAGCGCGTCGATCCACTCGTGCGCGAGAGCCTGATCCTGGTGACCGTAGAGTCCGCGGACCTCGTTCTGAACGCGTCGGCGGCATTCGTCGACGCGTTCGTTGGCCAGCTTGATTACGTGAGACCGGTCGTCCACCTGGGTGGCCCGGGGCACGCAGGCGTCCAGCACCGTCTTGTAGGCACCCGAGAGGTCAAGGGTGGCGAACTTCACACCGTTGCGCCACTGGGGTGATTGACCCATCAGCCACTCTCGTGGCGCCGGTCCACCGCGTCCGGGCACGAGGTCGAGGAGCTGACCGACTTTCACGTCCACTATCGAGGTCACGAATTCGGTGCGGTGATGGGCGGTGCGCACGAAGGCCGTCTCGTCGAGTCCGAGTGCTTCAACATGAGAGAAGCGCTCGGGGTGATCCACCAGTGCTTCGCCGTAGGCGAGGACGACGTCGTTAATTGTGTGCCAATCACAGCCGAGTTCCTCGGCCACTTCGTTGACGCGGCGTCCCTTTCGCCCCACATCCTCGGTCGCTCGAAGCGAGGCCCGACGGGTTAGTTTCATTCGGGGATGTGCGATGCGATCGTCTTGCTCGGTCCAACTGCCACTCGGGCACATGTCCTCAGCGCAACGCCAGCGACGCTTATGCCAGTGCAGGGCGGCTGGCTTGCCCGCGAACTGCAGATCCACGAGCACGACTTCGCGCCAGCCCTTCGCCTGAGCAGCGACCCCGCAAACCGCGCAGCCCGATCGCTCGCTGATCGATTCGATGTGCAGCTCGACTCGCTCGTCGTCGGTGAACAGTCCGAGGCCCGTGACTTCGGGCAGTCCGACTAATCGCTCGAGCATCTTTCTCGGATCAGCTTCAAGTCGACCGGGCAGTTTGCGCTTGGGAGGCATTCGTCAACGCTTGCAGCGTCAACCAATCACGACAGGGATGTTTCCCCCTCATGTCCGAAGAGCGGAAAATCTTAATAGACCCGGGGCATGACCGCCGCTGAGAACGTCGCCGGACCTCTGTTCGAGTGGCCCGCTCAGGGATCTGGAAGCTCAACTCGACTTTCGGCCCGTTCGTCAGAGCCGCCTGACCGCGTCGCACTTGACGCACAATTCTGCTTCACTTGACATGCGGCCTTGGCCCAGAGCTGAAAACCTGACTAGCTCGCAGCGTTTTCCCGTCGCAGCGCCCGCTCGCGGCCGACTTGTACTATGACACCGCTCGCGTTCAGTCGGAAGCGCGCCATTGGCTCGCTAACCTCATAGCGCTCGGCGATCTCACTCGATGATCGGCCCTCCTTGGCGGCCCTAAGAAGAAGTGGGCGCGGTAAAAGCAGACAGCCGCCGAGCCAGATCGCCTCCTCCTCTTGCTCTACATCGCACGTGAGGAACTGCATAGTACCGACACGCTCGAGCGTTCGGACCCCATGATCGGGAATGATGTGCGCCAATTCGTGTGCCTGGTCGCTCCACCTCCGACCAACAAGCGAGAGAGGGCTATTGACAATGACGTCATTTCCGCCAGGGATGCGGAATGTGGCTGTCGAGAAGGCGCCCGACTGAAGTTCCTCGAGCTTCTCTAGTCGCGCGGTCCACGAATTCGTCGGCAGCGACGATCCTCACTCCCATCTCCGCCGCCGCCTGTTCAAGGGAGACAGGCTTACTGGATTGGAGGCCCTGACGCTCCCTCACTGCCTGGGCCAGCCGCTCAGCTTCTGTTTTAGAGCCGTGTCGCACGAAGTCCTACTCAGCGGCGCTGGATGCGAGGGTCCCTCGCATCTTTTCGAGAATGTCCGTCAGCAGTTGGAGCGCTGGCGGGGTGAAGTTCTTCGCGACCCGCAGATGGACGGCTAGGCGCCCATCTGACTTCGCGAGATTGTCGTAGAGATCTCGAACGACCTCGACGATACTTTTGGCGGCCTCTACGGGGTGCCTGCGAAGCCCCGTTTGCCGTGCCGCAATTGGGATCTGATAATCGGCTCGTGATGGCTCCACTCAATTTCGAGCGATCCGACCACACGGTCTTATCGAGTCCGGTCGATTCTGGGAGTTCAGATGGGGAGAGTCGCTGTCGGCGTGAGCCAATGAGAACTGAAGTCAGTGAATGGGCTCTGCACTGCGCGTCAGAGACAGACAACCGCGCACCGGGTCCTTGGGAGACCCGGTGCGCGGTTGAAGCGCGACTCGAAACTCGAGTCGTGTCTAACTAGGCAGCGATGCTTGACGCGACGATTACCGACTTCGACTTGCCGACGTACTTGCCGGTCACGGTGACACTGGCACCCTTGACGAGGGAAGCCGACGTACCTTTGGTGAACTTCGTAGCTGAGGTGAAGCTCGCGCGGTAGGTCTTGGCACCGACCTTGAACCAGACGAGGCCCTTCGTGATGTTCGCCCTGACGACGCTGCCGGTCAGCGTGACACTGGCGACGGCCTTGGTGGTGTGATGGGCCTTCGTTGACGCGCCTGCGGGAATCGTTGCGAGTGTCCCGAGGCCGAGTGAGCCGACTGCGAGGACTGCGGGAAGTACAACTTTGGCAAACTTGCTGTTCATGATGTGATCTCCTTGTTGCGTAAGTGGATGAAGGTGTCTTCCGACTCCTTTTTGCGGAGTCGAACGAACCTTCATCTCGAAGGTACTGAGTGGCACCGTATCGTGACTCGTCGTTTCATCCAAGAAATGGCAAAGGTTTCGACGCATCGACGCAGAGCAATGGTGGTGTTACGAAGTTCTTGGAATGCTATTATGAAAATCCGGCTGTGATGAGGGTTGCTCCGTCTCCAATCCTCGGCTTCTGAGACAATCAACGTGTTGACAGAGGTTTGGGCCGCGGTCGCTATGGCGCGAGGCGAAGCTGCACAGTTGCATCGATGCCGCCTCCGGGTGCCTCGTGGAGTTCGATTGTTCCGCCCGACAGGCGAACCAACTGGTCGACGATGGCGAGACCTAGTCCTGATCCGTCGCCGTCGTTCTGGCGGCTTCGCCAGAAGCGTCGAAGCGCCAGTTCGCGATGGGCGGCGTCGAGGCCAACGCCCGTGTCAATCACGTGAAGTTCTGCGCGGGACTCCGTCTTGGAGACTGCGACGAGGATGCGACCCCCTGCGGGGGTGGCGTCGAAGGCGTTCGATAGAAGGCTATCGATTACCTGTTCGAGCACCCCCGCGATGACCAACACCCTGATTTCAGTGGGCGTCGCGACCGCGAGGTCGAGACCATGCTCCATGGCGAGCGGTCTCCAGAAAGTGACGCGATTCTGTGCGATGTCACTCAGGTCGACTGCGGCAAGGATGGGTGCGCGCGATTCATTGCGCGCCAATTCGAGTAGAGACTCTACGAGGCGGTTGAGACGCCCCACTTCAGAGAGGACTAGGGCAAACTCCTCCGGCGTGGGGCGCTGTTCGCTGTATTGGAGATTCTCCAGGTGCAATTGCAGTGCCGTCAACGGTGTACGTAATTGATGCGAGGCGTCTTCGACGAACGTCCGCTGGACTTCAAGTAGATCGATGAGTCGTGACGACGTTGCATTGATAGTCTCGGCGAGACGGCGTAGTTCTGGCGGTCCAATCGTCGCAGGCGCCCGGACATTTAATTGTCCCTGGCCGATGGTGTCGACCGCGGTGACGATCCGACGCAGTGGCCGGGTCAACGAGTTCGAGATGAAGAATCCGAAGACGCACGCAAGCAACAACATCATGATCCCGTAGAGACCGAGGTTGCGCCAGTTGCCGTGGATGATCTTGGTGATGACCGTCACGGGGTAGGTCACAATCAAGACTGCCCCCTCAAGTGAGTGAATCGCGGACCGATCGTCGGGCAACGGCATGGCAACGTAATATCGAGACCCCTCAGCAGAGGAACCTGGAATGACTCCGGAGAGCTGACTGGTGTGAACACTCCGCACGACTTGCGCCAACTCTTTGTCGAGCTGGCCACCTTTGCTCCTGACGAGGGTGGTCGTCCCCTGGACGACCAGGACCTGGCGTTCGCTCGTGCGTGCATATGAACGGGCGAGTTTCTCCGCCTCGGTGAGTCGATTGCGGCCGATGTCGTTTGCCAGGAGTGAGGACAACGCACTGGTGTCGCGCTTCAGAGCCGAGAGGGTGGAGGCGTTCTCGTGAGCATTAAGGGTGAAACCAACGGGTATCACGAGGAGGGTCATCGCGATGAAGGCGAAGAGGATGAAGCCGAGGAGTAGTCGATTTCTCATTGTGGAACGGCGAGTCGGAAGCCGATGCCACGCACGGCCTCCACGACATTGGGAGTCCCCAATTTCCGTCGGAGCGACGCAACGTGCACGTCCATCATCTTGGTGGAGCCGAACCAGTTAGAGCCCCACACGCTGTCCAGGATCTCTTGCCGGGTGATGGTCGCGCCGGGGTCACGCGCCAGGAACTCGAGAATTCCGTACTCCTTGGGCGTGCAGGCGATCTCCTCACCGGCGACGGTGACCTTCCGAGTTCTCCGATCGATTTCAATCGGACCAAGAACCTGAGTCGGCGAATCCATTTCTCGGTGAGACGTACGCCTCAGAACCGCGTTAATTCTCGCGACGAGTTCGCGAAATCCAAAGGGCTTTACGACGTAGTCGTCGGCGCCCAGGTCGAGGCCAGCGATGCGATCCTGTTCGGCTCCTCTCGCCGTCACCATGATGATGGGAGCGCTGGTCACAGCTCGTAGGTTCCGGAATAGTTCGATGCCATCTCGGTCTGGTAACGAGAGGTCGAGCAGGATGAAGTCAACCGGAAGAGAATTGAGGGCCTGAGCTGCGGTCCCTGCTCGGATCGGATCAAAGCCCTCCCTGATTAGTCCCTTTTCAAGAGCTGAGGCGATGGCGTCATCGTCTTCAACCACGAGTACACGCATGCTCCATTATGTCCCGTCCTCTTTCGCGACGCATCGGCGTAGGTGCGGTCGACAGTCCTATCGTCAAGGATCCGGGTGAGACACGCCCGATCTGTCCGGGCAAGGTCGGCATGCTCCAGCTCGTTCTGTACCCGCTGTCCGCCTTCTACTCCGACGACGTGACGACAGTAGAGAACCCGCCCGAAATGGCCACCGCACCCAAGTGCTGCACTCAGAAGTTCGTCACTGTGCCGAGAGCGGCACTGGACAAGCATCGTCAGAAGCCCTACTGGGGCAGTGAAGGGTGGTGGCTTTCCTACAACCGGCGTACTCACGTCGAAGGTATTTTCGGCGACCTGCGTAATCCCGGCACTCAGAGCATCAAGCGGGGATTTTGCCGTGTGTACGGTCTCGTGAAGACGAGCCTCATGTTGACTTTTGGGGCCAGGGCCGCAAACATCCGCCTGCTACGCGAATGGTCTAAACGGACAGGTGACGTCACTGATCCCTTGAGTGAGCCCTACCCCGAGCACCACGGTCACGAAGAGATCGACGAGTTCGGTCAGGTCATCCTTGATGACGGTTCCGGCTACGCGGACCCACCCGACAACTCTTCGGCGTAGCGCCGATTTCAATTCAGAGTAGTTAGCCACCGGGACGAGTCACGTGCGGTGGCATTTTTGCGTGCCGAATTTTCGCGTAGGAGCTGGCCCACTAGTTGCTCCGTGGCCGTAGACCTCGCGCCGCATTCGAATTTGCCCCTTCAATTGTCCTGGCCGTCGATTTTCTGGAGTTTCGTAACCTGGGGCACCTTACTTTCGTAAAGACCCCCTGGCGGAGGAGGTGGGATTTGAACCCACGGAAGGTTGCCCTTCACACGATTTCCAATCGTGCCGATTCGGCCGCTCTCGCACTCCTCCTCAATT
>JAYVNV010000029.1:0-2202 GCA_043758265.1 Acidimicrobiaceae bacterium
CGAGCCAATGGAGCTCGCAATGACGCAGATCGGGTTCGCCGACTCATAACCGGTACAGGACACCTAGTTCACCGTCCAGTAGTTGAGCGCCACCGCGCCGTATCCCGGATGCAGCGTCGCCCCGCCGAGGGTGAGGGCGAAGGCAATGGACTTGACGACCGGTGGGTGACCAGGGGTCGTCACGGTGAGCAGACCCGACACGTCGTAGATCACCATCAGCGGATCGACCGACGTCCAGCCGCTGTTCATGGCCTGGATCCACGTCGGGTTCACTGACACCACGAGCCCGCTCACGCGCCACGTCACCCTCGACTTCGCGAGCAGGTTCCACGCCTGAGCGGTGGGCACCGGCGAGGAACCTGTCGTCAGTGAAACGCAGAGCACCTTCGTCGACAACGACGTGGGTAGACCAGTCAGGGTGTTAGGTGCATTGTTGTAGTTGAGCCACGCCAACAAGTCGTCTTTGGTGGACGTGGCGAAGTCAATATCGAGCAGTTCTTGCGTGAAGGCCATCGCGTAGAGCGTCGCGGACGAAGAGTCCGGAGCGTCGATGGCTCTGAACGTCGCACTGGTGGCCGGTGAGGGAAACGATTCGGTGGCGAGTACGGCTAGCCCCTGCAGAGAGGTCTTCGCCATTCTCTGATTGACCGCCCGCTCGACGGCCGTCTGGGGTGGCCGCACGCGTAGTGGCCGGTAGGCGAAGTTCAAGTTCGGTGGCGAAGGAATCGTCGTCGCCGTCGCTGCCTTCGGCGGGGCGACCGGTGACGACGGTTGAGCGGGTGTCGGCGGACCGGCGCCCAGAAAAGAGGTGAGAGCTACCACCAGCAGTACGACGTCGATCAGCGCCACGAGCATTGCTGCGAGCAGCGTGGAGCGTCTCACGCCGCGCAGATACATCATCAGCTGAGGCCCGATCCCAGGTGGAAGAACGTGTTGATCAACAAGTTCGATCCGCCAATGAGTAGCGCCGCGACCAGGCACCAGAGCAGGCCGGACTTGCCGCGGCTGGAGAACTGCGGATTGCCGCTGTGGTGACCGATCGCCATCATGACCGCGCTGACGACGAATCCGCCGAAGGCGAGTACGAGTCCGAAGGCCATGACCGATCCCATGAGGGTGGACAGGGTGGTCAGACCCGGGATAGCGGTGGTATTGGGCTTAATGCTGACGTCCGCCTCCAGGATCCTGGCGGCTACGAGTTGGGTGATCATTTCTCTCCTTGGTTGGGTGTTGGATGTGGTCGACGTCGCGGTGACAATGGTGGCTAGCCCACGTGGCGAATTCCGGAGAGTCCGCCACTGACGAACTGCGCGTACGGCTGGATGATGATCCCGTACTGGACGTCGACCGCCGACTCCACGAGGCCCTCGCCGATGTAGAGCCCCACGTGGCCGGGGTACACGATCGTGCCGTCACTGCCCGGCACGAGCACGAGATCCCCGGGTGAGATGGTGGCGAACGAGAAGACGGCGTTGCCTTCGTTGATCTGGTCGCCGGTGTAGTGCAGCAATGTCACGCCGGCCCGGGCCCAAGCCATCATGGTGAGCCCCGAGCAGTCGTAGGCAGCAGGTCCGGTGCCACCCCAGAGGTAAGGCCTCCCGAGTTGCGCGAGGGCGTAGGTGATGGCGACGGCTTCAGCGGTCGTCGCGCCGGCGGGGAGAACGTAATTCGCTGGCTGACCGTTGTTGACTACAAGTGAACTTGGCAACGTGGCAACAGCCGCGGCCCCGCAGTCCGGGTTTGAAACCGGCGCGGTCGTTGTCGTCGCGGAATCGGATGGGGACGGTGTCTGGATCGTCGATATCGCGCAGGACATCGCCTGTGCAGTCCCGCCCACAGAACTGGTCAGAATGACAAGTCCCAATAGTGAAGCTGCAGCGCATGCGAACAGTGCGACAATTGCCAAGGCAATCTTGTTCACCTCGACACTGAACTTTCACTTGATAGTTCAGGATGCTGCGGACCTGATCCAAAACACAACAGTCGCCGCCCTGCTTGTTCGATCAATCTCCTAGACAGGTGCTCGCCAACGTCAGTATTCCCTTCGCGGTACCGACGTCGAGCCTGAGCATTCGATGATGCAAGATGCGGCATCGCGAGTCCGCTTCGTGCGGAGTCCAGCACAGGTGGTGAATAGGTTCTGGTGCAGTTCTTCAAAACCCCGATACCGGGGAATTCGAGACGGGACGTGACCGACATCAC
>JAYVNV010000030.1:0-6917 GCA_043758265.1 Acidimicrobiaceae bacterium
TGGCACTCTGGCACCACCTCGCGCAGCGTACGCAGCATCGGTTCCACGTTCAAGATCTCCTTGTACGTGGGCAGGACCACGAGCGTGCGCATTGACCGATTCTACCGATGCGCCGACGCATTCACGGGGTGGCGTTGGCGTTTGAACGGCGTCAATGGTCGCGTTTAAGGTACACCTATGCCAGAGCCCGCAAAGAAGAGACGATTCGCGCTGCCGCGTGAGGTTCGCATCATATTGAGCGTCGGTTCGCTCGTCTTCGTCCTCGAATACCTGGTTCTGCCACAGTTCGCCTCCGCGCGCCACTCACTGCACCTGCTCGCCACCGTCAATCCCATTCTCGTCGCACTCGCTGTGCTCTTGGAGATGGGGGCCATTTACGCCTACGTCGAACTAACTCGCTCAGTGCTTTATCCCTACGCGCCCGGGCGCTACAACCTGTTGCGGGTCAACCTAGCTGGACTCGCAATCAGCCACGTCGTGCCCGGCGGCACCGCACCCGCCGGCGCACTGTCATATCGAATCTTCAACGAACTCGGCGTGCCCAAGGACACCAACGCGTTCGGCCTCGCGGTCCAGGGAAGTGGTTCGGCGGTCGTTCTAAACATCATTTTCTGGCTGGCGCTCGTAATCTCCATTCCCCTGCGCGGTTTCAACCCGGCCTACGGCTTCGCCGCACTGGCCGGGGTGTTCTTGTTAGCGGCGTTCTTTGGGACAATCCTGCTCATCACAAGGGGGCAGCGCACGGCAGCCAACTGGATTGGTTGGCTGGCGCGACGCATACCCGCGGTCGACCCCGAGAAGGTAACGGCCCTCCTCGCCAAGGTCGCTGAACGAATCACGATGCTCGTGAACAACCGTCGAACGCTGTGGGCGGCGTTCATCTTCGCCGCCTTTAATTGGCTGGCCGACGCGGCCTGTCTGTGGGTTTTTATCTGGTCCTTCGGTCACGTCATCTCGCCGATCGACCTGCTCGTGGCCTACGGGCTCGCGAACATCTTCGCCGCGATCCCGATCACGCCGTCGGGACTGGGCATCATTGAGGGCGTCCTCATCTCGACGCTGGTCGGCTTTGGTGTGCCGCACAGCCAAGCGATCCTCGCCGTACTCGCCTATCGCCTAATCAACTTCTGGATACCGATTCCCATCGGCGGCATCTCCTACGCGAGCCTGATGTGGCGCAAGGAGAACGCACTTGCCCCTAAGTCAGTGCCCGAGACCGGAGCAGCGCCAGGCGCTTGAATTCGCTCTGGGCCGAGAAGTTGTCCACCGGCTGGAGTCGGCGCCACCGACGATCGGTCCCGAGGACCCAGGTGAAGAGGTCGTCGCGCCACGTGACCTCGAACGCCTCGAGCAGCTCTTGTTGCAGAGCACGGTTCTCGATCGGCACCTGCACCTCCACGCGACGATCAAGGTTGCGCTCCATGAGGTCGGCCGAGCCCAGATAGATCGAGAAGTCCGGCTCGCCGGGTGAGCCGAAGATGAGGATTCGCGAGTGTTCGAGAAACTCGCCGACGAGGCTGTGTACCGTGATGTTCTCCGACAGCCCAGCGACCCCCGGGCGAAGACAACAGAGCGTTCGCACCTCGAGGCGAATCTCTACGCCGGCGCAGTTCGCCTGGTAGAGCGCGTCGATGATCGCCGGGTCGGTAAGTCCGTTCACCTTCATGGAAATGCGCCCGTCCGGCCCCCGGTCGCGTTGGACGTTGATCAGTGCAATCACGCGGGTGCGCGTCGAAAGAGGACTCACCATGATCTTCTTGTATTCGCCAATCCGGGAGAAGCCGGTGAGAAAGTTAAAGAGCTCGCCGACGTCGTCAGTGATCTCGGGGTCGCACGTCAAGAGACCAAAATCCTCGTACGTGCGGGCGGTCTTGCCGTTGTAGTTGCCGGTGGCGATGTGTACGTAGCGCACCGTTGTATCGCCCTCACTACGAAGTACTAGCGCCGTCTTAGAGTGCGTCTTTAAGCCGACAATCCCGTAGACCACGTGTACGCCGGCGTCCTCGAGCGCCTTGGCCCACTCGATGTTGGCCGCCTCGTCGAACCGGGCTTTGAGCTCGACGAGCGCGACCACTTGCTTGCCGCGCTCGGCCGCCTGGATAAGAGAGGCGACGATTGGCGAGTCACCGGACGTTCGGTAGAGCGTCTGTTTGATGCCGACGACCTTAGGGTCGGCCGCGGCCTGCGCGATGAACATCTCGACCGAGTCGGTGAAGGACTCGTAGGGGTGATGTAGCAAGATGTCCTCTTCACGGATAGCGGCGAAGATGTCGCCAACGTGATCACCGTCGAGAAGTCGACGAGGCGTTATTGGCGACCATCCTTCGCCCTTCAGATCGGGCCGATCAATCGCGTAGAGGCTCCAAAGGTCATGCAGTCCGAGTGGTGCATCGGTTACGTAGACGTTCGAGCGGTCGAGTTCCAACTGGTCAACCAGGAGTTCGAGGAACTCGGGTGACATGCCGCTTTGGATCTCAACGCGTAACGCCTCGCCAAAACGGCGACGCCGTAATTCGACCTCGAGGGCGACCAGGAGGTCATCGGCCTCATCCTCTTCGAGCGCGAGGTCCGCGTTGCGAGTGACGCGAAAAAGGTCCGCGCGACCAATGGTCATCCCGGAGAACAGTCGATCGAGATTGGCGGTGATTAGGTCTTCGATGAGGCACCACCTGGTGGGACCGGCCTGTAGAAACCGCGGCAGTGAGTTGGGCACTTTCACGCGCGCGCTGCGCTCCTCTCCGGTCCGTTCGTCACGCACCGACACCGCGACGTTGAGCGACAGGTTCGAGATCATGGGGAACGGGTGTCCTGGGTCCACGGCGAGTGGCGTCAAGACGGGGTAGACGTTCTCGTCGAAGTACTTAGTTAAGCGGTCGTGCTCGTCAGGATCGAGGTCGGCGAAGGCGACGACCGCGATTCCGCCCTGCGCCAGTTCGGGCAGCAGGACGTCGAGCATGAGCCGGTCCTGGCGCTCCACGAGTGACAGCACGCGCTCACGGATGGATTCGAGTTGCTGGCGGGGACGAACACCGTCGATCGAGGCAGTTTGGACCCCCGCCGCTACCTTGTCCTCGATACTCACAACGCGCACCTGAAAGAACTCGTCGATCATGTCGGCAAATATCGCCACGAATTTAAAGCGATCGAGGATTGGCAGCATGTGGTCGTCGGCGAGGTCGAGCAGGCGCGCGCCGAACTCGAGACGTGACAGTTCGCGACTCGAGAACCTCTCGGGACCGAACGACTGAACGTCGAGAATCAATGCGTTTGTGTCTTCGGCATCAATAAGGTCCATCGTTACATCGTAGGACTACGATTGATTTATGGCCAGACACGCGAGCACCAAACTGGCCAAAGCACCCCTTTTCGCGTTCACTAAACCGTCCGAGGGTCGACTCACCGAACTGGGGCTGATGATTCTCGCGTGGATAATTATCGGTTCCTTTTACGTTTTAGCGTCACTCGGTGCCAAGGGAACGATGCCACCGCGACTCGGGGTCTTTCTCTTCGGCATCGTGGCGATCTCACTGCTCATGCACCTCGCAATTCGGTTCCTCGCCCCCAACTCCTCTCAGGTCCTGCTACCCATCGCGACGATACTCAACGGTGTTGGCTACGTTGAGATTGCTCGATGGAACCCCACGGCCGCCGGGTACCAGGCGCTCTGGTTCCTGCTCAGCTCAATCGGCCTCGTCGTGACGCTGGCGATTGTTCGCCACGTTCGCGATCTTGACCGCTACCGGTACTTGACGCTGCTCGGCGCGATCCTCTTGCTACTGTCACCACTCGTTCCCCACCTTGGTAGGAACATCAACGGCGCCCGTCTTTGGGTCATCGTTGGACCAATCTCCTTCCAACCGGTGGAGATCGCAAAGATAATGTTGGTCTTCTTTTTCGCGTCGTACTTTGCGGCCAACCGTGAGCTGCTCTCGACGCCAACGCAACGCATCGGCGCCACCAGCATCGTCGCGCCCAAGGTGCTGATGCCGATTCTGGCCGCGTGGGGATTCTCGATTGCGATTCTCGGTGCTGAGAACGACATCGGCTTCGCGTTGTTGCTGTTCGCGCTGTTTATTTCGATGCTCTGGGTCACCACTGGTCTTAAGACCTACGTCGTCATGGGTGTCGCACTCTTTGGCGGAGGCGCGTACGTGGCGGCGAAGTTCTTCACCCAGGTCCACTCGCGCGTCGCGATCTGGCTCAATCCCTGGCCCTCCTGCACCCACCACATCAGTTGCCAGATTGTCTACGGCTGGTTCTCGCTCGCGGCTGGCGGCATCACTGGGACCGGCCTCGGACTCGGGCAGTCGGGCAGTGTCCCCTTCCTCACCTCCGACATGATCTTCGCTGCGGTGGGCGAGGAGCTCGGCTTCCTCGGCGTCATCTTGCTGCTGTGCCTCTTCGCTGCCTTCGTCGGCGAGGGGTTCCGCATCGCCCAAAAGGCACACTCTGACTTCGTGCGTTTGGCGGCGGCCGGGCTTTCGGCACTGATGGGCTTCCAGGCCTTCTTCATCATGGCGGGCGTTTTGCGCATCCTGCCCTTCACCGGCATCACGCTCCCCTTCGTTGCCTACGGAGGTAGTTCGCTCTTCGCCAACTACCTCATCGTCGCACTGTTATTGCGAATATCACACGAGTCGGCGAGCGAGCGACGTGGCGGCGAGATCGTCGCGGTCAAATTCGACCGGAAGACCTAGGCGTAGAAAGTTTCGAGGACCGCCTCGGCGCAGAGCACCGGCGCGCGGACCTTCTGGCGCATCGCAAGGATCAAGGCGTCGCTCGTGCGACAGTCGAAGGTCTGGAGGCCCGCCGGTGTCATCAAGTCCAACTCAGCGTAGAAAACGCCAGTGTCGTATCTCGTGATTCGCACCGCGACGACGTCGGCCTGCAGTCGACGAAAGATCTCGGCCACGACTTCGTGGGTGCTCGGCCGTCGCCCGTCGATATCGTCGAGGGCGTTGTGTAGGGCCACGGCCTCGGGCAGCGCAATGGGTATCGCGAGGTAGCGAAATGGTGCCTCCGCCTCTATGAGGTGCACGAGCGGCGACGTATCGGTGAGGTCGAAGAGGACCGACTCGAGGTTCATGACGTTAAAGCGCACCACCTCGGGCTCCGCCAGTGGCGCTGGTTCAGTGGCGATGTCGCTGACTGCCGGCGCCTCGGACCCAGCCAGTGGCGCTGGATCGGTGGCGATGTCGCTGACTGCCGGCGCCTTGGCCTTAGCGACGTCGTCGACGTCGCCAAGTGCGGGATCACGGATTGGTTCGATAGTGCTCATCAGATCACAAGGCTAATTCCCGGAGCGCCGTGACACCGACAGCACGAGACCACCGGCCGCGAAGAACACCAGCGCGGCCGAGCCGCCGTAACTGAGCAGCGGCAGAGGAATTCCCACCACCGGCATAAGGCCCATCGTCATTCCGATGTTCTCGAAGCAGCTGAAAGAGAAGAAGACGAAGACACCAATGCAGACCAGACGGCCCATCGTGTCCTTCGCCAGGTACCCGATCCGAAACATCCGAAAGCCAACGTAGCCGAGGAGGAGGAGAATCAACATGGTCTTAATAAAACCCATCTGCTCGCCAATGGCAGTAAAGATGAAGTCAGTTCGTTGCTCGGGGACGTAGCCGAGCACGGTCTGGAGCCCCTTAAAGAACCCGGCGCCGTGCAGACCGCCCGAGCCAATGGCGCTCTTAGCGTTGTTGACCTCGTAGATCAACGGGGCCAGGGCCGCACTGGTTGAGTTTTGATTGAGGTACGACGTAAATCGGTTGATCTGGTAGCGCTGAAAGAGGTCGAGGTAGACGGCGATCGCCACTCCCACTGTCCCCAGCACGGCGCCCAGGGTCATCAGCCGCGGCGGCACGCCAGCGACCACCATCATCGCAGCCACGACCAGCATGATAATGACCGCGGTCCCGAGGTCCGGCTGCTTGACAATGAGCAGCAGCGGCACCACCGCCATGACAATGAGCCGTGCGACGTCGTATCTGGTCAGGCCATCGGGCCGGCGCTGGCAGTAGGTCGCAATCGCCAGGATGAGAAAGAGCACGGTGAACTCACTCGGCTGAACCTGGATGAACTTGAGGTTGTACCAGCGTTGCGCCCCGAGCGCGGTCTGACCAATGAAGTAGACGCCGAGCAGCGCAACGAGCGAGCCGACGTAGAACGGTGTCGCCACGATCTCGAGACGACGGTAATCGATGCGCGAGACGACGTACATGACGACGATGCCGAGCAGCACGAAGAAGGCCTGGCGCTCGAGGTAGTAGTGAGGGTTGTAGCCAGCGTTGATGAGCGCCTGGCGGGTGGCGCTATAGATCATGATGACCCCAGTCACGCCGAGCGCGATCAGTCCGAAGGCCAGACCGGCGTCGAAGCGATCTTTAGGTCGTAGGTGCGATGAGAACGCGTTCAGCACGTCACTCACGAGATCACCTCGAGGAGACGGGCGCCGTCAATCTCGACGTTCCACCACCAGTGCATCTGCAGCGCTGCCTGGTACGCGAGCATTCCCAGCCCGTTGGCCGTGCGACAGCCGGCCCGTTCGTGCAACGCTCGCCACGCGGTTACTCTCGGTTCGTACGTCACGTCAACGGCGATCGTGTGCGCGCCCACGCTCTGCATCACCGCCACCTCGCTCACGCGTCCCTCGCTGGGCGTCGTGTTGACAATGAGGTCAATCGGCCGATAGTGGAGCGCGAACGGCCACGCGTTGGGGTACAACGTCGCGAGCGCCTCGACCTTTGACACGCTGCGCCCGAGGATCGACACCGTCTCGACACCGGCGCGCGCCAGACCGTCGACGATGGCCCGGGCCGCACCACCGGCGCCCAGTACCACGACGTGGGATCCTTCGACCTCGACATCGAACTGGCCCCGCACCGCGTTGATGAAGCCGTCGCCGTCGGTCGAGG
>JAYVNV010000031.1:0-2169 GCA_043758265.1 Acidimicrobiaceae bacterium
GGCTCGCGCTATTTACCCCGGCCGAGGTCTTTCACGGCTCCGTGGAGCTCGTCGCCGCTCAACGTCAATGCGCTCTCGACGCCGCCTACGCCGCGCACCAGTGCGATTCCCGAATGGGCCGCCTGTCGTGCGTAGGCCGCCCGACTCCGTCAGCATCAATCCAGTCCCCGTCCCAGAAGACTTCGTCTCGCTCGACGCCCTACGCCCCGCACGTTTGCGAACACCAGAGCCACGACCCACTCCCTCAATCGCGAACTCCTCATAGGATTCACAACCAAGCTGTCTCAAACGCGTTGACACGTTCCGTACCGCTCACTGCGGACGTCTGCGATCGCAGTCCGCAACGGCGAGGAGTGGTGGTGACAGGCACGTTTTGTCGCCCACGATCATCTCCGCCACACTGACGACACGCAGCTCACTCCACTGGATTGTTCGAGATCTTGCGCTCGCTGCCGAGAAAGAAGTGCCCGAGCGAGCAGTACTCCGAGTCTTGATGGCTCGAGGGGCCGTGATGCTCGACGTGATCGGGAACACCGTCGACCTTCTTCTGTCGGTGGATGCGTACGTGCCCGTGGCACTCGCGGCATCGGATGAGTTGGTCGTCGTCGATCTTGGAGACGTCCCTCTCCATCCACTCCATCACTTTGACGCCGTCGATGATGAACGGGCGCTTCACCTCGCAGCGGAAGGTCTCGTCGCGTTGCGCTTTGCTGATCTTCTTGGTCATCGAAATTCTCTTTCTGTTTCAGCGCGGCAAGATACGTCCCGAACTTCGTACGTGCGCACTTCCTCGTGCTGCGCGCCCTCTGCGGGTTCCGTGACAAGGTAGCGAACGAGCGCACGCTGGTGTGTCGCCTCGCTCACGGGCCACCAGGTCGGGTCGGCTTCGTCGTGGGCGCGCTGGGGCTGATGCGTCCATCCTGCGATGGCTCCGTCGTAGCCAACGACGCGGGCGATGAGGCCGACCAACATCGTGCGCACAAGCGCAATGCGGTCCAAGTAGGCGTCCACCTCGGCCTGTGACTCCTCGAACATCACCGCCGTGTGGACGATCTTGCCGCGACCCTCATCATCGAGCTCGACAGCCATCTCTGGCGTGACGGTCAAGTTGATTGCTTCGAGTGCAAAAGCATCTTGCACCACTCGGCTCGAGGCACGTCGCGCGGGAACGCTTGTGATGTTGTTGAAGAGGGTGGCCTCCATGCCAGGCGTAGCAACGCCTTTGATAGCCCCTTCGTTCGCCTTCAACCACGCTCTCCATTTCACCTTGTCAACGAGGGGAACTTCCAGATCCTTCGGCTGTTGCTCAAGCAGCCAATACGCGAACGCTTCAAGTGCAACGTGAAGATGGAGGTAGCGACCTTCGACGTGGTGGCTGGCGAATGCGTCGAGGTAGAAGGCCAAAGGGATGTGCAAACGCAGCTCTGGCCGCTGACGATAAGTGTTTGAGATAGCCTCGAAGCACTGCGCGACCCAACAAGGTCCGAAGAGTTCGAGTGGGACGGGCGGGTCATTTCGCTGCCCCTGCCTTCCTGAACGACCGTGGCTTCCTCCGAGCATCGCGACCTGTTCACCGTGCTCGTCAACGCCGTAGAGAATGTCGAACCGGAACGGCCGACCGAGGACGAACTGCATGGCGAGCATGTCGCGATGGAGGATCGTTTTCGTCGGTGTTTCGGCTCCGGCGTCGACCACGATGAACCAATCTTTGGATTCGTCGCTCCGATTGACTAGGTAGTAGGTATACCCTCCGGCGACGCGGTAGCCGCTCGTCGTCTCGTTGTATCCCTCACCGTCATGCTCGACTTGCCTCTGGATAAGAAGGTTGCCCTTGGCCCAGCGCAACGCCAGACCAGTCACAGCGGCAACCCAGAGTCGCGTCGGATGGTTGGGGTGGCTCACCGACCAGTAGCGACCGACCGCCCCATTTGGGTCGATCGAGCCGTGGTCGGCGTGGAAGGACGTTCCGTCAGCAAGGTCTCCATCAAAGGACTTCCCGTAGAGTCCGTCGAGTTGCTCGTCGAAGAAGTTGTCGCTGGCCTTGACGTGCAGAAGGTCTCCGTCGATCGCGACGCACTGCCGGCGAGCAGTAGCGCTGCCTTGTTCGCCTGCGCTGCGAGGCAGATATTCATCTCTTGGAAATCACGCGTGGCAATCGAGTGGAGGGCG
>JAYVNV010000032.1:0-2133 GCA_043758265.1 Acidimicrobiaceae bacterium
AGCAGGGAATAAAGCCCCTTGTCCCGCAGTCACGACTAATGATGTCCCGGTCGTGGCTGGAGCCGGTGCTGTCGCCACCGTTGAATAGGCGAAGTTGGCAATCGCGTCAACCATTTACCCTCCTTAGGGGGTGAACGCAATCACCCAGTCAATCGTCTGAGTGGCGGGGTTGGCGGCGGTAATCGAAGCGTCGGCGGGCGGGGTGTAGGGGTTGGTCTGGTACTGCAAGCAGAGAACCTGCTTGGTCGGACCCTTTAGCCCGTTCACGTCACCTGCCGTGGAGTCGTTCGGCCACAACGCCCACACGACGTTATTCCCGTTGGCGTCGCTGAGGGAGTAGGTGACCTTATCCGCGTGCCATTGTGTGCCAAAGACGTGGTACTTGGTCAGGTCCAGAGTTGGCGACTGGAACTGAGGCTGGTTGTTCGACCCGTGAGCGCCGACGATTCTGGTTCCGGTGAACTGCGTTGGACGGTCGCCTGATAGTTCCGCGAAATCCAACTCGGGACCCCACTCGCCGACTCCCATCAGCAGTGCGATGGGAGAGAAGCCGGGATGGAAGTCGGCTTTCATGCAGACGTAGACCTCAGAACCGACTGGCAAAGGTTTGTTCCACGCGCCAAGTCCACCACCGACCCAGTTGTTGTACTTTCCGGCCTCATTCACCCACGACTGAGCAAGGAAAGTCGGATCCGAGAAGGCCAGAAGTTTCAAAGTCGAATCACCGGATTGAATAACGTGAGCGTCACCACCGAAACGTCCCTGTACGCCACCTTCGGAGTGGCCGGTGTAGGAGGGAGCCCAGATGGTCGTGTCACGAACGTTCGTGGCGAAGTCGTCAAAGAAATCCAACTTCAGCCCAGTCGGCACGGCAGGAGGGGTGATGCCGCTGGCGTTGACCGCGGGAACAGGCGTAGGAGTCGGCCACGTCTGAGCCACCCACCGCTTGACGGTGTTGGTCAGTTGCGTCTCTAGGTCACCAATCTGGCCCGGAGTCGGCTGCATGACTAGCTTGTCGTGACGGTCTGGGTAACGGTCAGGGTGTCGCCAATGGCCGAGAGCGTCGCCGTTGCGTTCAGCAGCGTCTCGAACATCATGGTTGAGGTGACGTTGGCGACGACCATTGAGTTGAAAGTCGCTGCTTTAGCCACCGTCACTGGCAGGGTGTCCGAAGCGTTCGCCGTGAACACCGGCGTCAGGGTGTAGGTGTTCGTACCAGCGGAGTGCGCCCACGGACAGATCTTGCGGATGAGTCCACCAGAGGCCGTAACGATCTCAGCGGTGAGGGACGTGTCCGTCGCTGACGACGCCGTGGCATTTGCAGTAATCCCCATGAACCACGCTGGGCCACCACCGTCACCAATGCCCCACGGTCCGGCTACCGGAGTCGTAGCAGCAGCACCACCGGGGGTTCCCGAGATGTACCAGCGATCGATTGTCAGTACAGGCGGGGAAACGTTGGTGTTGGAGATGATGTTGGCCCACACCAGACCGACAGAGGTCGAACCGGCGAAGATTCGCTGGCCGTTCCAGACTGCCGTACCACCAGGAGCGCCGATGGTGTCGAGCGTGTAGGTAGTTGCAGTCGGGGCGGTCGTTGACACGGCCGACGCCTGAGGAACGCCGCCGGCCATACGGGTAGCGAACATGTCCCTACCTGAGTTGACAAGAAGCATCTGAGCGTTTACGGCGTCGCCGGGGAAGATACCCGGAGGGCCTGAGGTCGTGTAGTGCGTCGCCTCAACGTCTGAGGGCTTTCCTTCAGGGCAGTTGTAGAATGCGGCGAGGACGTGTTGGAAGTCCTCGTTGTCGCAACTCACCCAAGTGGGGCGGGCACTGGAGTGGTTGCGCCATGCCCCACTTGGGTGAACGATTGAGATTACCGCTTCAGCGCCCTCGAAGTTTGTGATGCCTTCACTGAAGTCGTCGGCGTCTCGCAGGTGGCTTCTGAGGGCCTCTACGTCCAACGAAGGGTCGAAACTGTAGGAGTCGGGAACATGGACTCGTGTCACGACTGGGCAGCCGAGGTCAACGACCGATCCGTCGGCGCTCTTTGGCGAAGTATTGCCTAACTCGATGAACATACTGCTCCTATCTCTCTGGTTGAATCGTATTTTCGGTGAATCATTGTCT
>JAYVNV010000033.1:0-2120 GCA_043758265.1 Acidimicrobiaceae bacterium
TGAAGGCCTCCTCCTCCTCGTCGCTCCAGCGCTCGCCACGCTCTTCAATCTGCGTGCGCTTCACCGTCGCGAGGACGGCGGCGGCCTGATTGCCGCCCATCACCGAGATCCGACTGGCGGGCCACATCCAAAGGAACCGGGGGCCGTAGGCCCTGCCGCACATGGAGTAGTTCCCGGCACCGAAGGAGCCGCCGATGATCACCGTCAGCTTGGGCACCCGGGCGCAGGCAACGGCGTTCACCATCTTCGCGCCGTGTTTGGCGATCCCACCAGCTTCGTAGGCGGCGCCGACCATGAAGCCGGTGATGTTCTGCAAGAAGAGCAGTGGGATTCGTCGCTGGTCGCAGAGCTCGATGAAGTGGGCACCCTTCAACGCCGACTCCGAGAAGAGCACGCCGTTGTTGGCAACGATGCCGACTGGATGGCCCATCACGTGCGCGAAGCCAGTGACCAGCGTCGCGCCGTACTCGGCCTTGAACTCGTGGAAGAGACTGGCGTCGACCAGTCGCGCGATCACTTCGTGCACGTCGTAGGGGACGCGAGGATCTGCGGGCACGACGCCGTAGAGGTCGCCGGGATCAATGACTGGATCGCGCGGCTCTCTCACGTCCCAGGGCCGCGCTCCGCGCGGCGCCAGGGTTTCCACGATCGAACGCACGATGTCGAGGGCGTGCGCGTCATCGTCGGCGAGGTGGTCGACGACACCCGAGGTGCGCGCGTGCAACAGTCCCCCGCCGAGGTCCTCGTCACTCACCACCTCACCGGTCGCTGCTTTTACGAGCGGCGGTCCGGCGAGGAAGATGGTCCCCTGACCGCGGACAATCACCGTCTCGTCGGACATGGCGGGCACGTAGGCGCCGCCGGCGGTGCACGAACCGAGCACCGCGGCAATCTGGGCGATGCCCCTCGCGCTCATCGTCGCCTGGTTGTAAAAGATTCGACCGAAGTGATCACGGTCGGGGAAGACCTCGTCCTGACGGGGCAAGAAGGCGCCACCGGAGTCGACGAGGTAGATGCACGGCAGCTCGTTGGCTAGGGCAATCTCTTGGGCGCGCAGGTGCTTCTTCACTGTCATCGGGTAGTAGGTACCGCCCTTGACGGTGGCGTCGTTGGCGACGATGACGCACTCGCGTCCGCTCACCCGCCCGACGCCGGTGATAATGCCCGCGCCGGGCGCCTCGTCGTCGTACAGCCCGAACGCGGCCAGGGCGGAGAGTTCGAGGAAGGGACTGCCCCGGTCGAGCAGTCGCTCGACGCGTTCGCGCGGCAACAGCTTGCCCCGTGCGACGTGACGGGCTCTCGAGGACTCGGGGCCCTTTGCGGATTGCTCGAGGCGCTCACGTAGCTCTTGGACCAGCAGCCGCTGGGCCGAGGAGTTGCGTTCGAATGACTCACTGTGACGCTCGACGGCGGTGGACAGCAACGGCACTTGATCCCCCTAAGTGAGTTAATGTTGATTAACTGAAATAGTGTATCAGTCCGAATTGATTTCGTCCATGGGTCAGGAGCGGTGTGCGCGAGTCAACCCGTCGCAGTCAAATGAAGCTCGAGCGCCGTCAAGCGCTCCTTGACGCGGCGGCGCGGCTCTTCGCCGAGCGGGGATTCCGATCGGTCTCGATGGAGGACTTGGCCTACGACGTCGGCGTCAGTGGCCCAGCGCTCTATCGCCACTTCGCGAGTAAGGAGGCGATCCTCGCCGAGCTGCTGGTGAGCGTCAGTCAGCGTCTGCTCGACGAGGGCACGGCCCACGCCGAAGCGACATCGGATCCCAGTGACGCGTTACAACGTTTGATCTCATTTCACACCGAGTTCGCGCTTGGCGATCGCGACCTGATCCGGATCCAGGACCACGACATGGCGAACTTGGCGACCGCGGACGCGAAGTCGGTCAGTCGGCTCCAGCGCGCCTACCTCGAGGTGTGGGTGAGGACGTTGGTGCGCCTCGATCCACGCCTTCCCGAAGCGATTGCCCGCACGAAGATTCAGGCCGTCTTCGGTCTGCTCAATTCAACGCCCCACAGCGCGGCCAACCGCGACACCGAAGAGACGCGCAGGGTGCTCGAGATGATGGCGTCGACGGCCCTCAACCTCACGGCGCAGGAGTGACGCCCACGCCCCGG
>JAYVNV010000034.1:0-2114 GCA_043758265.1 Acidimicrobiaceae bacterium
GACGACGAGCCCAATCAACGCGGCGGCGGTGAGGACGCTCAAGAGGCCGACCACGTTCACCGAGGTAAAGAGGGTGGAGACCATCATGGTGATCGACAACACCACCAGCGCGCTGACGATGATCGTTGCCGCGACGTTGAGCAACTTCCCGTTCACCCACGGTCCCAGAACCTCTCGGTCGTTGCAGAGCAGCAGCACGAAGATCGTCGTGCTGGGCAGCATTAACCCGCACATCGCCTGCACGGCCAACGTGATGAGGCCGAGCGGCGCGCCGGGCAGGAGCGTAATCACGCCAGCGACGATGAGCAGCGCCGCGAACGAGCCAAAGAAACCCTTGGCGTCGCGCAGGCGCGCGTTGAGCGAGTGGCGTCCTCCCCCGAGGTCACCGAGCGCGTAGGTGCTGGCGAGCGTGACGGCCGCCGCGCCGATGACCGAGGCGTTGAGCAGCAAGATGGCGAACAACGTACCCGCGCCGTGGCCCACGTAGTGGCCGAGGCCGTGCGCCACGCCGAGGGCGTTGGTGTAGGCGTTCGTCCCGCCGTGGCCCGACAGCCCGGCCGCGGCCGCGCCGACCACGAAGATGGCGCTGACGACGACGACCAGCGACCCGATGATGGTGTCGACACGTTCGTAGTTCAGCCAGCGCGGCGTAATTCGCTTGTCGACGATGTTGGACTGCTGGAAATACAACTGCCACGGCGCAACCGTGGTGCCGATAATCGAGATGATGAGCAGGACGGCCGCCGAGGAGGCGCCGCCGCGGATGCCTGGCGCGACCGCGTGCGACGCGAGCGAGGAGTAGTGCGGATGGGTGACCAGCACGAGCGGGATGATCACGAAGTTGACCCCCACGAAGAGCATCATGAACCGCTCCCAGCGTTGGAAGGTCCCCGACGCTGTCACGCTGAACAAGAGCACCACGGCGACCGGCACCGAGACATAGGCACTCACGCCGAAGTACTCCATCGAGAGTGAGATCCCAATGAATTCGGTAACAATAATGAGGAAGTTCAGCACCAGGATCGAGCTGATCGAGACGTTGCCCCAGTACTTGCCAAATCGCTCGCGGATGAGCCGTCCGTGACCAACACCGGTGACCGCCCCGAGGCGCGCCACCATCTCTTGGTTGATGATCAGGACTGGGATGAGGAGGGGCAGCGTCCACAGCAGCGTGTAGCCGAAGTTCTGTCCGGCCTGCGCGTAGGTCGACACGCCACCGGCGTCGTTGTCGCCGACCATGACAATGAGGCCTGGGCCGATGATGGCGATGAGGGTGAGAAAGCGAGCGCGAAGGCCGTGACGGTCACCGACGTCGTGGGCCTCGATGGAGCCAAAGGCGCCGCTGATCTGATCTCTTGACTGTTCGCTCGGCACGATTCCTCCTTTCGTCTTGTCGTGGTCGTGAGGCGGAACAACCACGCAGGGACTCGGAGGCTGGCTAGAAGGCCGCCAATCGAGTCGCACGAAGTTGAGTCACTGGGTCATTCGCCGTGGGGCTGGTACTAGGGGGTTTCAGGGAAACCTCCTTTGAACGGGACGGGAAGCGCGCGGCACTATTCCTCCACCGCGTGCATGCCGAAGTCGCGGCGCCAGCCCTGGGGCAGGAGCTCTTCGAGCAGGTCGTCGACTGTGATGACACCAATCATCGTGGCGTGCCCGTCATCGAGCACCGGCAGGACCGTCAGGTTGAAGTCACTCATCTTGCGTGAGATCCGGTGCAGGTCCCAGTGCGGGTGCACGTGGGCCAACTGCGTGCGGGCCACCGCGAGCGCGAGCTCGTTGCTGCGCGCTCGAACGAGCGGCGCGATCGACGCGGCGCCGACGGGCTGACCGCTGTCGTCGAGGATGAAGACCGCGAGCACCGATTCGGCCGGCACCGTCGAGGAACGGATCGCCTCGAGGGCGTCGGCCGCTGTGGCGTTCGACGCCACTGAGACGAAATCGGTGTTCATAAGGCCACCGGCGGTGTCGGCGTTGTAGGAGAGGAGTTGGCGAACCTTGGTCTGCTGATCGTCGCGCAAGTTCTCGAGGACGTTGAGGCGACGATCCTGGTCGATCTCACTGATCAGGTCGGCGGCGTTATCAGGTTCCATTCGCGAGAGCAGACGGGCCGC
>JAYVNV010000035.1:0-2109 GCA_043758265.1 Acidimicrobiaceae bacterium
GAAAAGACCAGATTGCGTACGTTGACGCGCGCGACCTCCATCTGGGCCAATTTCAACTGGATGAGTTGATAGTCGCCAATCGCGGTGCCCCAGAGTCGACGGCTCTTGGCGTAGCTAATTGAGAGTCGCAGGCACTCCTCAATCACGCCGAGCGACATCGCGGCGACCCCGGCCCGCTCGGCGACGAAGTTGTCCTTCGCACTTTGGCGACCGCCACCGGGCGGCTCCTCGGTCTCGCCGAGCAAGCGGTCTCGCCCGACGCGCACGTCACTGAGAAAGACCTCACCCGTCGGCGAGCCGTGCTGACCCATCTTTCGCATCGGCGCTGCCTGTTCAAGGCCGGGCATGCCCTTGTCGAGGACGAAGGTGAGGACCGTGCGCTGACGCATCTCCTGCGCGCTGCCGTCGTCGAGCTTGGCGTAGAGAACGATGATGTCGGCGTAGGGCCCGTTGGTGATCCAGGTCTTCTGCCCGTTGATGACGTACTCGTCACCGTCACGGCGGGCACTCGTGCGCATTCCGCCGAGGGCGTCGGAGCCCGAATCGGGCTCGGTGATCGCCCAAGCCCCGATCTTGTCGAGCGTCATCAGATCCAACGACCAACGCCGCATCTGCGCCGGTGTGCCCAATCTGTTGATGGTGCCCGCAGCGAGGCCGGTCGACACGCCTAGGGAGGTCAACAGCCCCGGGCTAACGCGACAGAGCTCGATTGTCGAAATGAGCTGCGCCGCCGGGTCGAAGCCACGTGCCTCGCTCGTCGACGCCCCTTCGCTCGACCTTCGTTCCATCTGGCGCGCGAAGTTCTCCTTCGCCATCTCCTTCAGGCCGAAGGTCGCGTACATCTTTCGAAGTATCTCGTAAGGCGGCACGCCGTTGTGCTCAAGGTCGTCGAGGTGGGGACGTATCTCCTCATCGACGAATCGGCGCACGACGGCGATGATTGCTTCGTGTTCGCTCGACCACTCGTACATCGTCTTAGGCCTCTCGGGTGATGGAAGTCGATATGAGGGCTGGTGGAACCGCCATCACCGTGAGGCACCACTCGTGCTTGGTGAGCGTCGCATCGTCATTAGGCCGATGGCGGGCACGATGGTGCGAGTGGTCGGCGGGCACGTCATTTTCCGGTGCGCCAGACACTCGTCAACGTTCATTTTTCACCACTGCAGCTTCGCATTTGCGGGTTCGGCTCCTCGATTGTGCCATCCTAAAGCGCGCCCGCCAAGGGCGTCGCCGACGATGTCATCAGATTGTCTACCAGCCGCGCCGTCCACTGCGACTGTCCAACGGCCACGACAACAGGTGCGATGGCGAGCCACGGTTCCGCATGGAACTGGCTGATAAACAGCGCCATCAACACGGACTCCGAGACAGTGCGCCGAAGCGGCCTGCCACCGAGTCGCTTCGTGACGATTGCGTTGACGGCCATGAGATTGACGCCCGGAATGACGGCCCACGCCGTCCAGTGGCCGACCAGTTCCTTGGCGGCGACTGCGAAGACGACGGTACCGACGAGGACCAGCGCGACGCCAACGTCGATAGACGTGAGAGCAAACCACCATGGCGTTGGTTGGGCGGTGCCGGGCCAGTGCGCGAGCACGCCCACGATCACTGCGATGCCCGCGAAGTCACCCAAAATCCCGAAGCGCACGAGACGATGCAGCGCCTGGATCAAAGACAGGTCGCCCATGATGCTTGGCGGGACAGTGCTCGCCGGCGACGTCACCTGATCACCGTAGGGGCGGGTCACCTGCGACCATTGGACTCCCGTCCAGACGCGCCACTGGCGCGCCCGCGAGGGATCGGGGTACCAGCCGGGCGGTACCGGTGTCGCGTCATTTACACTCACCTCCCCAGCCTCTCATACTCGACTCGAGAGACACCAACCGTAGCGACGCCATTGATCTTTGGGGCACGAGTTGCGACGATTACGGTTGCAACGAGATCACAGTGGTGACACCAATCGCGACGCAGATCCGGGGTCCGCAGGCGACGTCGCTGATCGGCGTGGGAACGTACTGTGTACGCACCGTCGTCACGACGTGATTGCGATACCGCGCGAGCAGTGGTTGCGACGTTGCCCGCACTCCGCCCACGACGCACACAGTGAGC
>JAYVNV010000036.1:0-2107 GCA_043758265.1 Acidimicrobiaceae bacterium
TCACAAAGGGCATATGCCAGTCCCTTATAAATCCCAGAGCGGCCCACAACACGATGATCAATCCGACAATGGCAAGGATGTGCCGTTCCGTGCCTTGTGCTCCCCAGAGTGCTGGCACGGTCCATACGGCCGCACCCGCAGTCAAGATGGCCGCCCAATGCGGTCTATGGGTGAGTGGCGGAGGAGGTGGGAATTTTGGGAAACCGGACATCGCCCGAGCCTCAGCCTTGGTTTCTCGCTCCTCACCATTTTACGACACCGGAGTGGAGACCCCATACCGAAGATTCCGAGTTAATGCGTCTGCGTCGTTTGGCCACTGCACCACGCTTTACGCACCAAACCGATTCCGCAATCGGTATTCCTCAAGGCTGATCACCTGCGCTCCGGCCGCGGCCAGAGACTCGACCGCACCAGACGGATCGACGTCGAACGCGGCGGCGGGTGCTTCCTCGAGCCATCCGTCGTAGAACTCGTCGATGCCGGCGTAGTCAATCTCTTCGAGACCGTCGATCACCCCGCGGTACGTGTCGAGCATGTGCTTGAGCGACTCCCAACCGCCCCACTTCTGAATGAGGGCTTCGTCGACGCCGCGGGCGAACCAGTACGTCATGCCGGCGTGGCGCATCGAGTGCGGCGTGAGGTGCGCCAGGTGCGGCGCCCCGGGCGCGATTACCGTCGCCATCGCGGCGTTCCACCACTCGCGCACGGTCGTGTCGTTGCCCACCGCGCCGCGCGGACCCACGAAGACGTGACCATCGTCGCTGCCGAGTCGATCACCGAACACCTCGACCAGCCGACGCGCGACCGTGCCCGGGATCGGGATCACCCGCGGGGCCGGCGTGCGATGACGCTCGGACTTCGTCTTAATTACCGACCGCGACGACCCCGTGTCGCTCACGGCCGCCACGGTGCGCCGCACTTGCGCGTCGACACGCACGAACCAGCGTCCGTTCTTCAAGACGAAGTTCGAGTAGCGGAGGTTGAGCGACTCGCCCATCCGCAGCGCGCACGACGTCGAGACGAGGACCCAGAGTTCCCACCTCGACCCGTGGTGCTCCCCGAAGTGACTCGCCACCGCGTTCATCTGGTGCGGGTCGGGGATCAGCTTCGGATCGGGCCTCTCGCCTTCCATGTCGCGGCGTAGCCGGGGCTGGCCAGCGTTCGGCGCACGATCGACGAGACCAGCGTCCGTCAGCCAGGAGAGATACGGGACCACAACGGCTTGCCAGTAGGAGCGTTGGGTGTTGTAGGCCTTCTTCGTGCCGTCGCTCTTCGGACCGAGGAAGTGGCTGCGGATGCGCGTCACGGCCGTCACGTCGAGGGCGCTGACGGGCATCGAGTTCGCCTCCAGCCAGCGCTTGGCGGCGAGCAACCGCTCATCGACGGGCGCCGTTCGGTTGGGGTTCAGCGCGTAGACCCGCAGGTACCGCGCCGCCCACTCGATGTTCGTCGTCGGTTCGGGCGGCGACCCGCGGTCGAGGCGTTGGGTGACGAGCGCCGCGACGAGTGCGTCCCGGTCCTTCGGGTTCTGGCAGGTCACGGCAATCAGTTGCAGGAACCGGCCGCGCACCTTGGTGCGCTGGCTGTCGCTCCAGGTGCTCACCCATCGGCTCCACACGTACGTGTCGAGTGACGAGAGCACGGTCGTCGCGCTGACGGCCTGCTGGGTGGGCTGGCCGTCGTGGTCGAAGCGCCAGTCGTCGACGCCGTAGCCCGCCTTGCGCAGTTGCTCGCGAAAGCTGGCCGCCTCGCCCTTGGAGTGGAAGTTCGTGCGCTTGCGCTCGATGTACTTGCGCCCGGCACCGGGGTCGAGCACCCAGCGGACCTGCCACCGTGGTCCCTTCGCGGTTGCGAGCGGCTTACCCTCGTAGCCGAAGGCCTCGTTGACGAGTCTCATCGCGACACCTCGACGAGCCAGCTCTTCGTCGCGCGGCACGTCACGGCGATGCGCTTGTTGCGCAGGCGCAGGCGCCGCGGGAAGTGCGGATGGCCCATGGAGGAACATTTGTAGAGGGTGTGGACAGACTCGCCGAGCCAGGCGGCGAGGTCCTCGAGGTGCAGCACCCGGTCGCAACCGGGACAGGTGAGGTGATCATGTGAGTTCATG
>JAYVNV010000037.1:0-2077 GCA_043758265.1 Acidimicrobiaceae bacterium
TTGTCGCCCATCACCTCGATTGCCTCGGGCGGGGGACCGATGAAAGTGGCACCGCGCGCCGTGATCGCCCGGGCGAAATCGGTGTTTTCGGAAAAGAAGCCGTAGCCGGGGTGCACGGCGTCAGCGCCGGATCGGTGCAGCACGTCGAGGATCGCCTCGGTGTTGAGATAGCTTTGCGCAGCACTCTGGCCGCCGAGCGCGTAGGCCTCGTCAGCCAAGCGAACGTGTAGGGCGTTGCGATCGAGTTCGGAGTAGACGGCAACGGTGACAATGCCCATCTCTCGACAGGTGCGCATGATGCGAACCGCGATCTCACCGCGATTGGCGATCAGGACTTTCTTTAACACGCAAACCTCCCTTCACTACCTGTCTTTTTCTATCACTGGTCACTTAAACCCTAATCTTGCTGGGTGGCTCCAATGATCTGGCGTATCGAGCACTTCAACGAGATCGATTCGACGAGCTCCTGGGTGGGGGCGCAGGCGAGCGACGGCGCTGACGAAGGCCTGGTCGCCTTCGCTGACTTTCAAAGCGCCGGTCGCGGGCGATTGAACCGCACCTGGGAGGCGCCGCCGTCGTCGTCGCTGCTCTGTTCGATCCTCCTTCGTCCAACTCTGGATCCCAACGAGTTGCAGTTGGTGGTGGCGGCCGTGGCACTGGCGGCGCGCTCCGCGCTCGTTCGACTGTGCGGGGTACGCCCCTCAATTAAATGGCCGAACGATTTGATTGTCGATGGAGACAAACTTGCCGGCCTCTTGGCCGAGATCGTCGTGACCGAGTCGGGCCTTGGCGTGGTCGTCGGTCTCGGCGTAAATCTCACTTACGACGGCCCACCGAACGTCAACGCAACGTGCGTTCGCGCACATTCGGGCGTCACTCTCACGCCACTGGCGCTGCTCGACATCTTGCTCGAGGAGCTCGAGCCCCGTCGCGATCGCCTCGATACGGCAGACGGTCGCGAAACCCTGCGCGCAGAATACCGTCGCGCCCTTGCCACAATCGGTCAACGCGTGCGGGTCGAGCGACCAAGCGACGTCATCGTCGGGGTTGCCGTGGGCGTTGACGAGTCGGGCCAGTTGCTCGTCGAAGTCAACGGCGCAGTCATCACCATCTCAGCCGGCGACGTGATCCACGTTCGCCGACACGAAGAAGGCGCAACGTGACGCGGGTGCTCGTGACGGGCGCGAACGGTCAGGTCGGCGTCGATCTCGTGGACATCCTTGGCGCCAAGACACCACCCGGGGGAGTGTCGACGTTCCAACCCGACGGTCGGCCCGTCGCGCCCGACGAGTTCGACGTGATTGCACTAGGCCACCACGACCTCGACGTCACCGACCGCGACGCAGTGTCTCGTACGGTCGGCGCAGCCCGACCCGACGTCATCGTGCACCTGGCGGCCTACACGGCCGTCGACCGCGCCGAGGGCGAGAGCGACGCCTGCTTCGCCGTGAACTCGGTGGGCACCGAGTCGCTGTCGTTGGCGGCGCACGAGCACGGTGCGCACCTCATTTCTATCTCCACGGACTACGTCTTCGACGGCAACAAGGGCGCCAGTTACGTGGAGGACGACGTTACGAATCCACTGAACGTCTACGGCGCGTCCAAGCGGGCCGGTGAACTGCTCTGTCGGGCCGAGGACACGGTTGTGCGTACCTCATGGGTGATGGGCGTGCGCGGCAAGAACGTCGTGCAGGTCATCGCCAGTCGCGCGACGTCGGGTCAATCGGTGCGATTTGTAACGGACCAAGCCGGCACGGTCACCGTGGCGAGTGACCTCGCACGAGCGCTAGTGACCTTGGTGCGCGAACGTCCGGGCGGCCTCTGGCACGTGGCGAACGGAGAGACGACCACGTGGTTTGACGTCGCTCGCTACGTCGGTGCACTCCTTGGTCGCAACGACGACTTCGCGACGGCCATCACGACGGGCGAACTCGATCCTGTTCCTCTCGCGACGCGACCGATCAGGAGCGATCTCTCGACGGTGAAGTTCGCGACGCGCTGGAGCAAGCTGCCGGACTGGACCGACGGCGTCGCACGACTCGTCCGCGACTCCGCCCACTGGGGTCTCGGTGAGTGA
>JAYVNV010000038.1:0-2069 GCA_043758265.1 Acidimicrobiaceae bacterium
GAGGCCGCGACGTCGCTCGGTATGACGCGACGCCAGACGCTGCGTCTGATCGTGCTACCTCAGGCCATGCGCGTCATCATTCCACCGACGGGCAACGAGGTGATCTCCATGTTGAAGACAACGTCGCTCGTCGTGGTGGTTGGCGTAATCGAACTCCTGGGTTCAGTTACCAACATCTATACCCAGACCTACCAGATCATGCCCATGCTGCTGCTCGCGAGCATTGTGTACCTAGGGGTGTCGACGGTGTTGTCGATTGGTCAGTACTACCTCGAGCGATACTTCGCGCGTGGCGCTCTGCGAACGCCACCCCCGACGCCGATCCAGCGGATTCGCCGTGACGTTCGAGGGATTGTTGCCAACTATCGCACCAAGCGCGGCGTGCAGGTTGGGTCGACGTGAGTCTCCCAATGGTCGAGGCGAAGGGCGTCCACAAGTCTTACGCCTACGTCGAGGTGCTTAAGGGAGTCGACCTTAGCGTTGCGCGAGGTGAGGTCACGTGCCTCATCGGCCCGTCGGGTTCGGGAAAGAGCACGCTTCTGCGTTGCATAAATCACTTGGAAAAGCACGACAAAGGTGAATTGCGCGTCGACGGCGAGCTGGTGGGCTACGAAGCCCGGGGCGGTAAGCTCCACGAGCTGAGTGACAAGCGAATCTGCAATGAGCGAGCGCAGATCGGAATGGTGTTTCAGCGCTTCAACCTCTTCCAAAACCTGACGGTGCTGGACAACATCACCATCGGGCCAATCAAGGTGAAGAGCCTGAGTGAGTTCGACGCCCGCGTGAAGGCGCGCGCGCTGCTGGAACGCATTGGTCTCTCTGACAAGGAGAAGAACTATCCGACCCAACTTTCCGGTGGGCAGCAACAGCGCGTCGCGATCGCTCGCGCCCTTGCGATGGAGCCGAAATTGATGCTGTTCGATGAGCCGACGTCGGCACTCGACCCCGAACTGGTCGGCGAGGTCCTCGACGTCATGAAGGATCTCGCGCACACCGGCATGACAATGATTGTCGTTACCCACGAGATGAATTTCGCTCGGGAGGTGGCCAACACGGTTTACTTCCTCGACCGAGGCGTGATCGAGGAGTCCGGTGATCCCCGCAGTGTATTGGGCTCACCCTCTTCGGAACGGCTCAAGAGCTTCCTGTCCAAGGTCCTGTAAAGACGGGCCTTTTCGACTGGACAATCGGCGACACCACTTCGCGGCTAATGATTGATTGACTTCGACCGGTATCTGACCTGAACCGAGAATAATTGGCGATGTGAGGTGCCGGATCTCCGTCGGGCGACGGCGTTACGACTGCGTGAAGAAGCGACCGTCGAATGAATCGATGGTCGTGAACTCGCCCACACTTCGACGTCGAAGTCTGGTGTGGCGTCTCTCGGGATAACCCAGCGCGAGGACGGCGGCCACGGCGTGGTGGAGCGGAATCGAGAACAGCTCGCGCAGCTCGACCTCATGTCGCGTGGCGACGGTCGTTATGACGCCTCCGAGATCACGCTCTCGGGCGGCGAGCAAAATGTTCCACACGAACGGGAAGATCGACGCGCCCCCAGTGAGGTGGTAACGGTCGAGGTCGCGGTCGGTCGCCGCGAGGGCGTCCAGATCGGCGCAGATCACGAGCATCACCGGGACGGTATTGAGTGTCTCGGCAAAACCGTTGGGCTTGGACAAAGCGACCGCCGCACCGCGGTGAGCTAGGGCCCTCGCGCGCTCGGCGTCACTTGCCAGGGGCGAGAAAGGGACGAGTCCTGCGAGCACGTGGGCCGTATAGTCGTGCCACGCATCGAGGTAGAGGTCACGCACTGTGCTGCGCAGTCGCTCCTCTTTCACCACGATGACGTGCCAGGCCTGCCGATTCCCGCCCGATGGTGCGAAGCGCGCGTCGTCGAGGACTTCGAAGAGGACGGCGTCGGGGACTGGCTTCGTGGTGAACGCGCGAACGGCACCGGTGCTGCGCAGGGCGTCGCTCAGTTCCATGGCGTCACCTTAGGAGCCATCGCTACTGGCTCGCTCCCGCGTCTCGGCGAACGAAGAGCGTCATCGCAATGGCGAGCAGGACGCTGA
>JAYVNV010000039.1:0-6633 GCA_043758265.1 Acidimicrobiaceae bacterium
GTGTCCGATTCGACACACCAGATCCCCCTGCCTGCGACCTGCGTCAAGTACTCAGTCACCCTCCAGTGGGCTTGGTAGATCACCTGGCGGACCAGTTCTCCCCAGACGGCGTCCGAAATGGACCGCGCCTGGGTGTGTGGTCAATCACCGTGCTGTCCTCGTTGAAGTCCACGTTGGAGTCCCGAACGAACAGCGTCGTGGCCTTTCGCACCAACTCGCGGCTGACTTAGTGGGTCACCGCTCGTCGTTGGCGCGCGAACTTGGCGTCCAGCTTGTGCGGACGGGCCTTCACGTACAGCGTTTTCCTTCGACCCCGACTTGGTTCTGACCAAGCCCTGGGAGGCGCTCGGCACTGGTCTTGACCGACCCTGGGTACTCTCACCCTTCAAAGGTCTCGAGATGCGTTTTCATCGTCAGCCGCGACGGCACGCGACGGTAGGGCCAAACCCACGGCGATCGTTAGCAAGGTCGGCCTGCGTAGTACGACGAGAAGGTCGAGTCAACGAATGAGATTCACGGCTTATCGACCGTGTCGACGATCAGCACCGAACAGAGCGCTCCGTGCGCGACCGTGTTGGGGACAGAGCCGAGCACGCGATGGATCCCGCGCATGCCCCTATTGCCAACGACGAGCAGATCAACCTTGAATGCTTGGGCCAACTTCAAGAGACCCTCGGCGGCGTCGCCCTTCACGGAGTGAAGGACCGGTTCCACGTCGCGGTTCTTCGCGATGAAGGAGAGCGACTGGAGGGTCGCCTCGCCGTCATCCTTGGTGCGGACGTTCGCGAACTCGGCCGGCGCACCACTGGGCACGCTTGTACCGCGCTCGTAGGCGGTGACAATGTGCAACGTTGAGCCGTAGTTCGAGGCGATATCGGTGGCCGCCTCGACAGCTCGGCGCGCGGTCGCCGAGTCATCGGCGCCCACCATCACGACTTTAAACATCCCTACCTCCGGACCGTGGCCAATTTCGAATACTCCTGAAACTACTCGACCGCTTTAAGGCTTCGTCGCTCCAGTTACGCGGCCGCCCCGATGGACGAGATACCGAGGAGAAAGACGGGCTCGATGAAGGCACCAACTCGGTCGCTCAGGTGGGCCACGTCGAGTAGTTAGAAGGCGACGAGGAACGCCCATCACACGCTCGTCACGATTTTGGCGAGAGTGCTGACCGGGTCGTGGGTGCGCATTCGCATCAGTAAGACAACACGGTCATCGTGGCACTCCAGGACGTCACACGATGTGCAGGTAGTGATGCCACGCCAGTTGCCAGTGCCACTTGGCGCGACGTTGGTCCGTCCGACCGTATCGAGGACGCGAAAAAACTCGTCGCTGCGGTCCAACAAGTTCGTGAGGGCGGCGACCTAGACCCACTCGTTGTAGAGGGCTACGCCAACGAGTCCGAGTAGTTGCGCGAGGACGAGTGGGCGTTGAATCGAGGTGACAGCGTGGATTCGTTGCCCTCGCTGCGCCCGGTGCCCTGCGGGAGGTCAGCCCCGGGCTCGGAGTCAGTCAGCACCCTCGAGCACGTCTCAGACGACGCGCAGCGTTATTGGTACGGCGGCGAGGGCCTTGGAGACGGGGCAGTTGGCCTTGGCGTCCTCGGCGGCCGCGGCGAAGCCAGCGGCGTCGAGGTTCTCGGCCTCACCCGACAGCGTGATGCGGATCTCGGTGATGCCGACGCCGGGCTGGAAGTCGACCTCGACCGAGGTGTTGATCGACGTTGCGCGGTGGCCGGACTTGGCGAGGTCGTTCGAGAGCGCCATGGAGAAGCACGACGCGTGCGCCGCGGCGATGAGCTCCTCGGGGCTCGTGCGGCCGTCAGGCGTCTCGGCCCTCGAGGCCCAGGTGATGGGAAACGTTCCGACGCCGCTCGACGTCAGTTCGACCGTGCCCCGGCCCTCTAGTAGTGAGCCTTCCCAGTGGGCCCGTGCATTCCTGGTTGTCGTCATGTGATCTCCTAGTCGCTCGAGTTGGTCAAGGGGTCGGTCCGCAATGATTCACCCTCAGACTACCGAGTGTCCGCCTACTTTCAGTCGGCGACACTACGGTGCTGGGGGAGCGGTCACGACCGTTCTTCATTCGACGAGAAAGGGAACTCAATGGCGGCGACCCGGGTGTACTTCGAAGAGGGCCGGACCTCGGTCTTCGCCGTCGCGCTCGAGTGGCCCGGTTGGTGCCGGCGGGCCAAGACGAGAGACGGGGCCTTGGAGGAGTTGCTCGACTATCGCGAGCGCTACGAATCGATCGTGACCACGGGCTTTTCACCGGGACGATTTGAGGTCATTGGATCCGTGACGGGCAACGCAACGACCGATTTCGGCGCCCCCGGCGTGGCCGGACCCTGGGACGAGGAGCCGTTCGCGGGCCCAAGACCTCGCGCGTCACGTCGCGCTGCTAAACGACTGCTGGGCGTCGTTCGACGCGGTTGTGGCGTCGAGCAGCGCGCTTCTCGTGAAGGGTCCGCGCGGCGGTGGTCGCGACCGCGACGACATAGCGCGACACGTACAGGAGTCCGAGCGGATCTACTGCAGCAAACTTAAGACCAAGGTGGCCCCTCGCACGCCGTGGGCCGCGCAGCGCGGTGTCATCGTGGAGACCCTGCGCGCCGGCGCCCCGGGAGCAGTGTGGCCGTTGCGCTACGCAATTCGACGATGCGCGTGGCACGTGGTCGATCACTTGTGGGAGATCCAAGACAAGCGTCAGTGACGCGCAGCGCCTACGCGAGCGAGTGTGAGGTGAGACACTGCGGAGTTGCGTTCACCAAGCAAAATTCTCGCCACGAATGACGAGCATTTCCTCGATCGACCGGTCAGTCCCTCAGCTGTCATAACGAAAGCCTCGACGCACGCGAGCGCGCAGGACCCCCGAGTTCCGTTCCTCGCAGTGTGTGGGCTACGACAGTACGTGGCCCTGTCCTAGCGCGGTGCAACGACGCTGATGAGCCCTGCGCAACCGCTTCCCAACCGTCGCGAGTGCGGTGGGCCGAGGATGACAACGAGGAGGCTGGGCGTCATCGTGTTGACGAAAGGGTTGGTCGCCACGACTATTCAGGCACGACCACCAGTTCGTTGGATTTTGGTTCAACGCCCAGATCGTGGAGCAGTTGGCGGACCCGTTGTTCGATATCGGCGACGATTCTTGTGACTGACTCTCGGTCCCGACCGGCGGGGTCGTCGACCTCCCAGTCGAGATAGCGCTTGCCAGGCAGGAGAGGGCACGTCTCGCCACAGCCCATTGTGACGACAACGTCGGCCGTCGCGACCAGTTCCGAATTGAGCAGCGTTGGCTCCTCATTCGCGGTCGAGAGTCCGCAATCGGCGAGGACGCCAGCCACGTGGGGATCAACCGCCGACGTGGGGCTCGATCCGGCTGAGCGGACGTCGAGGTGGCCACAACTGAGGTACTGCGTCAAGATCTTTGCCGCGACGGACCGGCCAGAGTTGTGGATGCAGGCGAAGAGGACGACCGGACGAGTCGCGGGGTCATGGACGGGCGCGCTCGCCTGAGCGTCGACGCCGTTCACACCGTCACCGCGCGCTCGTCGGGGAAGAGGTGTCGCCGAGCCCAGAGCGAGACGTAGACCAGGCCCACGAGCGCCGGAACTTCGATGAGCGGTCCGACTACGCCGGCCAGCGCCTGGCCGGAAGTAACGCCAAAGGTACCAATCGCCACAGCAATCGCCAATTCGAAGTTGTTGCCGGCGGCGGTGAAGGCCAGCGTCGCTGTTCGTGCGTACGAGAGACCGAGCGAGCGACCGAGGGCGAACGAACCTGTCCACATGAGTGCGAAGTAGCACAGCAGCGGTAACGCGATCCGCGCGACGTCGAAGGGGTGGTGCGTGATGGCGTTGCCCTGGAGCGCGAAGAGGATGATGATCGTAAACAAAAGACCGTAGAGCGCGAGCGGGGAAATCCGTGGCAGGAACGTCTCCTCGTACCACTCACGACCACGGCGCCGTTCACCGATCCACCGCGTCACCCAACCGCCAGCCAAGGGAATACCGAGGAAGATCAAGACGCTTCGAGCGATGGGCCACACGGCGACGTGCACACTCGTAGTCGAGAGGCCGAGCCAGCCCGGCAGGACCTTCAAGTAGAAATAGCCCATGCCCGCGAAGGCGAAGATCTGAAAGAGTGAGTTCATCGCGACGAGCACCGCCGCCGCGGTGCCGTCACCCTTGGCCAAATCATTCCAGATGAGCACCATCGCAATGCAGCGCGCCAGACCGACGATGATCAACCCGGTTCGATAGGGAGGCAAGTCGGGCAGGAAGATCCACGCCAGCGTGAACATTAGGGTCGGACCGACCAGCCAGTTGAGGACGAGTGAGGGAATGAGCAGGCGCTTGTCGGCGCCCACCGTGTGCATCTCGCGATAGCGGACCTTCGCGAGCACCGGGTACATCATGACGAGGAGCCCAATCGCGATTGGGAGGCTCGTACCCGCTATCTGGACGTGGTGTAGGAAAATGTTGAGACCCGACGCGATTCGCCCAAGACCAATGCCGAAGGCCATCGCCACGACGATCCAAACCGGCAGGTACCGGTCGAGCAGCGAGAGCTGCGCGATGACCTTAACCTGCGTCGCTCCAGCCGCGTCAGATCGTTGGAACGGCGCGGCGTTCACTAGCAGCAGGCGACCACATTGGTGGGGCTGGGGGACGCTTTCGCGTCCGCGGTGCAGCAGCGCTCGTCGCCACCGAGGCTGTCGGAGCCGGTCGCGTCGGCCAGTACCGTGTAGACCTCCCAACGCGAGGCGTCTGGTCCGTCGACCCACACCTTGTCCTGGACGGCGAAACAGCAGGTGGTGCTCATCTCGATGTCGGTGGCCATGGCGTGCGCCGACAAACGGGTGATCGCGGCGCTGACGTCGTCGCTCGAGAAAACCTCGACGCCCAGATGATTAATCGATCCCGGTACGCCGGCGCCTTCAATAAGCACGAGCTTGAGCGGTGGCTCATCGATGGCGAAGTTGGCGTAGCCCGGACGGACTTTCGCCGGTGCGGTGTTGAAGAACTTGGAGTAAAAGGTGACGGCCTCGTCGAGGTCCGACACATTGAGCGCGAGCTGCACACGTGACATAGGTATCCTTATATTGATGGTTGTCAATAAGTATGTCAGATAGATTGATACTTGTCAATGGGAGAAAGCAATGTCGAAGCGAAGCATCGAGGTTCTCAACGACACCGTCGTCGAGTGCTGCAGCCCTTTGAGCCACGAGGTCCTCAGTGAGCTTGAGGCGCACGACGTCGCGGCGATCTTCTCCGCGCTCGGCGACCCCGTGCGGCTACGCCTCTTGTCCATCATCGCTTCGAGCGACGAGACCTGCAGTTGCAACCTGGAAGCGCCCCTAAGAAAGAGCCAACCAACCATCTCGCACCACACTCGGATACTCAGTGAGGCCGGTCTGATCGTGGGTGAGAAGCGAGGGCGCTGGACGTGGTGGCACGTGGTGCCAGAACGGCTCGAGGTGGCGGCGAGACTGTTGCGGCCCTAGGGCCTGAGGCTGCGCTGCAAGAGCACCCAAGTGAAGGGCTGCACGCCACCCCATGGAGTGACGTGTTCACTGCTGGCGCTCGAGAGCAGGGTGAACTCTTCCTCGAAGCGTTCGGCGAGTTCATCGATGGACCAGTGGCGAACCGCCAACCCCGAACAGGTCGTGGGACCGGAGTGCGAAAAGGTCGCCAACACCAAAAAGCCTCCCGGTGCAAGCGTTCGCACCGCCGTCTCGACGTAGCGGGCCTGGGCGCTGGGCGAGACGAGGAAGTGAAAGACCGCTCGATCATGCCAGAGCCGGTAGGTTCGCGTCGGCGTCCAGGCGGTGACGTCCGCGATGATCCACTCCACCGCCTCGCTGCGCACACGACGACGGGCTTCGCTCAGCGCCGTAGGGGAGAGGTCGAGCACAGTGAGATCGCGGTAGCCAAGGCGCACGAGCTCATCGACCAGTCTCGAGGCGCCACCGCCGACATCGAGGATCGCGTCACCGACGTCGAGTTTGACGCCTTCGATGAAAGTCAGGGATTCGTCGGGCCTCGCTTGGGTCCACGATCGCTGTTCGGCGACCTTGGACGCGTAGGTCTCCTCCCACACGGCTGAGGCGCTCGACGGCTCGTCACTCGCATCACTCACCTTGGGGTCCTCGTGCGCCATCGTCGACTGCGACCATGAGGGTGACACAACCTGACGACGAGTCGCGTCACGCGCGAGGCCAGGGTTCTCGTTGCCTTCGAGGAACTGACGTCGACGGCTGTAGCTTGTTCGTCACTCTCACTCTCACTCTCACTCGTGACGAAGCGCTTCCCTAGAGGATCTAATGCGAAGTCGGCACGAGCCGAGCGAACTTCGTGCGAGTAGCCCTGTCGCGAGTGCCCGGCGTAGTCGTGGTCGACGCGTCGGATGACCAAAAAGAGCAACGCGGCGAAGAGCGCGACCAGAATCACCATCATGGCGAAGTGGCCAACCGCGTACCCGTAGTCCGGGCCATTGCTAGAAAACTGTCGTTGGAATCCCATCTCGGACCTCCTTCGAAAACCTCCGTGCCAAACCTACTGACTCGCAGAATCGATCACCAATCGTGGAACGTTCAACACCGCGCGCTGTTGCGCGTTTCTTGGCCCGATCACCAGCT
>JAYVNV010000040.1:0-6631 GCA_043758265.1 Acidimicrobiaceae bacterium
TCATCATCGCGGTGGGCCTGATCTTCTCGCAGTACTACTTCTCGGACAAAATCGCGATGTTCTCGATGCACGCTCACGAAGTCACGCCCGAGCAGGAGCCTAAGCTCCACCAGATTGTCGATCGCCTCTGCCTTCTCGCCGACATGACCAAACCCCGCGTCGGCGTCGCGGAGATGGACATCCCCAACGCGTTCGCAACGGGCCGCAGTCCCTCGCACGCGGTCATCTGCGCCACCCGTGGCTTGATGAACCGCCTAAGCGACGAGGAGCTCGAGGCCGTACTGGCCCACGAGCTGAGTCACGTTGCTCACCGCGACGTCGCCGTCATGACCATCGCGTCGGGCGTGGGCATGCTGGCTGGACTAATCAGTCGAATCGCCATGTGGGGCGCAATGCTCTCGGGCGGCGGACGAGGAAAGAACGGCCAGCAGCTCGTGCTACTCGAGTTGATAACCTTCGTTGCCTCAATCGTCGTCTACGTCATTGCCTACCTCCTTACCATGGCGTTGTCGCGCTACCGCGAGTTGGCGGCCGACCGTTCCGGGGCAATCCTGATCGGTAAGCCGAGCGTGCTGGCGAGCGCGCTCGTGCACATCACGGGCGACATGGGCAAGATTCCGCGCACCGACCTTCGCAAAGCCGAGGGAATGAACGCCTTCTTCTTCGCGCCGGCCCTGGCCGGCAACACGGCCGCCTCGCTCTTCTCGACGCACCCGTCGCTCGAGAAGCGCCTCGACCAGTTGAACAAGCTCGAGCGCGAACTGAACGGCTAGTGGGTCTTCGCGACACGATATTCGGGCGCACCAAACAGGTGGCACCGAAGCTCGACAATCTCTTCGCCCTCCCCTCGGCGGCGCTGACCCTCGAGACCGAATTGGACCTCGTGACGTCCGGTCACGCCGGACTGTGCTTCAAAGATGGCAGTGGCGAGAGCACGCACGTGACCGACGACGAGATCATCCAACTGCTCAACTTCGATGAAACCTCGGGCAAGGTGGAGATCACGACTGACGACCTCGGCTTCAAGTGGTTGGTCGTTAACGATCCCGACCTCGAGGGACTAGTGACGCGCGTCCACGGTGCCAACACCTCAATGGTGGAACACGGCCTCGGTCCACGACTGCTCTGCGCCGTCTTTGGCTTTGTGCCCAAGACGGCGCCCGGCGACGGTCCGGTACGACTGGTGTATCTCTTGAAGCAAGGGACTTTTTATCCCTTCGCGCCGACGGGGCCGTCCCAGCGCGACAATGAACTTGAGTTACGGGTTCGCTCGTTTCTCGAGGACGACCTGCCCATGGAGAAGGACCTCGCGCGCTGGATGGCGCTGTGGAACCTGCCCGTCAACTAGACGACTGCGTCGTTGAACTGCGAGGCCACCAACTCATCGAGGCCCGTCGCGTAGCTGATGTCGAGTTGGGTCACTGCATCGAGGTCGTGCGTCCAGAGTTCGAAGCGCACGTGACAGTAACCGAGCGTGACGATTGGGTGGTGACCCAATCCCTCGGCGAGGAACACCTGCGCGTCGAGTATCCGCACTGAACTGGGATAGTCCTTGGTGGCAATCTCGCGCACCAGATGGCCGACCTCGAGGTGCCACTCGGAGTGGTCGGCCAGCCACGACGCCACTACGTGCTCGTCTAAGAGCGCCGGACGGCTCACGGGTGAGTCATGTCCTTGGGCACGACGGCGGCGTCGAACTCGGTGGCGCTCAGAAAGCCGAGCGACACCACCGCCTCGCGCAGCGTGGTCCCTTCGTGATGCGCCTTCTTCGCCACTTCGGCCGCCCTGTCGTAGCCGAGGATGGGATTGAGCGCCGTCACTAACATGAGCGAGTTGTTGAGGTGATGGCTGATCCGCTCGTAGTCCGGTTGAATACCCTCGACGCAGAACTCTCGAAATCGATCACACGCGTCGCTCAACAGGTCAACCGAGTGACAGAAGTTGTGAATGAGCACCGGCTTGCAGACGTTCAGTTCCAGATTGCCCCGAGAACCGGCCATCGCGACCGCGGCGTCGTTGCCAAAGACTTGAATGGCCACCATTATCACGGCCTCGCATTGAGTGGGATTGACCTTGCCTGGCATGATCGAACTCCCGGGCTCGTTCTCGGGCAGTTGCAGTTCGCCGAGGCCCGAGCGCGGACCGGAGCCGAGCCATCGGACGTCGTCGGCGATCTTCATGAGACTGGTTGCCAGTGTCTTGACCGCGCCGTGGGCGAAGACCAGTGCGTCGTGGGCGGCCAACGCGGCGAACTTATTGGGCGCACTGACGAACGGCTTGCCGGTCAACGCGGCGATGACCACGGCGACGCGTTCACCGAACTCGGGGTGGGTGTTGAGGCCAGTGCCGACCGCGGTACCGCCGGCCGCCAGTTCGCAGAGCCCCGGCAACACAATTTCCAGTCGAGCCACGTCAGCGTCGAGCTGCGCGACGTATCCGGAGAACTCCTGACCAAGCGTGAGCGGCACGGCGTCCATGAGGTGGGTACGGCCAATCTTGATGACGTCGACGAACTCCTCGGCCTTGACGTTGAGGGCGTCTCGCAGTCGCCTCACCGACGGGATAAGCCGGTCGTGAATATCACTCTCCGCCGCGATATGCATCGCGGTCGGGAACGTGTCGTTCGACGACTGGGACATGTTGACGTCGTCGTTGGGATGGATTGGCGTCTTCGACCCCTTCACGCCACCCGCCAATTCGATGGCGCGATTCGAGATGACCTCGTTCACGTTCATATTCGTCTGCGTGCCCGAGCCGGTCTGCCAGATACGAAGAGGGAACTCGTCCACGAGGACGCCGTCGATGACCTCGCGCGAGGCCTGCTCAATCAGCATCGCCTTCTCCTGATCGAGTTTGCCTAGATCATGATTCACCTGAGCTGAGGCGAACTTTAAGATGCCAAATGCGCGAATCAGCGATGCGGGCATCGTGTCTTCGCCAATCGCGAAGTGATGGAGGCTGCGCTCAGTCTGCGCACCCCAGTAGTGGTCGGCCGGCACTTCGATCGACCCCATTGAATCCGATTCCATTCGTACCTCTGCCATGACTGCCTCCCTACACTCTCTTAAGCGACGTCGTCGTCGTTTTCCTCACAGCCAGGCCCTTCTTGACCGGTGGCCTCTTCACCGGTGCGTTCTTTGCCGGAGAGCTCTTCGTGGTCCTCTTCGTCGCCGGAGCGCTCTTCTTAACCCCGGCGCTCTTTGCCGGTGCGCTCTTCGTGGTCGAAGACATGGGTACGGCGCTTACCTTCACGGCGCTCGTCTTTAAGGAGGCGGTCTTCTGGGCGGACAAACTTTTCTTTACGGTGGTTTTGGAGCCTGGCGTCAAATGCGTGCGGGTGTCGTAGAGCTTGATGCCGACTGCTACGACCTTGCGTGCCTTCGCGACGTCTTCGGCGCGAGGTCCGTCACCGCTGCCCGGTACTTCGAGCAGCAGTGGCAGGTCACGAATCTTGGGGTGCCCCACCAGCGTTGCGAGCCCCTTGGTGCCGATTGTGCCTTCGTCGATGTTGGCGTGGCGGTCACGGTTGCCGCCGAATTCGATTTTGGAGTCATTGAGATGCAAGCAGCGAAGCCGATCAATCCCAATGCGTGTGTCTATTTCGTCCACAAGTCTGTTCGTCGCGGTAACCGTCGAGAAGTCGACGCCACTCGCCCAGAGATGCTGAGTGTCAATGCAAAGTCCTAAGCGCTCGTCTTTCCCAGTCGCGTCGATCAGCGCCTGGATCTCGTCGAGGCTGCGCCCGACCGTTGCACCGGTGCCGGCAGCGTTCTCAATGAGGATTGGACAGTCAAGAACACCCTCGGGCGCGGCGTCAGCCGAGTCGAGAGCTCGCTCGAATGCCTCAGAAATCTGTCCGATCACTGTCTCGAATCCAGCGCCCAGGTGCGAGCCGACGTGCAACACCACACCCGACGACGCCATGCCCCGGCCCACTGAGAGGTTGCTGATCAGGCACGCAACCGACCGCTCGTAGAGCTCGCGGTCGGGGCTCGCTAGGTTGATGAGGTAGGTCGCGTGGCAAAAGGTGTGCTTAATCGTCGGGTGGGCGGCCTGCGCCTCGCGGTAGGCAGCGAGCACCTCGGGTGCGTACTGGCTCGGCTTCCACATTCTTGGGCTCTGGGTAAATATCTGAACCGACGTCGCCCCAATTGCAACGCCCGCTTCGAGCGAAGGGACGAGCTTGCCACCGCCGCGTACGTGTGCCCCAATGTTCATTACAGTAAAACTACACACCCTCAAACACCCCCACGTCAGGACAGCAATGACCGAATCCTTTAGTGCCGCGTCACGCACCATCTTCGAGAAGCAGGTGTTGGCGCACATCGCGACTCTCGATCCCGACGGCAGTCCCAACGTGTCGCCGGTCTGGGTGGAGTTGGACGGTGAGGACATCGTCATCAACACCGCGCTAGGCCGGGCCAAGGCTCGAAACCTTGCGCTTGATCCCCGGGTGGCGGTCTCATTGACCGATCCCGACGATCCACCGACGTGCATCACCGTGCGCGGTCTCGTCACCGGCTTCACCACGCAGGGCGCCGACGAGGTCATCGACCGTTTAACGAAGAAGTACAACGGGGCCGACTCGGTCTTCGACCACGTGGAAGGTGAGATTCGGGTCACTGTTCGCATCACGCCCGAACGGATCTCGAGCCAGCCGGGCGTGGTGATTACGCGAAAGTAGTCGCGACGCCCCACTCGAAGGCGACGTCGTCGCGCGCACGCAAGAGCTGGTCGTCGGTCTCCACCGTGACCCCGTCGTAACTCCACACCGCCACCGGCGTCGGGGGCGCGGGCCGGTTGTACGCGGCGCGCAACGTCGCCACCTCGTTGGTGAACGTGACTTCGTCGTCGCTGAGCAGTGCTCGAACGACAGCAGCGCGCTGGCGGGCCAGGGTCGCTGCGGCGACGACGACGCGGTCGAGATCAACAATGTGCGAAAGTGTCGCAACGTCGCGCGCCGCCATCTGCGCCGAGTAGTCATCGGAGAGTTCGAGCCACACGCCAATGGGGCGCCGCAGCTGACCGTGCAACGCTCCCGCAGCGACGATCGTGTCGCCGTCGTTACAGGCGAGGACAGTGGCGACGTCGTTGACGAGGGGCACGACGTCGTCCAGTCGCTCGAGCGCCCAGACGAGTCGCAACAGTGTCATGACGAGGGTTGGATGTCTTCCTTGGGCAGCCGCTCAATGTTGACGTCGCGAAACGTGAGGACCCGGACCGAGGGCACGAAGCGGGCCGAGCGGTACATGTCCCACACCCACGCGTCGTTGAGGGTCACCTCGAGGAGGGTGGGGGTGGTGGAAGACCGAACGTCGATGGTGACGTCGTTGGCTAGGTAGAAGCGACGGTCCGTCTCGACGGCGTAATTGAACATGCCGACCACGGCCTTGTACTCCTGAACGAGAGCCAACTCAAGCGTCGACTCGTAGTCGTCGAGCTCCTCTTCGCCCACGCGCTACTTCGCGCGCTCGGTGACTCGCAACTCCTTGATCTTGGCCTTCTTACCACGCAGATCACGGAGGTAGTACAGCTTCGCGCGTCGCACGTCACCGTAGGAGTCGACTTCAATCTTGGCGATGGTTGGGGCGTGGACCGGGAAGGTTCGCTCAACGCCGACGCCGAAACTTATCTTTCGAACGGTGAACGTCTCGTGGACGCCCGATCCCTGACGGCGAATGACGACGCCCTGGAAGACCTGCACGCGCTCACGGGTGCCCTCGACCACGCGGACGTGGACCTTCAAGGTGTCGCCGGTGCGGAAGGAAGGAATATCGTCGCGAAGCGAGTCGCGGTCGATTATGTCGGTCGGATTCATGAGAGCGGTCCCTTTCGGATCACTGAGGCCTTCCGAGTTTAGCCGTTTCGACCGTGGTCCTCCAACGTCGGGAATTCCCCCAGCAACGCCACGTCCGAGGCGTTCAGACCACCGCGGGCCTCAATGAGATCGCGACGACGCGCGAGTGTTCGATGCAGCGCCTGCGCACGGCGCCACCGTTCGATTCGCGCGTGGTCGCCCGAACGAAGGATCTCGGGTACATCGAGGCCGCGCACCTGGGCCGGTTTGGTGTACTGGGGGTACTCCAGCAGTCCGTCGCCGAAGGACTCGTCGACGCTCGACTCGTCGTTGCCGAGGCCGCCCGGCAACAGTCGCACGACTGACTCAATCACGCACAACGCCGCCAACTCACCGCCCGCCAATACGAAGTCGCCCAGTGAGATCTCGTCGTCGACCTCGAGGTCGATTACCCGTTGATCGATCCCCTCGTAACGGCCACAGAGCAGCGAAAAGCCACCGAGGGCGCTGAGCTCCTTCGCGACCCCGTGATCGAAACGCCGACCAGACGGCGTGAGCGCAATCAGTGGTCGCGCGAGGTCGGGGCGCTCCTCGATTGTGCGAAGGATCGGCTCGGCGCGAAGGACCATGCCCGCCCCCCCGCCGAAGGGCGTGTCGTCGACGGTTCGGTGCACGTCGTCGGTGGCATCGCGAAAGTCGTGCACGACGAGTGACCAGACGCCGCGCTCGGCGGCGCGCCCGAGCACCGACGTCGTGGCGTACTGGGTCACGGCGTCGGGAAACAACGTCAGGACGTCCACGCGCAGGGTCATTCGAAAAGCCCTTCGGGAACGT
>JAYVNV010000041.1:0-6615 GCA_043758265.1 Acidimicrobiaceae bacterium
TGGTCGGGCTTCGAGCGGTCGGCGAGTATCCCGGCGTGAACCCGCGGGTGCAAGGTCTTCACCCGACCACCCAGCATCTCGGGGAAGCCGGTGACGTCGGCCACGTCAAGGTGCGCAATGCCGGCCGCCTTCAACGCCACCGCCGTGCCGCCCGAGGCGATCAACTCGACGCCGAGCGTGCGCAGACCCGACGCGAACCCGACGAGCCCGGTCTTGTCCCACACGCTCAGGAGTGCGCGCATCTACTGCCCCTTCGATTCGGCGACGCTCGCGGGCTCTCGACCCTGCGCCAGTGACGCCATCACCCTACCGACCACCAACGGATACAACAGTCGCTCAACGTCCTTGATCCGCTCGTGCAGCGTCGCCTCGTCGTCGCCCTCGAGCACCGCGACGCGACGCTGCGCGAGGATTGGTCCGTCGTCGAGGGCCACGGTCGCGACGTGCACCGTGCAGCCGGTCTCGCTCACGCCCGCCTCGAGGGCCTGGGCCACGGCGTGCCATCCCTTGAAGTCGGGCAGCAGGCTCGGGTGGGTGTTGAGGACCCGACCGGGGTAGGCAACGTGGAACTGCGACGTGAGGATGGTCCCGAAGCCCGCCATCGCCACCAGTCCAATCTGGTGCTCGAGCAACGTCTCAGTCAACGCTCGCGTGTACCCGTCGCGGTCAAAGGAACGAGCGAAGCCGCCGAATGCCTGGCGGTCGACCAGTTGAGCGCGAACCCCGTGGGCGCCAGCGACGTCGAGTCCGCGACAGGGACGGTCCGCGAGCACCAGCGCGACGTCCAGGCGAGCCTTCATCATTGCGTCGAGGATCGTGCCCGAACCCGATATCAAAACGCAGAGTCGAACGGGTTCCAACGTCTTAGAGCGCCTTAACGATCTCGCCCATTTTTTTACCCGCCTCGGTGGGGTTCAAACAGACGTGCACGCCGGCTGCGGCGAGCGCGTCCATCTTCGCCTGCGCGGTGCCCTTCGAGCCCGAGATGATGGCACCGGCGTGACCCATCTTTCGACCCGGCGGCGCGGTGACGCCCGCGATGTACGAGACCACTGGCTTCGTCATGTTCAGCTCGATCCACTCGGCCGCGCGCTCCTCCTCGGAGCCGCCGATCTCACCGATCATCATGACGGCCTTGGTCTCGGGGTCGGCCTCGAAGGCCGCCAGGCAGTCGATGAAGTTCGTGCCCGGCACCGGGTCGCCACCGATACCGACGCAGGTCGTCTGGCCGATTCCTTGTTGGCTCAGCTCGTAGAGGGCCTGATAGGTCAGCGTGCCCGAACGAGAGACAATGCCGACCGGACCACCAGCGAGGGCGATGTCGCCCGACGTGATGCCGATGTTGCACTTGCCGGGGCTAATAATGCCCGGGCAGTTCGGTCCGAGCAGACGCACGCCGGGGAACTCCTCGACCAATCGGTTGTACGTGATGGCCTCGTCCTGGGCCGGGATCCCCTCGGTGATGCAGACAATGAAGGTGATGCCCCCCGCGGCCGCCTCGAGGATGGCGGCGGCGGCGAACTTGGGCGGCACGGCAATAAAGGACGCCGTGGCGCCCGTGGCGTCAACGGCTTCCTTCACTGAATTAAAGACCGCAATGCCATCAACGTCGGAGCCGCCCTTGCCCGGCGTGACGCCGCCAACGACCTTCGTGCCGTAGTCACGGTTGCGCAGTCCGTGGAATCGGCCCTGGCTGCCCGTCAGACCCTGCACGATGACCTGGGTGTTTTCGTCAACAAAAATGCTCATAGTTCTCCCCTTAGGCGTTCGCTAGGGCCACGGCCCGGCGCGCGGCGTCCAGCATGGTCGGTTCGGTGATGAGCAGTGTGCTCAGGTGTGGTGCGAGTATTTCGCGGCCCTCAATGGCGTTCGTGCCGTCGAGTCGCAGCACGATCGGCGAACTGATCGAGACGCGCTGGAGGGCTTCGAGGACGCCCCGCGCGACCTCGTCGACGCGGGTGATACCGCCAAAGATGTTGACGAAGATCGCCTTGACTTTAGGGTCTGCGTTGATGACCTCCATGGCCGAGGCCATGACGTCGGCGTCGGCGCCGCCGCCGATGTCGAGGAAGTTGGCCGCCGTACCGCCGACTTGATTGACGACGTCGAGCGTCGACATCGCCAGCCCCGCGCCGTTGGCGATGATGCCGACCGTGCCGTCGAGGCCAATGTAGTTAAGACCCTTCTCCTTGGCCATCTTCTCGCGAGGGTCCTCGAACTCATCCTCGCGGAACGACTCCCACTCGGGGTGGCGAAACGACGCGTTCTCGTCCAGCGTCACCTTGGCGTCCAACGCGTGGACCTTGTTGTCGGGCGTCAGGATCAGCGGATTGATCTCAGCCAGGTCGCAGTCGCCCTTGGTGTAGCACTCGTAGAGTTGCACGAGCAGCTCGGCGGCCTGCTCGCGCGCGGGCTCGTCGAGCTCGGCCTCGTTCACCCAGCGACGGGCCGTCGCGAGGTCGAGCCCCCGCACGGGGTCAATGGCGAGCAAGGCGATCGCGTCAGGGTTCTCCTCGGCGACGATCTCTATCTCGACGCCACCCTGGGCGCTCAACATCCCGAGGTGGGTCTTGTTCTGACGGTCCAGCGTGAAGGAGGCGTAGTACTCCTTCTTGATGTCGCTCGAGCGCTCGATCCACAGTCGTCGCACCACGTGACCCTTGATGTCGAGGCCGAGGATGTTGCTCGCGTGCAGTCGCAACTCGTCGACGTCGTGGGCGAGCTTGACGCCGCCGGCCTTGCCACGACCACCGACCTTCACCTGAGCCTTTACGACGACGGGGTAACCGACCCGGTTCGCCACCTCCACGGCCTCGTCGAGCGTGTCGGCGACGTCACCGGGCGAGACGGCGATGCCGTAGCGCGCAAAGTACTGCTTGCCTTGGTACTCGAACAGGTCCATAGACGTCCTCTTTCACTTTCGAAATGTTGCGTACGACAAACTTAAATACTCACACCAGGTGCTCGCGCGCGTCGAGCGTCGATTCGAGCCACGTGCCAATCTCCGCGAGCGACGCACCGGGCGTGAAGACCCGGGCCACGCCCATCACCTCGAGACCGGCGATGTCGTCGTCGGGAATAATCCCGCCGACGAGCACCAAGACGTCCTCGCGGCCCTGTGACTTCAAGAGATCAATCACCCGGGGCACGAGTACCCGATGAGCGCCCGAGAGCAACGAGAGGCCGAGTGCGTCGGCGTCCTCTTGGATAACGGCCTGGACGATCTGCTCGGGCGTCTGATGCAGCCCGGTGTACACGACCTCGAATCCGGCGTCACGCAACGTGCGCGCAATGACCTTGGCGCCGCGGTCATGGCCGTCGAGACCGGGCTTGGCGACGACGACGCGGTACGTACGATCCATGAGAAACCAATTATAGGACCCCTCACCGCGGGCGCTTTTCGAAGGAACGGCGCTCCGGGCTCCTCAAATCGACCCTAGTAGCGTGACTAGTTGTGACGAAGACCTCGCTCCCGCCGCGCAGTGCGCTGCGCTCATTGGTCTCGGCCATGCGACCGCGCCAGTGGGTGAAGAACGGCCTCATCATCGTGGCGCCCGCGGCCGCCGGGGTCCTCACCCACGCCGACATCATCCGTCACACGGTGGCGGCGTTTCTCGCGTTCTGTGCCATTTCATCAGGGATGTACCTCGTTAACGACCTGCGTGACGTCGAGGCCGATCGCCAGCACCCGACCAAGCAGTTCCGGGCCATAGCCTCGGGCCAGCTGAACCCCACGCTGGCGATCCTCGCCGCCGTGGTGCTGCTCGGCGTGGGCTTCTCGATTCCCCTCGCCCTCTGGCACCCTCAAAGCCTCTTGCTCGTGCTGGGCCTGTACGTCGCCATCACACTCCTCTACATCTTCTGGTTGAAGAACATTGCGGTCATCGAACTTGGCGTCGTCGCAAGCGGCTTCTTCCTGCGCGCCTACGCCGGCGCCGAAGCGTCACACATCTTCGTCTCGACGTGGTTTCTCGTCGTCATCTCATTCGGCGCCCTCTTCCTCGTGGTCGGCAAGCGATCGGCCGAGCTGCGTGAGATCGGCGCCGGCGCGACCCGTAAGGTCCTCTCGCAGTACACGCCGGAGTTCTTGCACCAGGCGCTGACGCTGAGCGGCACCGTGGTCGTCACTGGCTACTGCCTCTGGGCCTTCGACACGTCGTCGACCGGGCTCTCCTTCAGGCACCAAACCATTTCAATTCGACTAAGCGTCGTGCCGGTCGTCTTCGCGATCCTCTTCATCATGCGCTCGGCCGACTCGGGCGACGGCGCCGCCCCCGAGGAGTTGGTCCTGCACAATCGCACCGTGCAGGTTCTGATCGTCGTCTGGGCCGCGCTCGTCGCTCAAGGCGTCTACGGGTGAGCCGCCAGTCTCTCTCGGGTTGGGGCCGCACCACGGCCAGCTTCGCCGACGTCGTCTCGCCCCAGAGCGAGGCCGAGGTCGAGCTCCACTTAGCCAACTCGCCCGACGTCATCGCGCGCGGGCTCGGCCGCAGTTATGGTGACGCCGCGCAGCTGAGCGGTGGCGTCGTGCTAGACAACCGCGAGCTCGGGGGCATCGGGCCGATCGACGGCGACGGAGTCGTCACCGTCGGGGCCGGAGTTTCCATCGACGAACTGCTCGCCAACGCAGTCCCCCAGGGCTGGTTTGTCCCCGTGACGCCCGGAACGCGCCAGGTGACGATCGGCGGCGCCGTGGCGGCTGACGTGCACGGCAAGAACCATCACGTCGACGGCTCGTTCGCCCACCACGTGCTCTCGATGCGCCTGGTGACACCGACGGGCGCGTGCACCGTGTCGACGACCGAGGACGCGCAGCTGTACTGGGCGACGATGGGCGCGATGGGCCTCACCGGTGTCGTCACCAGTGTGACGATGCGTTTGATGGCGATCGAGACTGATCAGGTGCTCGTCGACACCGACCGCTTCGCCGACCTCGAGGGCGTGATGAGTGCGATGGCCAGCGGGGACGACCGCTACCGCTACTCCGTTGCGTGGGTCGACTGCATGACGCGCGGCGCGCACATGGGGCGCGCAATCCTCACGCGCGGCGACCACGCCACCTCGGCCGACGTCGACGCGTCGCTGAAGGGTCCTTCAAAACCAAAGCTCCTCGTGCCGTTCAACGCGCCCAGCGGGATCTTGAACCCTCTGACGATCAAGCTCTTCAACGAGGCGTGGTTTCGCGCAGCCCCCAAGCACGAGGTGCGCGAGCCCCAGTCGCTGACCTCGTTCTTCCATCCTCTCGACGGGCTGCGCGACTGGAACCGCCTCTACGGCAAACGCGGCTTCGTCCAGTACCAGTTCTGCGTCCCCGACGCCGCCGGCGAGACGATCGTGCGGGCGATTGAGCGATTGTCAACGTCCAAGATCCCGAGCTTTCTCGCCGTCTTAAAACGCTTCGGAGCTGCGAATCCTGGCCCGCTCTCGTTCCCGATGACGGGCTGGACGTTGGCCCTCGACCTCCCCGTCGGCCCCGCGACGTTGCCCGGTGTCCTTGACCAGCTCGACGACCTGGTCCTCGAGGCCGGTGGGCGGATCTACTTCGCCAAGGACGCGCGACTTCATCCCGACAAAGTTCGTTCAATGTACCCACGGCTGGACGAGTTCCTCAGCGTCAAGAACCGCGTCGATCCTGAGCACCACATGACGAGCGACCTCGCTCGACGGCTCCAACTAAGCGGAAAGTAGTCCACGATGGAAAACGCCTTCGGTCACCCACAGCACGTCATTGTCCTCGGCGGAACGTCGGACATCGCGCGCGCCATCACCAAAAAACTCTGCAGCGCACGGGCCAACACCGTCGTCCTCGCCGGACGCAACCAGTCACTGCTCGACCAAGCGGCGAGTGAGGCGTTGGACTACGGCGCGACGAAGACCGACACTGTCCTCTTCGACGCGAAAGATCCCTCCAGCGCTAAGCGCGTCGTCGCTGAGGCCTTCGACAAGGTGGGTGACGGCGTTGACCTCGTACTGGTGGCCGTTGGGATGTTGGCCAACCAGTTGGTCGACGAGAACGACGCCGACGTGGCGGCTGAAGTCGCTTCGGTGAACTTCACCTGGCCAGTCGCCGCCCTGGCTGAGGTTCGACGTCAGCTCGTGGCCCAGGGCAGCGGTCGGATACTGGTCCTCTCCTCGGTGACCGCCGTACGGGTGCGGCGTGGCGCCTACCTCTACGCCGGCGCCAAAGCCGGACTCGACCGACTCTGTGACGCAATGGCCGACTCGCTCGTCGGCACCGGAGTCACGCTGCAGATCGTGCGACCCGGCTTCGTTCGATCAAAGATGACGAGCGGACAGGCCGACATTCCCTTCTCGACGGATCCCGACGTGGTGGCGCTCAACGTGATGAAGGGCATTGGCACGACCGACCGCGTCATCTGGAGCCCACCAATCCTGCGCTACATCATGATGGTCTTGCTCCATTTGCCCAAGGCCTTGTGGCTAAAGGTTGCCGATCGCTGATTGCTCCAAGAAGAGTTGTCGGTGCAGGACATCGTTACGTTCGATCGTCGATTTTCCTTAAGGGTGAGAACGAGAGAAACGCGATGCTATCGATTCTCACGTACGTAACCACGTTGCTACGACAACAATCAATGGCGCAACGAGTCGCTGCGA
>JAYVNV010000042.1:0-2062 GCA_043758265.1 Acidimicrobiaceae bacterium
CGGGCCAATCCCGTCGGCCGTGACGGCAATCTCGTCATCGGGCACGCAGAGCATGAGCAACTCGGGCGCCCCGAGTTGGGAGAGTTCGTCGTGGTGGACAATCGAGACCTCGTGGCCAACCCGTCGAAGGGCGATATCGAACGACGAACCGGCTCGACCGGTTCCGACGATAGTGATCTTCATCAATGCTCCTATCCGTTCCAGCCCCTCGCGGGTGCCGTTCGGTACTAGTGCAACGACTCGAGTGTACCCAGCGCGCGAACGGACCCCACGCCAGCCGCCAACTGGGCCCGCGTGACAAGGTCCGGGGCCAACTCACGCAGCGCCACGAGCACGAAGGACCGTTCGTACATCCGCGGATGCGGTACGAGGATCTCGGGGTCATCGCTCGTCTCAGTACCGACCAGGAGGACATCGACGTCGAGGGTTCGCGGCCCCCAGCGCACGGTGCGGACCCGACCGCACGCCTCCTCGGCGCCACGCGCGCGCTCGAGCAGTTCGCGCGGCGACGCGTCGGTCGTGAGTTCGATCACCAGGTTCCAGAAGTCGTCTTGGACGACGCCACCGACCGGCTCGGTCTCGTAGACCCGAGAGAGGCGAACGGCGTCGCCACCGGTCACGACCTCGACGCCGCGCTTGAGGTGCGCTGCGCGCTCAGCGAGATTCGAACCGAGCGAGAGGTAGGCCCGACGCACTAACGACGGTGCGCGGTACAGCGCACGCCGACCGACGCCACGTCCTCAACGACGGGTGGGCGGGTCTTTCGCACGCTGACGGTCACGGACTGAATCTGATCGTCGAAGGCGAGGATCTCGTAGGCCACGCGGTAGGACAGCGTCTCGAGCAGGAGGTACCGGCCCTCGGTGGCGACGCGCGTCGTCAGTGAGAGCACGTCGGCGTAGTTCGTCGTCTGAGTGATGTCGTCGCCGATCGCGGCCTCCTCGAAGGGGCGCTCGAGGTCGAGGTCGAACACGAGCGGCTGAGCACGGTCGCGCTCCTCGGCGAGGACACCGACGACCGCGCTGCAGCGCAGCTCGCGCAGCTCGATCACGTCATTCACGCTCTGACCTCGGGTAGGTCGAACAACACTCCTCGACCATCGGGGCCGATCGAGCGCTTGAAGAGCCGCTCCACGTAGGCCACGGCCATTGGCACGGTCGGAACGCGATTGGACCAGACCAGGTAACCGGCGATGACGCCGAGCAACCGGTCCGACACTTCGTCGCTGTGCAACAGCACCATGGTCTTGTTCGTCATCGACGTCGCCAGGTCCGAGTAGCAGGCCTCGAGCACCTCGCGCTGATGGGGACCGCCGCGTAGCGCGTAGTGGCTCGCGGTGAGGCCGTGCTCGAAGTAGGCGCTCAAGTTCTGCATAACCGGCAGGATCGAGATGACCCGTCCAAAGCCCTGGTGCTTCAACCAGAGGAGCTCCTCGTCGCGGCGAACGCGGCGGTGGACGGTGGTGGAGCCCCCAGGCCGTTCGGAGACCGCCAGGATCCCCTTGTAGACCCAAATGAAACTCCGCGGCTCGATGCCCGCTGCCCACTTGCCCCTCACGCGACTACCTCCTCGACGGGGCGGGTAAGCAACTCACGGAGCTGAACGGCGGCCGCAGCGTCGTGTACACGAACCATACTGACACCTTCGAGCATCGCCCACGCCTCCGTTGCGAGTGAGCCCTCCAAACGCTGGTCCACGTCGAGCTCCTCGTCACCAAGCTTCGAGAGGAATCGCTTTCGACTCGTACCGATCAAGACGCCGGCCCCGAACTCGCGCGCCATCGCCACGAAGCGATCGACGTTAGCGAGTAGCGCGAGGTTGTGCTCGACGGTTTTGCCGAATCCAATGCCCGGATCGACCCACAGCGGCGAGACGTCCACCGCTCGCGCTCGCTCGGCCGTGGTGCGCAGAAAAATCAAGATCTCCTCAACCACGTTGTCGTAGGTCGGTTTGATCTGCATGCTGCTCGAGTCACCTTGGCGGTGCATCGCCACGTAGCCAACGCCCAACTCGCCCGCAACGTCGAGCAGTGTGGCCGAGACGTCGTTAATCACCGTGGCGC
>JAYVNV010000043.1:0-2053 GCA_043758265.1 Acidimicrobiaceae bacterium
TCGTGTTCTGGTGGTTGCCGTGGATGACACAGGGGCGCGTGCTCGACCGGCATCGAGCGATTGACGAGCACGGCGGGATGCTCAAGATCGACGATCGGCGCCTTACGATCCACAACGTTCAATAGCACTGGCTCGTCCGATTTTGGTTCATGCTCTACAACACCGGCTGGCATCGAGCCCATCAGGTCGATATGGGCGTGCCGGGGCATAATTTGCCCGCGTATCGTTGCGAACTGCAGGCCGCGAGCTAGGTGACCGAGGGAATCACCTTTGAGAACTACGTCCAGTTATGGCGAAGCGCCTCGGCCCTTCACCGCGGGGCGAACATCTAGTTGAGGTCCTCCGACAGCAATACCGCGCAATCTGGAAGAATCTGCGAACCTTTCGCTCACTCGCAGCGTCTCTCTACATGTGCTTAGAAACGCCCTATTTAAGTTTGGAGCGATGTGACGCGATGACTGATATTAACAACGTCGACGAGCTTCGCACCTGGCTGGAGGACGGCTACGCCAGTTCAGTTCGCACCGCCTACTTAATCCTGGGCGATCGTCTCGACGCTGAGGATGCGGTGCAGGAGGCATTCTTGCGGGCGTGGCGGTTCCGTGAGTCGCTCACGACCGCGACCAGCTTCAAGCCGTGGCTGTACCGGGTCGTTGTAAACACGTGTAACTCGAAACTCCGCAAAGAGATTCCTCACCGCGATCGAAGGTCCCGCGACGAGGTGCTCGAAGACGTTGCGGAGCGCAGCGACCCCTTCAGTCGAATCGCGCTCTCTCAGGACGTCATGCGCGCCCTTCGCGCTCTGCCCGCGCACCTTCGCGTCGTTGTCGTCCTCCGCTACTACTCGGACCTGAGCGAGCGCGAGATAGCGAACGTCATTGATCGTCAGCCGGGCACCGTGAAGTCACGCCTCAATGAGGCCCGTCGCCAATTGGCGAATCACCCTGCGCTCCGCACAAATTCTTCGTCGTACACAAAGTCTGCCCGCGAGAGTGACACATGATTGTCTTTGATGAAGGAGCGCTCAGTCGTGCGCTTCACGAGAGCGCCGAGTCATTCGAGTTCACCGAGGGCGCGACGGACCAGATACTGGCGCAGGCGATGTTGGCGAGTGGTGTTGCGCGCACTTCTCGACTGAAGTTGCTCTACCGTCACTACGGTCATGGTCGTTCGGCGATGACCGTGGCCGCCGCAGGCTTGGTCGTGCTGGGCATGTCGATTCCGCTCCTTCGCCATGAGAGAAATCCAGTGACATATTCGGCGTTTAAGTCACCCCCGACGGGAATCACCGGTCAGGTGGAGGGCGGCTCGCACGGAGTCCGATCGGGCGGATTGGCGCCAGCATCTCCTCACCAGGATTCATTCACGAAGAGTGGCCTCGACAATGCGCAAATCACTCGAACGGCGCTCTCTGGCGTCAGTGCCTCAGCCGCTCGCGTCGGAATCTCAAGGTCCGTTTCTAGTTCGTTGCGCGTTGAGAAGGTCGGCACATTGGCACTCACGGTGAGCCACGGAAGCTTTCAATCAGACCTGTCGAAACTGACGGTTATCGCGGCCCTGGATGGAGGCTTCGTTGGCAGTTCACAGATCCACATCGGTACCAGGGCTTCGAAGAGCTTCTCCTCGGGGACCATCACCTTGCAGGTTCCCCAGGGCAACTTCGCCAAGTTGGTGACGCAGGTCAGCCACGTCGGCGACGCGACTTTGATCGTGACGTCGGCTTCGGACGTGACTGGTCAGTACGTTGACCTGAATGCGCGGATCACGGCGCTCGAGGTCGCTCGCTCGCAGTACCTGACAATCATGACCCGGACAAGCTCAATCAGTGGCATCCTGTCGGTGCAGAGCGAACTGACGGCCCTCCAAAGCCAGATCGAGGAACTACAGGCATCGTTGGGCCTGCTCAACAGCGCGACGACGTACGCAACGTTGACGGTCGTACTGAGTGAGCCCGGCCAGAATGTGACCTCCACGTCTCACAACTCGGGGGTCCAACGCGCGTGGCACGACAGTGTCGGAGGATTCGTGTTGGGTGTCGAGTGGCTGATCCGCC
>JAYVNV010000044.1:0-6536 GCA_043758265.1 Acidimicrobiaceae bacterium
AAACTTGACGCATCTTTGTCTTTAACGACCCTACCGAAATCCTCGAGGCCCCCGTCGGCCTGAAGGACGTCCGAGTCTTGCACTATGAGCGTCGCGCCAGCGACGTGAAACTGTACGTTGAACGGGTCGTCGAGGGCGTTCGACGCCAGCGCTGTCAACGGCCCGCTCGGGTGAAGAAGCGTGCGGTCGTCTCCTACGTGGACCCCTCGGTTTACGGCGCGGCGATGCGACTCACCTGGAAGAAACACCGGATGCGCTGCGTCAATGAGGACTGCCCCCAGAGAAGCTCGGTCCTTCGCGACCACCGGATCGCGGCCAAGAACTGCCTGCTCACTACCCGAGCCGCCAAGTGGGCGACGGTGCAAGTCGGCACAGGCCGCACTGTGAAGAAAGTGGCCAAAGAGCTCAACTGTGACTGGCACGCCGTCAACGACACCGTCACCACCTACGGCACCGCCCTACTCAAGGCCGATCACCGTCGCCACAATCGCACGAGCGACATTGGCCTCGACGAGACGAGCTCCGTGAAGCTAGGCGGACACCACACCAGTTACGCCACCGCTATCACCGACGTCGAGCACCACCAGATCACTGAACATCCCGCCCACGCGCAATTTCGTGGACGTCGCGGGGTTTCTCGACCAACAGAGCGAGGCCTGGAAGTCGCGAATCACCTACGGCGCCCTCGACATGTCCAACGTCTACGCCGCCGTCTACTCGGTGATCCTGCCCAGCAGCCCAGGTGGTCGATCATTTTCACGTGATCTCGTTGGCGAATCGCGCCCTCGACAGTGTTCGTCGACGAGTCCAGACGGAGCAGACCGGTCACCGCGGTCGACGTGACAATCCGCTCTACCGGGTCCGTCGCGCACTCCTCACGGGCGAGGAGAAACCCGACGACAAGGCCGCCTCGAGACTGGCGTCACTGCTCGCCAGAGGGGAACCCGACGCCGAAGTGGCGATTGCCTATCGCGTGAAGGAACGACTGCGCGACTTCTATCGGACGTTCGGCTTGAGCGAGGCACGGTCCATGCTCGACGAACTGAAGAGTCACTGCTTGCGCCCCACGATGCCGTCCGAGATTCAGAAACTAGGGCGCACCATCCGAACCTGGTTCGACAAGATTTGCAACTTCCACCTGGCTCGGGTGAGCAACGGACCAACCGAGGCAATCAACTATTTGATCAAACGAATCAGGCGAGTCGGTTTTGGCTTTCGCAACTTCGAGAATTGCCGAATCAGGGCCCTGCTCTACGCCGACAAACCGAACTGGCGAGTGCTCTGCTCAATCGTGGTCCGATGAAGCTCACCCCGCCAGAATCCGATGAGCCAGCAAACCAGTGGAGCGGACGACCGGGCTCGAACCGGCGACCTCGACCTTGGCAAGGTCGCGCTCTACCAACTGAGCTACGTCCGCGTAAAACACCACATTAGCCCATTCGGCGCTGACAACCATCCTCGTTCACCCGTGCGCTGTGTCTATGAGCGCTCGTGCTTCCTCGAGTAGATAGTCACGCAGTAACGATAGATCGGGCATCGTCTTGGCGCTCCCGAATAGTCCGAACTCAAGTTTTTCCTCAAAACCGAGCACCGTGATGTTGAGCGAGAACGACGCGAAAAGCGGACCGAAGGGAGCGGCCGAGACCACCCGATGTCCGCTCAACCACAGCGGAATTGGTGGACCTGGAACCGATGACACCATGAGATTGGCAATCGGCGGAAGCCGATCGAACAGTCCCAAGGCCGCGGCGAGTTTTCCACCGGCCGACAGCAGGAACGGGCCGACCACCCGTGGCATGTCTTGAAACATTTTATTTCGGCTGCTGCGTTGCACGCCAACCGTCTTCGCCGAGTCACTGGCAATCGCTTTCAATCGCTCCACCGGATCAACAAGGTCAGTGTGCAACGCGACGAGCATTCCCGAGATCTGGTTGCCCATGTTCGCGTCGCCCGGTGCACGCACATTAATTGGCACGATGGCGATCAGGTCTCGTTTTGGCATTTCGCCCCGGTCCTCCAACAGTCTTCGCAAGGCACCACTAGTCGAGGCCATTACAAAGTCAGTGACCGACGCACCGTGATACTTAGCGGCGCGTTTGGCGTCAGCCAAAAGAACACTCGTGCGGTGAAAAACCTTCTCGACACCCGGCTCAGCGTTTAACGACATGCGACGCGCTTCAAAAATTGATGGCTGGTCGGGCGTCGACTGTCGTCGGCCTCGCACCACGACGACCCGCACGATTGTGCGAACAATCTCGAAGGATCGGGTGACCCACCCGGCGACGTTCTCGACTGAAATCTGAGGCCGGTTGCGAAATCGATTGAGACCGTCTACCACGAGCCCCCACGAGCTGGTCGCGTAGACATCGTTCGAGACTTCAACATTCGGCAAGGGCGTGCGGACGTCGGGCGATATGTCGAAGAGGTTCGCGAACGTCTCCGCCCCAGAAACTCCGTCGGCCAACGCGTGATGCAACTTTAAGACCGCGGCGGCACAACCGTCGGCGAGACCTTCGATGACCAGAAGTTGCCAAAGCGGCCTTGTCGGGACCAGGGGTCGCGAGAGAAACTCCGAGACGAATGCGTCGAACTGGTCAGGCGATCCCGGTGACGGCAGCGCGACGCGCGTTACGTGGTGATTCAGGTCGAAGCGCTCATCTTGAACGAGGGCCGGCCACGTGACGTCGAAGGGGGCGCGCACGATGCGTTGCGACAGAACTGGGATTTCGTGAATACGGTCACCAATATTCTTTCGAATCTGCTCGAACCGAACTTGCGGATCGGTAGTGTCGCCGAAGTCAAGTTCCATGACGGCGCCAATATTCATGGCGGTACCAGGAACTTCAAGCAGTATGAAAGCACTGTCTAACGGATCGAGGAATTTTGTCATCGGCCGCTACTTCCGAATCCGCCTGTTCCGCGCGACGAACTCGGTAGTGCCTCGACAACGTTGAACGTGACCATCGGGACCGCCAAGACCACCAACTGCGCAATTCGATCGCCCTTGGCCACTTGGTAGTCAATCTTCGGGTCGAGGTTTACTAGGGCAATCTTGACCTCGCCGCGATAGCCCGCGTCAATGAGGCCCGGTGCGTTGGCGCAGGTGACGCCATGCATCGCCGCCAAGCCACTGCGCGGCAGGACGAACCCACCGTAACCCTCGGGAATGGCGATGGAGAAACCGGTAGCAATTAGGGCCCGACCCCCTGCGGCGCGTAGGGTACAGGCCTCAACTGCGACCAGATCGCAGCCGGCGTCGCCGTGATTGGCGAAGTTCGGCAAGGCGGCGTCGGGGTGCAGCCGCTGGACCTGAATTTCCATAGAGCGAAGGCTACAGCCCCTCGTTCGTGCATCTTCATGGCCATTCTGTAGTGTTCAACTGTGCTCGTGTGGATGGACTTAGAGATGACGGGCCTCGAACCGGCGCGCCACGTAATCGTCGAGATCGCGACCTTGATTACGGATGACAACCTAAACATCGTCGCCGAAGGACCAGACCTCGTAGTGCACGCGACGTCTGAAGAACTGGCAGAGATGGGCGATTTCGTCACCGCGATGCACACTAAGTCCGGTCTGCTCGACGCAATCAAGACGTCTACAATTTCTGTCCCCGACGCAGCAGCGAAGACGCTGGCCTTCTTAAAAGAGCACATCCCTGAGGCGCGCACGATCCCACTCTGCGGCAATTCGATTGGCACCGACCGCCGGTTTCTCCAGGAGTACATGCCCACGTTGGAGGAGTTCTTGCATTACCGGAACGTCGACGTTTCCACCTTGAAGGAGCTGACACGACGCTGGCACCCCGAGGTCCTAGCGGCGATGGAGGAGAAGGCAACGACGCACCGCGCGCTCGACGACATCAAAGAATCGATCGCGGAGCTTGCGCACTATCGTGCGGTCTTCTTCACGCCCGCGCCGACTGTCGATTGATCTCGCGACGATGAGCTCAGTTCCCCTCACTATCGCCGAGGCGAATGCTCAGATGATGGCGCCGGGCTCGATGTTCGAAACTGAGCGAATGACGATCAACGGCATCGAGATGACGGTGTGGAAGCACGCTCCGGCCAACCTTCGTCAGATTCTTGACCTGTCGTTGTCGCATGCGTCACGCGATTTCCTCGTCTACGAGGGTCAGCGCTTCACCTTCGACGAGCACTATCGCAACGCCGCCACGCTCGGTCATCGACTTGTCGAACGCGGCGTCGAGAAGGGACATCGAGTTGCGATCGCGTCACGCAACCTCCCCCAATGGATCATCGCCTTCTGGGCGAGCGTCGTTACTGGCGCCGTCGTCGTGCCCTTGAACGCCTGGTGGACTGCGGAGGAGCTCCAGTACGGGCTCAGTGACTCGGGCGCCTCGCTCCTGTTCGTTGACGAGGAGCGCTTGGAACGGGTTCGTTCGCGGCTCGTTGACCTGCCCCTCCTGACGACGGTCATCGTCATCAGCGAGGACCCCTCTCGGCCAGCCAAACTTGGTGAGCCGTACACAGGTGTTGCAATCGTTGACTTCGCCACATTCACCGGAACAGTTGATTCAGAACTGGTCCCGCCCGACGTCGCAATCGAACCCGACGACGACGCGACGATGTTCTACACGTCAGGCACTACTGGTCACCCGAAGGGGGCAGTCGGTACCCATCGAAATGCAATCACGAATCTCATGAATCTCTTCTTCATTGGGCAACGCTCAACGATCCGTTACGGGACCGGCAATCTCGACGACCAGGGTTCGAGCATCCCGAACGCCGGCCTCTTGAGTGTGCCACTCTTTCACGCGACCGGTTGTCTCGCGTCGATGATTACCAATACGGCCTCGGGCGGCAAGATCGTGATGATGCACCACTTCGACGCCGGCAAGGCGCTCGGTCTGATTGAGTCCGAGCGCCTTACGATGTTTGGTGGTGTGCCGACAATCGCTATGCAAATCCTTGACCACCCCGACTTTGACAAGTTCGACACCTCGAGCGTAAAGTCTGTCTCCTACGGCGGAGCGCCCGCACCGCCCGACCTGGTCAAACGCATTCTGGCGGCCTTCCCCACTGGACAGCCGGGGAACGGTTACGGACTGACTGAGACTTCCGCGGCAGTCTGCTTAAACGCCGGACCCGATTACGTGGCACGGCCGGACAGTTGCGGTCCGGCCGTGCCGGTGTCCGAATTGGCCATTGTGCCAGAGGGCTTTATTGGCGACGAGCCAACGAGCGACTTGCCACGCGGCCGGGACGTGGTGGGCGAACTGTGGATCAAAGGACCCAACGTCGTTCGTGGCTACTGGAATAAGCCCGAGGCAACCGCGCAAGCCTTCACCAAGGGCTGGCTGCACACCGGCGACATCGCTCGAATCGACGACGACGGATTCGTCTACATCGTCGATCGGGCGAAGGACATGATCATTCGAGGTGGCGAGAACGTGTACTCGGTAATTGTGGAGGCGGCGATCTTCGAGCACCCCGACGTCGCCGACTGCGCCGTCGTAGGCCTAGCGCACCCGACGATGGGCGAGGAGGTGGCGGCCGTTATCGTGCTGCGTCGAGGCCGTGCAATCGAGGCTGAGGAGATCACTCGACACCTCGCCCAACACCTCGCACGATTCGAGATCCCGACGAAAGTCTTCTTCCGCGCTGATCCGCTCCCCCGCAATCCTCAGGGCAAGGTCCTCAAGCGCGAGTTACGAGCGTCATTAGTCGAACAGTTGGCGAAGTCGATCTAGTCGCCAAGGGCATTCATCTCGTGGAACGCAACTTCGTCGAGTTGTACCGTTGCGGCGGCGCAGTTCTCCTCGAGATGGCGCAATGTCGACGTCCCCGGTATTGGGAGAATAACTCTGGAGCGTGCGAGGAGCCACGCCAACGAGAGTTGCGCGACGGTGAGGTCGCGGTCCTTTGCGAGTCGATAAAGCGGCCCACCACTTTGCGCCACTGAACCGGCACCAATTGGGGACCACGGGATGAAACCAATGTCGTTCGCTTCGCAGTACTCCAGCACGTCTTCACTCTTTCGGTCCGTGACGTTGTACTGGTTCTGCACAGTGGAGACGGACACGCTTCGCCTCGCACGTTCAATCTCAGCGACCGAAACCTCCGAAAGACCGATTGCCTTAACCTTTCCTTCATCCAGCAGGGCGCGAAGAAGACCAAACTGTTCGTCAGCGTCGACGGTCGGATCAATTCGATGAAGCTGGAAAAGATCGAGCGACTCCTGGCCAAGTCGGCGCAGCGACATCTCGCACTCTTGGCGAAGGTAGGCCGGACGTCCGCACGCCACCCACTCTTCCGGACCAGTTCGAACGAAGCCGGCCTTGGTGGCCACTCGAACGTCGCCGTAAGGATGCAGTGCCTCGGCAATCAACTCTTCAGAGACGTAAGGGCCGTAGGAGTCGGCGGTGTCGATAAAGTCCACGCCTAGCTCAACGGCTCGTCGAAGGACTCTGAGCGCTTCGTCGCGGTCCTTGGGGTAGCCCCACGCACCGTCGCCGGTGATACGCATGGCGCCAAAACCTAGTCGGTTCACTGTCTGAGCGGCGTAGGTGAAGGAGG
>JAYVNV010000045.1:0-2033 GCA_043758265.1 Acidimicrobiaceae bacterium
TCAAGCACGGCGCGCACACTGTTGGTGCCGTCGTACGCGAGCATGACACCGCGTATTGACACTGTTGTGCCACTGACCGTTGCGAAAGCTCCCGCCGGAATGGAGCAGCCCGCACCCAACTCTCGTTGGAAGGCGCGCTCGGCGTCGAGCGACGTCATCGCCTCACGGTCGTTGATTGCGGCGAGGCTTTCGATGGTCGCAGCGTCGTCAGCGCGGCACTCGAGGGCCAGCGAACCCTGTCCCACCTGGGGGACGAACCACTCGGTATCGAATCGCTCACTCACTACGTCGTGGCGCCCGAGTCGCTCGACGGCCGCGGCGGCGGCCACGACAGCGTCCACGCCGTCGAGTCCGGCCACCGCTAAGCGGGTCGCCATATTGCCCCGCAGACCAATGACTCGAAGGTCGGGACGTCGCTCGAGCAGCAGCGCGCGTCGCCGAGGGGAGCCGGTCGCCACCGTCGCGCCCGGACCGAGACCGGCGAGTGCGCGACCGACCAGCACGTCGGCGGGGTCTAGTCGTTCGGGAACGCAGGCGAGCGTCAGGCCGGCGGGGGTGATGCTCGGCAGGTCCTTCGCACTGTGCACGGCGACGTCGGCGGCGCCGTCTAGCACGGCCGACTGCACCTCGACGGCGAAGACGCCTTGGCCACCCATTGTCGTTAGGTCCGCGTAGTGCTCACGGTCGCCTCTGGTCACCACCTCCACTAGTTCACTCTCGACGCCGATGCCCGCCAAACGGGATCGAACGTACCTGGCCTGAAGCAGGGCCAACGGCGAACTGCGGGTCGCTAGTCGAATGGTCATAGGTCGAAGAGATTCCGGGTGGCCTCGCTGAGACGTGCTCCCTGATCAGTCCCGGCCGCCTCCTTCAACACCACCGTCGGACGATGAGCAATCTTCGCGACGACCGATCGCAGTAGCGACGCAACGCTCTCACGCTGCGCGGGCGTCAAACCTTCCAAGTCGTGCTCACGCCGCGACATCTCCAACGAGACGACGTCGTCGAAGCGATTGCGCAATTGGCTGACGATCGCCGCCGCGCCACGGGCCCGCTGGTCGCTGAGGTAACGCTCCACGTCCTCATCGACAATGACGCGTGCCTCATCGAAGGCGCCGTGACGTTCGCCCAGCGCGCGACCAACCCGATTTCGCAGGTCGCCGAGGTCAATGCGCTTGACGTTCGCGAGGTCGCCGACGTCGCTGGCGACGGCCCGAGGGACTCCCAAGTCGACGATCAAGACCTCCTGGGAGCATCGTGCCAACTGGTCGCGCGAGATGAGGGGCGTCGCAACCTCGACCGCCGCGACGACCAGACGGGCTCGCGCAAGTAACGCCGCCGCCTCGTCGAGCGCCGCTACGACGACGCGCTCGTCGTTAAGGTCATCGCGCAGACGACGGGCCCGCTCCGGCGTGCGATTGCAAATCGTCAACACCCGCAGGCGCGCCGGTGAGGCCAAGAGAGTGCGCGCGATGCCACCGGCTAGCTGTCCCGCACCGATAATCACGACTTCAACGTTCTCGAGATCTACGCCCATCTCTTGAGTCGCCATCACGACGGACGCCTGGGCGAAGCTCGTTGTGCCCCGAGCGATTTGCGTCTCACTTCGAACGCGGCGGCCCGAGGCGATCGCTCGCTGGAACAGTTCGGTGATCTCAGCGCCAGCGGTCTGCTCCTCGACCGAGAGATCAAGGGCCCGACGCAGCTGGCCCAGCACCTCAAACTCCCCTGGCACGACTGACTTAAGGCCCGCGGCGACGCTGAAGAGGTGCGTCGCCACGGCTCGATCGAAATGGACGCTGAGGTGGTCGACGAACTCGGACTCTGGAACCCCGGTCGCGTCAGACAGTGTGTGCGTGATCTCGTCAATCGCCTCGTGGAAGCGGTCGATCACCGCGACGACTTCGGTACGAAGGCAGGTCGAGACGAAGACCGCTTCGCGGATGTTGCGCTGGCTCATGAGGGTGCGCAGCACCTTGCTCCATTCGTGTTCCAAGACCGTGGCACGCTCAAGCAGGTCGAGCGACGCGTGC
>JAYVNV010000046.1:0-2028 GCA_043758265.1 Acidimicrobiaceae bacterium
CGCGCCGGTAGCCCTTGTGACTGGGGTGGTGCTTGGGACAGGCGATGTAGGGCGTGCCGTCAACCTTTCGCCCGAGTCGCGCGCAGCCCTTCACGTGGCAGTTGTGGTGGCGCCAGGTGGCCACGATGCCGGCGACGATCGTCGCTTCACCGAGGTCCGACTCGAAGCCGCTCCAGCATCCGTAGTAGGGACCAGTCTCGTTGATGACGCCGGGGGTGGACCTGGAACCAGTGGAAGTAGAAGGTGTGCCCGACGCTCAAGACGACCGCCGCGATCAACGTCGCACCCGCAAGGACCGAGACTTTTATCTAGCTCGGAATTCCCCCGTAGGTCTCATCAATCTCGCCCGCGAGGCCGTCCACCGCGACGACTTCGCGCAATACCGCGTTGCTCAGTGTTGAATCGCGACTCGGCTGTTGTTCGCTCCTCGCCGCTTCGCCACCAATCGCAGTGGTGAAGTAGTGGGCCAAGAGCCATGCAATGGTGTAAACGTCGCAGGGATTTCGCACTCGAGTCGTGCTCACTCGAACCTGCTCATTCGTGACCGAGATCGTCAATGAACCAGCCACGCCGCGGCTTCGGCGTGGCGTGACTCAGCGCGCGCACGGTGCCGGGCGAGCTCGAAAATATCTCTGAGCGAGCGAAGGTCACTTGCGGCGCCCCCGTCAAGATTGCTGACGACGAGACTCACCGCCGGGTGGCGAACGATGCAAGCAACGCATTAATGGAGCTCACGTCACAGAGCGCAACGTGAGTGCGTCGTCAAGGGCGCCGCCGGCGTGCGGCGTGGTGGACCCACCAGTATCTACGGGGCCCGGTGCAGCCGCAGCGCGGCAATCGCACTCAGACGAAAAAGTTGCTCTCGAACTCCGCGGGCCGAGACCCACGACCGGCTGTCCCACGCTCCTACGAGTGAGTCGCCGGCGTAGAGGACCTGCGCGAATCGAAGTTGGCGGTATCGGGCGACCGCGATGAACGCCGATGACTCCATGTCGACCATTGAACAGTGCTCGCTGATCCGTCGCGTCACCCGACTTCGGGTTTCACGAAAGAAGGCGTCAGTCGTCCAGGTCCGCCCAACGAAATAAGGCACGTCGTGCTCACCGAGTACCTCTTGGAGAACCCTGATGCCGAGCGGGTCGGCGTTGATGATGCGACTGGGCGCCGCGTAGTGGAAACTGGTCCCTTCGTCGCGCAGGGCGGACGCGACGACCATCACGTGACCCAGTGCGAGGTCGTCGACCAGTGCGCCCGCTCCGCCACAGGCGACGAAGGTGCGCACGCCGAGCGCGGCGACCTCCTCGACGAAGCCGGCGGCCAGTGGCGCCCCAACTCCGGGGTGGACAACGGCGACGACCCCTTCGTCCGTCGCGAACTCGTAGATCGGGTTTTGGCCGATCTCTGATCGCAGGACGTACTTCGTCGTGAGCGTGCCCTCCGCGGCGAGCTGCTCGAGGAGTTCATTGAAGAAGCACAGCACGGCGACCTCCGGGACGGTGGCGTCGCGACGATGCAACATGTGGGCCTCGAGGACGCCCGACTCGCCGAGGTCATCTTCGTGAAGGGGCAGGTCCATCGGGGCGCTCTACTTCGCCCCCGGGTGGGCCCGCTGCAACCTGCCGAGCACCGGCACGATTGCGTTGATGTCGCCGCGTACCTTGATCCGGCCCTCACGTATGGCGACCTCGCTCTGGATCAATCCCTCCGTGAGGGCCGACGCGTCAGCGTAGGAGAGCCGCACGATCGCGTCGGCGAAGAGGTGATCGCCGGCGTCGACTCGCGCCCCGTCCGGGCTCAGGGTGAAGGTGATTGCGTGCGCGCCGCTCGTCGGCGCGTCGAAAAACTCGATGACCACGCGCACGACGGCCGCCTCACCCTCGAACGGCACCGGACTAGCGGCGCCGAGGGTCGCGTTCAGTTCGCTGAACCACTCGCTCGAGAGAAAGTCAGCCACGTCCTAGGGGGCGGGCTGGACGGCGGCCTCGACGGCCGTCTTCTTCGTGCGACGGCGAATCTTTCGCCCGAGCC
>JAYVNV010000047.1:0-2025 GCA_043758265.1 Acidimicrobiaceae bacterium
GCGGTGTCGAGGTAGGTGAGGGGGTGGTCGAAGACCACGCGATTGAGCTGGGGGATGTCGGCGCGGACGCGGTGAGCGTCGAAGTGGGTCACGTTGAGACCGGACGCCATGCGTCGTAGCCCTCGTGTTCGATGAGTTGCGCCAAAGTGGCGTCGCCCGAATGAACAATCTGACCGTCGACCAGGATGTGTACGCGGTCCGGCTCGATCTCCTCCAGGAGCTTCACGTAGTGCGTCACGATGATGACGCCCATCGTTGGATGTTCGGCGCGCACCGTGCGCACACCGCTCGCGACGACGCGCAGCGCGTCGATGTCGAGACCCGAATCAGTCTCGTCGAGGAAGGCGACGATCGGCTCGAGCATCGCCATCTGGAGTACTTCGTTACGTTTGCGCTCGCCGCCCGAGAAGCCGTCGTTGAGATGACGTTCGGCAAAGGCCGGGTCCATGCCGAGGCGGTCCATCCACTCGGCTAGGTCGAGTCGCACCTCGAGGATGCTCAGTTCTTGGAGGTTCTTACGCGCGGCGATCGCCTGACGCAGGAACTGGACGACCGAGACCCCACCGATCGCCTCTGGATACTGGAACGCGAGGAAAATACCAGCTCGAGCACGCTCGTCGGGAGTCCAGGTGGCGATGTTCTGGCCGTTTAAAAGGATTTCGCCACTCGTGACTGCGTATCCCGGGTGGCCCATGACGATGTTGGCGAGGGTCGACTTGCCGGCCCCGTTGGGACCCATGAGTGCGTGGACCTCGCCGTCGCGCACCACGAGGTCCACCCCGCGAAGAATCGAGTTTCCGTCGGCCGAGGCGTGGAGGTTTCGAAGTTCGAGGAGTGGCGTTGACACGAGGTCAATCCTAACGGTGAACGCTGAGGCGATGACCCGACTACCAGCCGCGCGCGGCCCATTCGTCGAGGTGGGGACGTTCGGTGCCGATGGTCGATGCGGCGCCGTGGCCGGGCCAGATTGTCGTGTCGTCGTCGAAGACTCGAAAGAAACGCTCTTCGATCGACGTAATGATTGTCGTGAAATCGCCGCCCTCGAATGAGGTGTTGCCCGGTCCGCCGGGAAAGAGCGTGTCGCCGGTGAAGAGCATTGGTGTGCCCTCGAGCGCGAACGAGATGCTGCCCGGTGTGTGGCCCGGTGTGTGGATGGTGCGTAGTCGAAGGTCACCGACGGCGTGCACCACGTCGTCCTCGAGTAGATGGTCGTAGCTGGGCAGCATCGCTGCGTCCTCCGTGCGGACCCAGACGTCAATCCCAGCGTCGCGAACTTGCTCGACGGCGCCAATATGGTCCCAGTGCCCATGGGTCTCGAGCACTGAGGTGACGCCGAGGCGCGTCGCCACGCGCAAGAGGCGGTCGTGTTCATTCGCCGCGTCGAGCAGTGTCGCTTCGCCCGTTCGCCGACAGCGCACCACGTAGACATTGTTCTCGACGGGGCCAACGACGAATCGGTGCACCTCGGCCAGTACGTTCGACCAGACCAGTTCCACGTTGTCCATCCACCAAGACTGCCACTTGGCCCGCGGGTGTCCAGGTTGGCTAATCTCCAAGTGACCGGGATAAGCGCCCGGCGGGCGTGGAAGAGGGTCGCGATGAACTTTGGCTTTAGCGAGGAGCAAGAAGAGCTGCGAAAGATGGTGAAGCGTTTCCTCGAAGAGAAGTCGCCCGAGTCCGAGGTTCGGCGTCTCATGGCGACTCCCGAGGGCTACGACGCTGCCGTCTGGGACCAGATGGCCAAGGCGCTCGCTCTACAGGGACTGGGCATCCCCGAGCAGTTTGGCGGCCAGGGTTACGGTCCGGTCGAACTTTACGTGGTCTTTGAAGAGATGGGCGCCGCCCTCTTCTGCTCGCCCTACTTCTCCACGGTCGCTCTGGCCGCGAACGCGCTGTTGCTGGTGGGCACCGACGCCGACAAGGCGACGTACCTGCCCGGGATTGCGTCCGGTGAGACCATCGCCACGGTGGCACTGACCGACGACGCCGGACAGTGGGACCTTGCGATGACGTCGACGACCGCGA
>JAYVNV010000048.1:0-2025 GCA_043758265.1 Acidimicrobiaceae bacterium
GCGGCCGGCGAGCGAAGACGTGCGCGCGAGGGTATCGTCGCGTTTTCACCAAGCGCCGGAATCTCGACGCAGTCTCCGGATCCGTTAAATCGCCAGCCGTGGTAGCCACAACGCACCCCATCGCCCTCGCACGTCCCGAGTGAGAGCGGTGCGAAACGGTGTGGGCATCGATTGAGAAAAACCCGAGTCTCGCCGTCCGTACCCCGCCACGTCACCCACTGACTGCCCAACAGGCGGTGCGCACTTGGTGTGGTGGTGACTTCGTGGACGCGACACAGTGCGTGCCACCCGTGACGAAGACTGGGATGGGTATTGGTCAGCGCTAATTGCACGACCACAAACTAGTGGCGCTAGCGCAGGCTCCGCGATTCCACCGCAGCACACCATCGAAGCGGCGCACTGGGGTCAATTGGTAGGCTCGAGTCGAAACAGTGACGGAAGGGCTGGCGTCGCCAGCGCCATTGTTTCCTGGGACGAGGTAGTGCCGAGAGAGGGTGATGCCAACCACTGGTTGGACACAGTATGGATAGCAAGGACCCATTTGTTTTACGCCACCTCGCCGACGTACAACCCCAACTTTGGTGGCTCGACGCCGACCCAATGGAACCGGCGTCACATTCGGCACTCATCGGTGACATCGGTGCCGACCTCTGCGTCGTAGGAGCCGGCTACACCGGCCTGTGGGCAGCCTTGCTCGCCAAGGAGCGTGACCCCGGTCGCGAGGTAGTTGTTGTTGAGCAGTTTGAAACTGGAGCCGGCGCCTCTGGAAGAAATGGCGGCTTTTGCTCGGCGACGCTGACGCACGGCTTTTTGAACGGGGTGCGGCGCTTTCCCGACGAGATCGAGGTGCTCCAACGCCTCGGACGAGAGAACCTCGATGAGATAGAGGCCACGATCAGGCGCTACGACATCCAGTGCGACTTTGAGCGGACTGGTGAACTTCAGGTCGCGGTGGCGCCGTGGCAATTGAAGGGCATGGCCGAGCAGGCGACGCGTCGAAACGCCATGGGCGACACCGTCGAAGTACTTAGTCGAGAGGAAATCCAGGCACGGGTCCACTCACCTTCGTACCTTGGTGCCCTCTTCGACCACGACGGCACGGCGCTGGTCGATCCAGCGCGCCTCGTCTGGGGACTCGAACGAGTCTGTCTCGCACTAGGCGTTCACATTTTCGAGAACTCGAAGGTCGAGTGGATCGAGGACCTTCATGACGCTGTACGAGTGCACACCCCCTACGGTGCGGTCACGGCCGCCCGCGTGGCACTGGCGACCAATGTTTTCCCCTCGCTTGTGCGCAAAGTCCGTAAGTACGTGGTGCCGGTCTACGATTTTGTAATGGTCACCGAGCCTCTTTCCGAAGAGCAAATGAGCAGCATCGGCTGGTCGAATCGCGAGGGAATAGCTGACTCGGGTAATCAGTTCCACTACTACCGACTCACCAGTGACAACTGCATTTTGTGGGGCGGTTACGACACGGTCTACAACTTTCGTGGCAAGGTTCGTAACGAGTACGAATTCAATTCCGAGACCTACGCAACGCTAGCCAGCCACTTTCTGTCAACGTTCCCCCAGCTCGCTGGCATCAAGTTCACGCACGCCTGGGGCGGGGCGATCGACACGTGCACGCGCTTTTCACCGTTCTGGGGCACGTCACACGAGGGAAAAGTCGCGTACGTGCTCGGCTACACCGGTCTCGGCGTCGCCTCCACACGGTTCGGCGCGAACACCATGCTCGACCTCCTCGACGGCGAAGCGACCGATCGCACCCGACTCACGATGGTCCGCAAACGACCTATGCCGTTCCCACCCGAGCCGTTTAAGTGGATCTTCATCCGCATTACGCAGTCATCGATTAGGTACGCCGACAGTCACGATGGCCGTCGCAACCTCTGGCTGAAGTTCATCGACGCCTTCGGATGGGGCTTCGACTCGTAGGAGTGACGAGGAGGACCAAAGGTGGGACCTCGATGCGAGAGCTACTTCAGTTAACTCAATTGGCTAACGAGTAGACGACCGTCACCTGAA
>JAYVNV010000049.1:0-2022 GCA_043758265.1 Acidimicrobiaceae bacterium
TATCAACTTGGGCGTCAACTTGGCGAAGTCGCGCAGCGCCTTGGCGACCGCGGAGACGTCACCGTCGACGAAGGCAATTGCCGTTGGACCGACGAGGAACTCACTGAGCGACTCGACGTCGGTGCCGACGATGGCGCGCTTCACCAGCGTGTTCTTAAATACTTTGTAGTCAGCGCCGAGGGTGCGCAGTTGACGTCGCAGGGCCGAGATCTGAGCGACGGTCAGTCCTCGGTACTCGGTCACGACGGCCGTCGAGGTACCGGCGAACTTTGACTTGACCTCGCTGATAGTCGCGGTCTTCTCTGGCTGGATCTTGCTCATCGTGCTCCTTCACCGGATGCCGCCCGGTACGGGCCTTGACATCCAAGCGAACAAGTCTCGAGAGACTCGAACTCCTCGTCAGGCGGACCGTTCGGTCCCTTATGGGTCTCCCCACCGGATGTCTTTGGCGTTCTTCAAATCTTTGGCACAAACTTCGTGCGCGGCCCTCCATCGTAGCGACCGGACAACCGTCCGGTCAAAACGCCCTAGGCGCTGACGAGCGCCTCGTCGACGTCCTTGGTGCGGGTCGGATCGATCTTGACGCCCGGGCCCATCGTCGAAGAGACCGTGATGCTCATCAGGTAACGGCCCTTGGCGCTGGCCGGCTTCACGCGCACGATCTCGTCGACCACGGCCTGCACGTTCCTCACGAGGTCGTCGCGGCTGAAACTAACCTTGCCGACGCGCAGTTGCACGTTGCCGATTTTGTCGGTGCGGTACTCGACGCGGCCCCCCTTGAACTCGGTGACGGCCTTGGCGACGTCCATCGTCACAGTCCCGGTCTTGGGGTTGGGCATGAGGCCGCGCGGTCCGAGGACCCGCCCAAGCCCACCGACCTGACCCATGAGGTCCGGCGTGGCGATCGCGACGTCGAAGTCGAGAAATCCTGCGGCGACCTTGGCGACGAGGTCCTCGGCCCCGACGACGTCGGCGCCGGCGTCACGCGCGGCCTGGGCCGCCTCGCCCGCGGCGAAGACCGCGACCCGATTGGTTTTGCCGGTACCCGCGGGCAACGACAGCGTGCCGCGCACGATCTGCTCGGCGCGTCGAGGATCAACCCCGAGCCGGATGGCGAGTTCGACGGTCTCGTCAAACTTGGCCGTCGCGAGGTTCTTCACCTTGTCGAGGGCTTCGGTGATTGTGAGGAGCTCCTCACGGTCCACCTGGGCCAGGGCGTTGATGTACTTCTTACCGTGCTTCATGTCTCTCCTAGCCCTTCACCGAGATGCCCATCGAGCGCGCCGTGCCCGCAATTTGCAGCTTGGCCATCTCCATGTCGTCGGTGTTGAGGTCCTTCAGTTTCGTCTTGGCGATCTCTTCGATCTGGTCCATCGTCACGGACGCGACGACCTCGCGTCCCGCGAGGTGCGCGCCCTTCGCGACACCGGCCGCCTGGCGCAGCAGCACCGGCGTCGGTGGTGTCTTCAAGATGAACGAGAAGGAACGGTCGTCGTAGATCGTGATGTCGACAGGGATGACCGTCCCCTTCATCGACTCGGTCGCGGCGTTGTACTGCTTGCAGAACTCCATCGTCTGGATGCCGTGCGGTCCAAGCGCGGTGCCGACCGGCGGCGCGGGCGTGGCGCCGCCCGCTTCGAGCTGAATCTTTACTACTGCGGTGACCTTCTTAGCCATGGCTCTCCTTACCGATCTCTAAAGTTTGGTGACCTGGGTGAAGTCGAGTTCCACCGGGGTCTCGCGTCCAAAGATGTCAACTAGTACCTTGACCTTCAACTGGTCCTCGTTAATCTCGGCGACGTGGCCCGAGAACGTGGCGAAGGGGCCGGTCTTGATCTGCACCGTGTCGTTGACTTCGAACTCGTGGGTCGGCATGCGCCGCTTGGCGGCCGGCAATTCCACGCCCTCGACGTGAGGACGGATAATGTTGTCGACTTCGCGGCGCGTGAGGGCCGTCGGGCGAGTCTTCTCGGCGCCAACGAAGCCCGTGACGCCAGGCGTCGAGCCGATGACGTAAAAGAT
>JAYVNV010000050.1:0-18784 GCA_043758265.1 Acidimicrobiaceae bacterium
GTCACTGCGATGGACGTCATCCTCGGCCGGAGAACTTTAAGACGACTGACGTTGGCCAGTGGGCTGCGACGGTGTAGTAGCCGCTGGCAATGAGTTCACTCTTCACTTTGTTCACCCAGCCGACTGGAAGACCTGACACCTGCTCGCCGAACTGCTCCTGGGATTTCGCCAGAATGATGTACCGCGGCTTCTCCCGCAAGAAGTGTGGCGTCACGGACTTCAAGGACGTTGAACCCGCGTCCGACATGGCGATGTACTCGCTGACGACGCCGACCTTGCGTTGGCCGATTGGCATGAAGTAGTTCGCCAGCCCAATAACCTGACCAGGAAGAATGTGGTCGTAAACATAGTTGACCGACGCGAGCTCGTCAGCCGAAAAGGACGCGTAGGCGTCGTTGCCTCCGCGCACCACTGTCATCGCCAGCGCGCAGGTCAGCACCGCCGCAATGATCAGGGTCGGCAGGACAGCGTGATACAGGCTCGAGAAGCGACCGTCGCGCACGGCGGGGATAAAACTGCGAATGCTGCCCTTCTGGCTGGGCAGGAAGGCTGTGGCCGCCAGAAATGCGGTGAAGGGCAGTCCGAAGAGCACGACGCGAATCAGGCCCTCTCCTCCGTAGCTCTGAGCGGCGAACAACAAAAAGGGGCCGGCAACGAGCGCCTCAAGAGTTCTCGAGTCCGCGCAGCGACGAAGGACACCTATCCCCGCGAGACCGAAGATGCCCCCCGTCAGGAGGATCCGAAGCTCCACCACGAGGATGTGTGTCGAGACGCCGGTCACTCGGCTCGTGACGTTGGAACTCAACTTGTTGGAGAACTGACCCACCCCGCCAAATATGGTGCTCAGGTGTCCGACCCAGTAGTTGCTCGCACCGAGGCTGAGCCACCCCAGCGTGAAGACGAAGATAAGGATCACCAGTTCGGGCCGACCGGAGTGACGGGTCGCCAAGAGGCAGACGAGCGCGATAATCAGCGCATACGGCGTTAACTGGTGGCTAATCGCCGACGCGAACATTATCAGCGTAACAAGCGCCAATACCCCGAGCGACTGCCTGACTCCCCAGGAAGTCTGCGAGTGATGACCGAAGAGACGGTCTCTCGTGAAGGTCTGGCGCCCCTGCACGATGCGAAACCCTACCGAACCCGGTCGGGCCCTCGCAAAGGACTGCGTCACGGGTTGCCAGCAGGCCATGAGGGTAGCGATGACCACGAGATAAAAGAGGTAGTTCAGGGCCTGGGGAGAGAAGTAGTCCTGGTAAATCCAATTCGACGAGAAGTAGAGGGCGATGCCGAGCCAAGCGGCCCGTCGCCCAATGCCGCTGTATCGCGCGATCACTAACAGCGGCGCGAGGTATGCCAGTTCAATGAATATCGGGAACCAGCGAAGGAAGCCAAACACGTTAGTCTTGCCGACGAACGCAGCGAGGACAGCGGACATCGAGAACGCGCCCGGCCAAGACATCCTTGCGTCAAAGCCGTTGAGAGCTTGTCCGTGGATGAAGATGTACTGGATGAAGCCGGCGTGAATCCACGAGTCGGTCATTGCCGCGGTCGGTTCAATGGCCGGCCCGGTGCCGTAGAGGAAGATCACCAAGATCACGGTGAGAGCCAAGAGGCGCCGAGTGCGAAGCGACGAGCGCATCAATTCGAGCCCGAAGCCCACGACCGCTAGGGTCAAACCAAGGAAGTACGGCCAGCGGAGTACGGACACAAGACCGTAGCCCGACATCGCCGAATAGTTCGACGTGGCCACCGCCACCGCCCAGAAGAAAACGCCGGCGACGCCCATGTGGAGTCCGTACTCGTAGTGTGCAATCGTCAGATGATCGTCACGCATCGCTAACGGGTTCAACATCGCTTGAGCCACTAGCCGATAACCTTGAATCGCAGGAAGACGAACGTCACGTAGAGAACCAACGTTACGATGATCGAGGCGTCGAGCGTGTGCGTCAGGAGTCGCGAGTGGTTAACACCCAGCGTCGCTCGCACGGTCCGTACGCCCACCAAGACGATGACGCCGATAAGAAGTATCAGGACCACACTTGAACTGAGCGCCTGTACGTTGGCGAAGTTGGTGAGCCTCATTGTTCGTTGCCCTCGTTCATCCACTGTCGTCGCGACTGCTTCCACAGAGAAGGCAGGCAGGCGAGACAAAGGGCCATCTCGAATCCGACGAGATGCCACAGGTGCGCGGTGACAAGAATCTGGGCACTGACCAGAATTATCGAGAAACTCAATGCCATCGTGAGTCCGACCTCCAAAGGCGAGTTCCTCAGCCGCATCAGTCCCACGATTGACCAGCCCGGCACGGCGACGCCAAGCACCAGTCCGATCACGAATCGGATCGGACCATGAAAACTCATCAGTGCCATGAGTAGTGACGCGACGTCGACAAACAACAGAAATCGCGAGAGCGCCAGCCGAGTGAACGCCCCACCTTGATGGGGTTCGGCCCACCAGTCATCATCCCCCTCTCCAATGGTGATTCGCTCCAAGGGCCGGTTCAATCGTTCGTGCAATCGAGCTGTCGGCGAGGATCCTGGTGTTCGTCGTGGAAGGGTCGACGAGTGGGTGAGTTGACCAATCGTCCGCGGCCGCGCCAACTCCGTTTGGCACGCTTCGAACAGGATCCGGAGCTCGTTGCCGGGCACGATTGGTGGGTCGCAGTAGACACCAGGTCCTTGGCCGATAAATTCTGTCCGGTCAGGGCTGACCGCGCGCCCGCCGAGTCGAAAGACCAGAGTGTCCACGCGCTCGACGTCAATTACAATCAGCACGTCGTGAAGCGAGAAGCGAGCAGTGAGGATTGCCATGGCCTCGTAGATGAAATCGACGCCCCAGTGATTCGCACGGAGCCGATCTAGTGTCTGAGTCAGCGTCTCGTCGTCGTCAATGCCTTGATGCTTGGACTTTCGCCCTGAGTGACCTGCACCGCTGCGCGAGGTCATGGAAGTTTGCTTCCTATTCTCACTTCTGGTCCTTTCGCACCATACGGGTTAGGAAGCCAAGTTGTCGCAAAACGCCCATGACCACCTGCGACACTATTCCGCTGGCACTTGAGACAATATTACGCGAGTCATGCTCGGTCCCCCCGGCGTTCGCGCGCAGCACTGTGCGCGTAGGCAATGGGGCCTAATGCCATACCCAGCACGTGGTTCAGGAAGACCCACTTTGGATATGTCGCGTGCTGACTCGGCGAACGCTCGTCGCGGGGCTTGGTCAGGAGTCGAAGGCCGCCGGGCAGTCTGCGCGCCATCCGCCAAAGGTGGCGCGGATCGCGGATGATGAGCGCGGTGAACATCGCCGAGAGGCCCATCCCATATCCGAAGACCTGCGAAACAAACTGCGACTCGGTCTCTCGATGTTGGTGGCGAACGACGGCACGCGGTTCGAATGCCACGGTGCCGCCCGTGAGCACTTGCTTCATCATCATCGCCAAGTCCTCTCCGCCTCGAGTTGGCGTCCCAACGCCGAGAGTTACGTCGAAGCCTCCCTTTGCGATCAAGGCCGAACGTCGGATCGCCATGTTGCAGCCAGCCCCGAAACGGCCCGTCGCGTATGGGAAGAGCGGATCGTCCTTCATGAGTGCCATGCTCAACAGTTCGAACGAGAACGATTTATTGAAACCGCCGAAGAACTCCTCGAACCACAGTTGCGCCTCGGTGCGAAGCTCCACCGGCAGGACCAGTCCGCACACTCCGTCCACCTCAGGATTCAACACGAAGCGTGTCGCGAGTTCGCGGAGCCAGTTTACCTCGACGGTGACGTCGTCATCGGTGAAAGCGACAAGGTCACCCAACGAGTTCTCGATGCCCATGTTGCGCGCTGAGGATACGCCTCGATGAGGTTGCCAGCATGAACCAACTTTCGCTTGGTCTCGAAAACGAGGGAGCAATGATCGTTTAGGATCAGGCCGATTGTCGACGACGACGACGTCAAAGTTCGGATAGTCGAGGTCTAGGATTCGATTGATGGTCGTCGCCAAACGTTCGGGATCCTGACAGATCGTGGGAACGACGACGGTAGCCCGTGGAAGTGCATCGTCGTCGAGTCGCCTGGTGGGTGATAGCACCGTCAACCCAGGTAGCTGAGCCCGCCTGTTCAGCATCGAAGCACGGACGACTCCCTTTTCGACCGTTGCCTCGATGATGCCGACGACCTGACTCGAATGGCACATCTCGACCCATACGCGCTGACCATCTCGCGCGTCAGGAATTAGCACGTCCTCCAGGGAGTCAGTCATCGCTCGGATGATTGGAATTGGCGTCGACCTCACAATGTCTTCAATCGACTTGCCCGCCCGTGACGTCGCGTACGATGGGCCACGTCATACTCAATCGAACGACATAAACCAATCTCGTAGGATTCGATCAGAAATCTCAACGTGGCACCTCAATCATCCACTCGAGCGGCGACACGGAAAACCGAAGTTCTCAGACTGCGCCCGATGCCGATTTCAGAACGTTAATCTTCTCATCAACCTCGAAGGGAACTTTCATGATCCGACTAACGAGGTTCTTCCAAGCATCGGGACGGGGGAACTGGAGATCGGCGAGGCGGAGCGCGTGCGTCAACGCCACGTGTACCGACACCGGTCGACTGCTATCCGCTAACAGCGCACCAACGTAGCCTCGCCCCACTGCGGGCAGCTGAGCCGACGCCAACACCACAATCGCCACTCCACAGTCGACGGCAATGGAGAAAACTCGCGAATCTATAGCTGGGTCGGCGATAATGAGTGCCGATGAGGTGGAGCAAAGTTTCCGCAGGTCAATGGACGAAATGCCGTCACCTACCAGTTCAACAAACTCCGAGTGATAACTTTGCGCCGCCATCTTGGGCGCCGCGTCGCTCGTGTACCTCATCGCGACGTGCAGGCGATAGCCCTCAATCCACGCCTCGGGAATCGCGTCGTACGCCGACAGTAGAGTGGCCAACGTCTCGAGGTTGTCCTTCGGGAGAAACGCAGTGATTCGGTGCTCGGAGGTGGGAGCGCTTCGACGGTGGAGCGAGAGGGCCAAGTGGGTTTCGACAGCCGGCCCCTTCAATCCGAACATCGTGCGTAACAGCCTGGCATCATTCTCATGGCCGACTATGACTAAGTCAGCTTCGGTCATGAAACCAGCAGCAGTTGAAAGTTTCGTTGCGCTCGAACGAGGCGGACTGACGCACACGACCGTCGTCGACACTCCAAGAGATTTCGCGACGTCAACGAATTGCGAAATCCACCTGTTGTCGATGCCGGGCCACGCAAAAGCAATCGCCTTTGCCGCATCACGAGTGATCCACTTCTGAAATGCCAGACCCCTTTGACGATGAGTCTGCGGCGCGACGAAGCTGGTTACTTTGTCCCCGGATGCGTCGTCGTGGGCGACGGCGAGTGAGGGCGCTCGGTGGAGCCCGGCATCGAAGTCAATTCCAAGGTCCACCTCAATACGCACGACATTGTGACCTTGGACCAGCGACTGAACGATCTGCGAGACGACGATCCCCGGAATGGTGAGCGATGAGCTTGGACCCGCCACCACAATCGTCGCAGGAACGACGCCCGTCATAACACCGGTCTCACCAGGGTCGAGGGCCCTATCCATGCCGATTCCTCCGAATTCTTTCCTTGAGGATAACGTGCAAAATCCTGAATCCGTCACTGGCAGCGTTTAGATTACTGGTGCCATGAATTCTCATCGATTCGAAGCATGAGACCTCAGTCGTTCGCAGCCTGGCCCGTCGAGCTCTAATGCCGATCAGCGTCTCGACTTCGAATCCGTCAGAGTCGATGCCCAACTTGTCGACGCAATCAGCCCTAATCCCGACGTATCCGTATGTGGCATCGGAGTACTTCGCCCCGAAAAAAATTCTTAGGAGGAAACAAATGCCCCAATCACCAAAGCGGCGGAATTTGGTAATGTCCGCTGAGCCCGCACCTGGGGCAAAGCGACTACCCTTCACGTACTGAGCGCCCGCAGCAAGCGCGTCGCGGAACTTGACAATCTCAGCACCGTCCATCGAGCCATCCGCGTCCAAGGCGATGATGAAATCACTGTTTGCGGCTTCGAAACCGGCCCGCATCGCCGCTCCTTTGCCTCGACGGAGTTCCTTCACGATTCGGACCGTGGGATAGAGCACTTTGGCGACGCGCAGGGTGTCATCTTGGGATCGACCATCGACGATGATGATTTCATCGACCCAGCTCGGCACTGTATTAAGGACGTACGGTAGATTCCCGGCCTCGTTGAGAGTCGGAATCATGACTGTGACGGTCGGAGCAGATCGGGGCATTGAGCGACCCGCAACATCAGCGCTATTGTGCGACGGCGCGCCAGAATAGATCTCCACAGCTCTAATTCTCCTAATCAGCCCTTGCGTTGCAAAGGCTTGCAGATGTTCCCTGACCTGTCAAGACCGAGGTGCCGGAAAGAGACTTTCGTCCATGACTGGGCACCTAGTCTAGGTTATGGTCTGTCGACGGGAAATCAGCGCCTGCGTATGAAGATTTCGTGTCATTCGAAAACTCCTGGGCGAAACGTCCAATGGGGAGGTCAGTCCGAGGATTACTCGCCACACTTGCTACACGATTCTGTTGCGTGCCTGTTTCGATTCCCCAGATCATGTGGCATACAACCCACTTGGACCGACGGAGCCGACGGGTCGACTCGGCGTTGATTGAGGAAAGTGGCGAGCGGCCGGCCATTGATGTTGATAGGAATAATTCGGTCGCGTCGCCGAGGCAGTAGCTCTTGACCGCTACATCAGAGGGGGAACTTGTTGGTGTGAATCGCATTGTCAATCTCCTTCACTACGTTGCCCTTGTCTAAATCCATTACGTAATCAGTTGGAGTTGTACTCTGCGACCCAGTCGACTTGCATTGACTGAGGAGCACTTGGGCAGGCAAATCCCGACGAGCACCATGTTTGCTGTTGAAGGGTCAGCCACATCGCCTGATTGGGAATCTCGGACGCTGTGTTCACCGTTCCCCAGGCGCGACCATCGACCGTGTACGTGATCGCCGTAGGGGTCCAGATCACGCCCCACGTATGCCAAAGGGTCATGTCGACGCTGAGCCGAGACTGGACTTGACTGCGGCTTGAACCACTGATGGCCCAGATGGTTGTCGCAGAGGTCCCGGTCGAGACACCACTGGTCTCATTGAAGTCAACTTCCGGGGGCCAGACTGATGCAGAGGGCCAGAGCAACTCGACGTTCGTGGGTCCGGCGCCGGTGACGCGCGATCGAACGAACCAGGCGCCGTAGGTGTGCGAAACGCCGCACTGGCACAGTCCGCCAGCAACCCACTCGCCACCGTAAGCCGAGTCTTGGAAGGTGTTGAGCGACAACAGGCCGCCTTCGACCTTCACGTGCGAATCAGCCCACTGAGCACCGGGGTCGCCTCCAGGCTTGCCGGAGTAACTGCTCCATCCGTTCGGAAGCGAAGTTCCTCCAAAATCAGTCACGTAAGACTGCCGGTAGCCCGTCAGTGCTGATCCACTCGGGGGCGCCATGCCCGATGGCTCAGACCCTGACACATCACCTACTGGATAGGGAAGGCCCGCGACCGTGGCGGTCGTGGTAGTCGTTACCGGCAGCGTCGTGGTAGCTGGCGCGACTGAGGTCGTCGTGGTGGCGAGAGGCTGCGTGGTAGTGGTTTCCCCTGACGTAGTTGTCGTGGCACCGAGGAGCTGGGAAGTGGTGGTGGTGGTGAGAGGCTGCGGGGTGGTAGTTGCCCCAGACGTGGTTGTCGTGGCACCGAGGCGCTGGGTGGTGGTGGTAGTGGTGTGTGCCCCGTGGTGATGAATCTGTGAGTGGCGCAACTTGACTGGTCCGGAGGCACGGTGCTGAAATGTGCTCCCTGGTCTTGAAATGACGTGACCGTTGGTCGAGGCGCTTGCCACGTAGCCGACCGTGGAGAAGATGACGACCGAGACGGCCGAGACCGTCACGAGCTTCGGTACTTGTAGCGAAGCCCAGTCTCTGATTGTTCGATGTGCCCTTGCGATATTCATGAATCTAAATTGGCTCACCAGAATCAAGGCAACACCTACGCGTTATCAACAAACTGTCAAATCCTCGTCCGAGTGGGCAAGTCCCGCGCACAAGTACACCCGAGGGCGACGACGGAACCACCGAGAAGGAGAATCGAGAGGGCCCTCCGCACAATTGGTTGCGAATACGGCAAAACGTTTAGTTCAAGAAATGCTCTAGTGATTCATTGATAGGTGGGCCGACCACGCGTCGGTGACGATGCTCTCGAGGTCCGAGTGTCTTGGCCGCCAACCGAGCAAATCGGCCGCTCGCCCATTGCCCGCCACCGCCGTTGCCGGATCACCAGGCCGACGGTCGACGTAGCGAACTTCAAAGTCCATTTTCGTTACGCGCTGCACCATTTCTACGACTTCTCGGTTCGACGAACCGATGCCCGTTCCTAGGTTCAAGGTGAGCGCTTCGTGATCGGCCAAGGCCGTGAGAGCCAGAGCGTGCGCGGCGGCGAGGTCAAGCACGTGGATGTAGTCACGAACACACGTGCCGTCGGGAGTCGGATAGTCGCTACCGAATATCTCCAGATGATCCCGCCGACCGACGGCAACTTCCAGCGCAATCGGAATGAGGTGGATCTCAGGATTGTGACGTTCGGGGTGAGCGGTCGTACCTCCCGCGGCATTGAAATAGCGTAGCGAGGCGGCTTTGATTCGGCCTCGAGCGACCAGCCAGCGAAGACCGTCTTCGACCATCAACTTTGTCGCGCCGTACGGGCTGTGGGGCTCGGTTGCGCGATCCTCTTCAATCGGCATGACCTCCTGATCGCCGTACACAGCACACGACGATGAGAACACGAATCGATCCGTTCCGCCCTCGATGAGTGCTTCAAGAAGCCGAAAGGTCGAAGCCACGTTGTTGGAAAAAAAGGACTCCGGAGTCTTCATCGACTCACCGGGTTCGATGCGCGCGGCGAAATGAACGCACGCATCGACGGGACCCAAAGAACGAATCAACTCACGGTCACCACAGTCCCCTTCGACGAACATGGCCCGCGTCGGTACGTTATCGGCGCGACCAGAAACCAAATTGTCGAGGGCAACAACGTCGTGTCCCTGCGATACGAGGAGCTCCGCAGTCGTCGAGCCGATGAACCCTGCTGCACCCGTGACAAGAATCTTCATCGAAATCGACACTTCACTTCAGTTGCTGATACCTTGTCTGCCTTCAGGACCAACAAAGTCATGTCAGCGCTCGACGCCCTAGCCATCAACGGTGCACCGCCAACCAAGGCTGCAGTTCCAAGGTTGAGCGAATACGGTTGGATTCGATGTGAACGCAAGAAGGGCATGGAGAGAGCCTAAGTGGTCGCGGCGTAACTGGCGATTCTGGTGGTTTTTGCACACCCGTTCTGGTCGAATTTTTACACCCGTTCTGGAGTGTCTTCACACCCGTCTAAGTAAAGTTTGACGAGGCGGCGCATGCACTCGAGTACCTGAGGGTGACCACGCTGGCGTGGGAGAAGGCATCGGTCACTCTTTCTTGATCAACCACGATCAAGGAGAGACCGATGGCCCGTCCCCTGCCACCATGCGCAAGATCCGTCATGTTCTTCGACTGACCTTCGACCAGGGCCTCAGCCTGCGCCAGGTTTCCAGTTCACTCTCGATGCCTTACAGCACGGTGGGCGTCAACCTTCGTCGCGCGAAGGCGGCAAAACTCCGCTGGCCACTGCCCGACGACCTTGACGACGACGAACTCCAGTCCGACTCTTTCCGAGCGAGGTGAAGGTCGTTGTCACCAAACCCGAGCCCGACTTCGCCGTGGTGCACAAGGAGCTGCGCAAAAAGGGGGTCCAACTCACTCTTTTGTGGTTCGAATATCGCGAGCTGCACCCCGACGGCTACTCCTACAGCCAGTTCTGCTTCCTCTATCGACAGTGGCGCCGCCACGTCGACGTCGTCATGCGCCAAGACATAAGGCCGGTGGACTCTTCGTCGACTTTCCCAGCATGCGCATCCCGATCTACGACGGCGTCACGCTGAAGTTGAACTTCGAGGCCGAACTGTTCGTCGCGGTGATGGGGGCGAGTAGTTACCTCTTCGCGACGGCGCTACGCAGTCAAGAACTCGAACACTCGGTCACGGGCCATGTTGCCTGCACCGAATTCCTAGGGGGGTGTGCCCTCGAAAGTCACGCCCGACAATTTGAAGTCGGGCGTCACAAAGGCGCACCGCGACGAACCCGACGTCAACGCCACCTACCAGGACATGACGAGCCACTACGCCACCGTTGTCGTCCCGGCGCGTCCCTACAAGCCGCGCGATTTGGCCAAGGTTGAAGCGGGCGTGCAACTGGCCGAGCGTTGGATCATCGCTCGCCTGCGCCGGACACCCTTCACCAGCCTCGGGGCGCTCAACGAGGTAATTCTCGAACTTGTCGAGGTCATCAACCTGCAACCCTTCAAAAATATTGAGGGCACGCGCCGTTCGCTCGTCGAAGAGATCGATAAACCGGCGCTTATCCCACTACCGCTGACGCGCTACGAGTTCGCCACCTGGCGCCAGGCCCGAATCAACATTGACTACCACCTCAAGATTGATCATCACTACTACTCGGTGCCCCACACCTTGGCGAGAAACGTCGTTGACGTGCGCGTGACTAGCACCGTTATCGAGGTGTTCGTGACGGGCCGTCACGTGACCGATCCCGCCCACATGCCCGATTCGCACCGCCGCTACCTCGAGTGGACGCCCGGGCGCGTTCTCGCCTGGGCGAACACGACCGGTCCCACCACGGGCGCGTTCATTAGTGAACTGCTGACGCGTCGCCCCCTCCGCGAACAGGGATTTCGATCCGCTCGGGGGGCTGCGCCTCGCCAAAAGTTACGGGAATAGTCGCCTCGAGGCGGCGTGCGCGAGGGCGAGCGCCTGCCAGTCCTTCGCCTACAAATTAGTTGAATCGATCCTGAAGCACAACCTCGACCAGCAACCCCTGGGCGAGCGTGCTCCACGACGAGCCCACGCCATCCAACCCAACGTCCGCGGTCCGAACTACTACCAATGAAAGGAACACAATGCTCACCCAACCCACCATCGAAGGACTGCGCAAACTGCGCCCGCCGGCCATGGCGGCCGGGCTCGTTGAACAGCGAGAGCACCCCGACTACCACCAACTCGACTTCGAGGATCGCCTCGGACTACTGGTGGAGAAGGAACTTCTGCAACGAGAGAACCGTCGACTCGAGCGGATGTTGAAGTCAGCCAAGCTCGCCATGAGCGCCTCCGTCGAAGACGTCGACTTCGCGAGCCACCGCGGACTGGACAAGGCCACGTTCCTCTCGGTGGTGCGTTCTGGCTGGGTCGAGCATCATCACAACGTCGTCATCGTCGGGCCGACGGGCGTTGGCAAGAGTTACCTCGCCTGCGCGTTGGCCCAGCACGCCATTCGTGACGGGCACCGGGCCCTCTACGTGCGCACGCCACGACTGCTCGACGATCTCAGCGTTGCTCGCGCCGACGGGCGCCTCGCGCCTATGATGACGGCGCTCGCGCGCGTCGACATCTTGATTCTCGACGACGCGCCGCTGCGCCCGCTCACCAACGACCAGGCCGCCGAGCTGCTCGAGGTGGTCGATGATCGGTCCAGTCGCTCCACGATCGTCACGTCGCAGTTGCCCGTCAACCTCTGGCACGAGGGACTCGGTGACCCGACAATCGCCGACGCAATACTGGACCGACTGCTCGAACAATCGCACCGAATTGAGCTCGTCGGCGAGTCGTGAAGACGCCACACTCCCAAGGAACCAACGCCGAAGAAATCCGCTTGACCTAGGGCGATCTACGACAACCAAAGAAGGTGATTTAAGAGGACGCCAACTCAACAGTGTCGGTCGCTCCACGACCTTCGACCTCACTCACGGACGTGTGCAAAAACTCCGGACTGGGTGAGCAGAAACTCCGGAATACGCAAGTTCAGCGACACCCACAGACTGACCATCCAAAAGACCCTTCAGACGACTTTCAATTCACAGGTTCTAAGTTTGAGTCCCGGCAAGCGCACGCGAGAGCATTTCGCGTTGATATTCATAAATTAGTCATGTTGATTCGGTTGCTTCATCCAAGAAGGCAAGAAGGCAAGAATTTATAGAACTCCGACGTCATTACGTCAATGCGCAATGGTTATCCGCCAAGGACCTTCGCGTAAGGAATCGTAGACGACATGGCCGGCGCCACCTCAGTGACGTTCTCACCCCATTTAGAAAATGTCGTCGAGCCACCACCGGTACTGCTCGAGATCGTCTCTTTCTTCGGCAAGGTCTTGTCACCCGACGAGATCGTGAGGATGCTCTTAATTTCTGAAGCCGACGTCGTCGACTTCGACTTCCACGTCAGCCGGTAGTCCCTCATCTTGTCGTTGGCCACACTGAATGTGGTGCCTCTTGTGACGGGCAGGATGCCCGAGAGCACCGTCGTCGTCAGACGGGACTTAAAGCTGATGTAGGGCGCCGTACCGGCCTTCATTGAAATGGAACGAGTGCCGACCTTTTTTTCCTGGGTACTGGTAAGTCCCATGATCGAGATCAACCCGGTCGGACTGCCGCTCAGATAGGCGTAGGTCGGGGTGACGATGATGATCACTTTCTTAATGCCCGTCGTGATCGATTCCATGCCGAAGCTTGATCCGATGTCCACGACGACCGAGCTCGTTGACTTTCCGGTGAGCGAGGTCACTTTCACGTGAACGCCACTCTGCTTAATCATTGCGGCCTTGGTCGCCTTTAGCACCGACGCCGCGGTCGGGTTCTTCACCGACGCTTGTGCTGACAGCGGTACCGCAATCACCAGCGCGGCGCAGAGGATCGGGGGCATGAAGCGCAGAAAGGATTGGGTCGAAAAGGGCATGGGAAAGAGCCTACGGTGAATTGACACTTCGAAAACATCGGGGTCACGCGACGGATTGGTGAAATTGGGCCGCATGACACTACTCAAACTGCAGACAAGCGTTGAACATCGAACCTATGCTCATGCTTGGACACGGTGTCCGGAGGTGGAGCAATGACCCCTACGAGTGCGTTCGACCAGTGGCTCGAGCTCTTTCAGGCGTCGCCGATGCGCGACGCCACCTTCGCGACAATGTCCGGCGTGCCGCTCGAACCGGTCTACGGACCCTCGACTGCAGCGTTCCCGGGCCTCTTTCCCTACACCCGAGGTGTCCACGCGAGCATGTACCGCTCACGACTGTGGACGATGAGGATGTTCGCGGGATTCGGCACAGCGGTCGACACCAACAAACGCTTCAAGGACATCATCTCCTCCGGTGGCACCGGCCTGTCGACGGCCTTCGACATGCCGACGTTGCTGGGCCTCGACTCCGACCACTCCATGTCGCTCGGAGAGGTCGGGCGCTGCGGCGTCGCCATCGACAGCCTGAGCGACATGCGCGACCTCTTTAGCGACATTGATCTGGCGACAATCACCACCAGCATGACGATTAACTCCCCCGCTGCGGTCATGCTCGCGCTCTTCGTCGCTCAGGCCGAGGAGTCCGGAGTGGCCCGCGCTCAACTTGGCGGCACCCTACAAAACGACATCTTGAAGGAATACCAAGCTCAAAAGGAGTTCGTTTTCCCGCCGCGCGAATCGATGCGCCTCGTACGCGACACCATTGCCTTCACCGCGAGGGAGATGCCCAAGTGGAACTCCGTCTCTGTCTCGGGCTATCACATCCGAGAGGCCGGATCGACGGCCGCCGAGGAGCTGGCCTTCACGCTCGCTAATGGCTTCGCCTACGTGGAACTGGCGCGCGGAGCCGGACTCGGCGTCGATGACGTCGCCCCACGGCTCTCCTTTTTCTTCAATGCCCACATTGATTTCTTCGAGGAGATCGCGAAGTACCGCGCGGCGCGGCGCCTCTGGGCGAACTGGATGAGGGACCACTACGGCGCCACTAACGAGCTGAGCTGGAAGTTGCGCTTCCACACGCAGACCGCTGGCGTCTCCCTGACCGCCCAGCAGCCCGAAATCAATATCGCGCGCACCGCCATTGAGGCCCTGGCGGGCGTACTCGGTGGCACTCAGTCGCTGCACACCAACTCCATGGACGAGGCGTTGGCGCTTCCTAGTGAAAAGGCCGCGCGAATCGCCCTGCGAACCCAGCAGATCATTGCGCACGAGACGAACGTCACTAACGTCGCCGACCCGCTTGGCGGTTCCTACTTCGTCGAGGCCCTCACCGACGAAATGGCGACGCAGGCCGAATCGATATTCGCCGAGATTCTCTCATTGGGCGATGGCTCGATGCTCGAGGGTTGCATTAAGGGAATCGAGGAGAACTGGTTCCAGGGCCGCATCGCCGACTCGGCCTACGCGCTGGAACGTTCGTTTAACGAAGGCACCCGCATCGTCGTGGGCGTCAACGACTTCACCGAAGGCAATAACGACGCTGACCTAGAGATTCTGCGCATCACCAACGAGGACGAACGACGCCAGGTCGCGCGCCTCAGCCAGGTCCGATACGACCGCGACGACGACCTCGTGCGCGACACCCTCGCACAGCTCGTGCGCGATGCGCGCGACCCCGAGGTCAACTTGATGCCAGCGTTGATCACCGCCTCTCACGCCTACGCGACGCTCGGCGAGATGATGGGCGCGATGGAGAGCGTCTTTGGCCGTCACGTTGAGGTGCCGACGCTGTGAGCGTGCGCGTGCTCGTCGCGAAGGTCGGCCTTGACGGCCACGACCGGGGCATCAAGGTCGTCGCCCGGCTCTTGCGCGACGCTGGCATGGAAGTCGTCTACACCGGCCTCTTCCAGACGCCCGAGACCGTCGCGGTCGCGGCCATCCAAGAAGACGTGGACGTCGTTGGGCTCTCAATGCTCTCGGGTGCGCACCTCACCTTGGCGCCGCTCGTCGTCGACGCCTTGCGAGCCAGAGGCTCCGACATTCCAGTCGTAGTGGGCGGCATCGTGCCCAACAATGACCTCGCCGACATGAAGGCGGCGGGCATCGCAGCTGTCTTTGGACCGGGTGCCAGTGCGCAGGAGATGGTCGCCCAGATCAACCTGCTAACAAGTGCCGGCGCTCACTGAACGGCGTTCAATCAAGTTGGCGCAATGAGGTTTAACTTGGTGGGCCAGTTGAACAGGATCTTCTGCGGGTCCGCGCCCAGGACGTCGTTGAGCATCGATGCGTACACGTCGCGAAAGTCAGTTGAGACCGCCAGATCGCCGTTGACCAACTGGGTGAGCGAAGGCTGTTCGCCGTAGAGTCCGCCAATGACCCGATTACCGGCCACGAAGACCGGGGCCGACGTCCCGTGGTCGGTACCCTGGGAGCCGTTGGCGTCAACCCGACGTCCGAACTCCGAGTACACCATCACGACCACGTCGTTCGCCCGCGTACTCGCGCCGATCTGAGTCAGGAGACCCGACACGGCGCTTGAGACGTTGCCGACCAGCCCACTCTGCGCGCCGAGTTCGTCAGCGTGCGTGTCGAAGCCGCTGTATGTGACCGAATACACCCGGGTTGGGACATTCGCGAGAATTAGCTTGCCCACGACGTCAAGTTGCTGGGCCAGTGGCGACAATGAGCTCGGCGGTGCGTTCTTCAGGACCGGTGCCACCGTCGCCGAGACCTGAAAGAGGTCGGCGATCGCCCCGGCCGCTTGGGCGCTCAACTCGCTGTCCTGCGCGGAGGGTTGCGAGAGTAGTAGGGCATCGGTGCCGAGCACGCCGTAGGGGACCTGGAGTCCGCTGATGGGCAGCATCGAGGCGACGCGGTGCTCACCGGCGAGCAACGGGGTCACCGTCGAGTCGATGCCGATGGCCCGGAAGGCGTCGTGGGGCAAAGCGTCGAGCCAGCGGCCAATCCAGCCGCTCGACAACTGCTCTACTGGCGAGGCCGTCTGCCAGATCGCCATTGACGTGAAGTGCGAATAGCTCGGCTGGGGGTAACTAACGCCGAGCACGATCGCGAGTTTCTTCGCGTCCCACAGCGCCTTGAAACCGGTCATCGTTGAGTTGAGCCCCAGCTCTGGCGTAATCGCCAAGACTTGGCTACCGGTCAACGAGAGGCCCGGACGTGACGAAGCGTAGGCCGGGTCGACGTACGGCACGACCGTGTTCAAACCGTCGTTCCCGCCGTACAGGGTGACGATGACCAGTATCGGAGTCCCAAGCGGTAACGGCGTCGTGTTCGCCGCCTGGGCGATGTCGTCAAGCGTGAGCGTTGCGGCCAAGGAACCAACCGCTCCGGCGCCCGTGTACTTGAGGAACTGACGTCGTGAGATGTCGCCTCTCATACGCTGACGACAAACTCGGGGGCGCACAGCGCCAGGGTGGTAAATCGTTGAGGATCGGCCGTGGCCGCGCTCAGCGCTCGCTGCGTGCGATGGCTCCACTGCGCCACGCCAAGCCAATCAGCGGCGGCGTGGACCATCTCACTAGGCGCCACCTTGATGGGATCGAGGCGGCCGTGCTGGACGAGGTAGCCCGCCAAGTTGAATCGGTATTGCGTGGAGGCGGCGGTCAACCAGGCCTCGTCGTAGGGCCATCCTCCGACGCTCGGTGGATTGAAGGGGACTTGGCCGAGCATGCTCAACAGCCACGTGACGTCGCCCGGGTCGGGTAGCGTCGACGGCTTGATGCTCAACGCCTTGCAGGACGAAACAAACCACTCCACCGGCGACTTCACCTGCGAGAGTCCGGGCCGGCGCATGACCGGGTTAGTCGCCATTGCGTGCACGACAGCGGCGATGTCTCGACTGGCGAACTTCTTGGTAAGCGACGCTGGTGCCTCCAGTGTCGTTGAGATAAATCGGAACCAGAGCCGTCGTGGGATGAAGGCCTGCGTAGCCTCACGTGACACCACGTAGTCACTGAACGACGACGCGACGAGAGCCCTCGTCTCGCCGAGCAATGAGACCTTAGTGTAGTCGTGCTGCGTCCTGTCGAAGGTCACAGTGCCGTTGTTTTGAACGACCTGGTAGCCGGTCAGACCCTTCGCCGCGGCCTTCACGTCACCCTCAGAGTAATTACCCACCCCAAGCGTGAATAGCTCCATGAACTCACGCGCCAGGTTTTCATTGGGTGCGCTGGCCACGTTCACCTCGCCGTCAAGCCAGTAGATCAGTGCGCCATTGAGCACCATGGAGTGAGCCATGTCTCTAAAGTTCCCTAGTGCGTGGACTCGTAGTTGGTCGTACTGCACTTTCATGGGCAGTGCGTAGCCGACCTTCGAGACTGACGTCGCCCAGTGACCGTGCCAGAACCATGTCATTCGTTCCACGAGTGGGTAGTCGGCGAGGGTCATGCGGTCAAGGGCGTGAAAAATCAGAGCCTGCTGCTGGTTCCAGACCGCCTGCCAGTACGCCGTTCTCAACGTCGGGTCGGTGGGCGAGGGACCGAGGTCACTGATTAACGGCTCGGCAATGGCGTTAAGACCGGGGTCGAAGGATCGCACCGCCATGACCCTCGCTCGCGAACGAGGAATTCCCTCGGCCAAGAGTCGCTGGTACTCCCCCGGCCGGGGGCCGAATCCGAAGCGGTGGATGAGCCGCGAGAGCTCGAGTCGATCGGACACGGTCGTCATGGCGAAAGGCTAAGGCGCGAAACGGCCCATCACGGCGAATAGAGATTGATTTGTGCCAATTTTGAGTGGACGGTGGCCATTCAAAAGCAGGCGGCCAAATCGAAAAGGAACTGCTGCAGCGATCGCACGAAGTTGAGAAGTTCCTCGTTCGCCGCGACTAGGAGCTCCTCGTTCATGAGCCCCTTGGACTGGGCGGTCGATCGAAGGGCCACCTGCAAGGTAGTGAGCCACGCCCAGCCCTCGGCGTCGGTCAAGAACTGTTCCTCGACCGTAAGGCCAGCTAGTTCGGCGTTGGTCGACGTCTCGTTCTGGCGCGCCAGCATCGACAGTGGATTGTCGTGATCGAGGCTCGGGTCAATCGGACCCGATAGAGCGATGTGCCATTCGTGGTTCGAGTCCTTCTCGGCCGCCAGGACATTGGCGAAGGCCCCTCGAACGATTGAACGACCGTAGTCATTCATCCGCACCTCAATTCGTCCGTCGCGACGACGGACGAAAAGCTTCGAGCCGCTCACTACGTGTCCTGTTCGATTGTGCTCTGCAGCCCCGACACCTGAAGCTTGACGCAGTACGACTCGGCCCGTTCGCGATGTCCCGACCAGACGAGAGCCCGGCCCTCGTGATGCACGCTGAGCATCAACTGGGTGCACTTGTTGTTCGAATAACCAAAGATCTTCTTAAATATCACGACAACGACGCTCATGGGCGTAACCGGGTCGTCCCACACGATGACGTTCCACGGTTTTTGAGTCTGGACCTCGTCGGCAATTTGGACGTCGCCCTCGGTCGTCGTTCGCCGAAGCGGTTTGGTCGTGGCCACCTGTCCAGTGTCGCAGACCACCGAATTAATTGAAAGTCTCATCTTGTAGTCTGTTTACGGGGTAATGCCAGGAGGACACGGTGACGACCAGATGGGTCAGTGAAGCGCCGGCGAGAGTGCGTAGGCGGGTCAATCGCGCGATCCGCAACATGGTCGGGCTTCACAACGAGCCGCCACCGCGCTGTGACGACCCCGACGAGTCATACTTCGCGGTTGACGCCGTTGCCCGTGTAGTTCACGGCGATCTCTCTTCGATGCTGGTGGGCGGACTTGGGTCGCTCTTCTTCCAGATGCTCCAACCCCACACGATGGCCGGTGTCGCCCAACACTCGCGCTACCAAGAAGACCCACTTGGCCGGCTCCTCCAGACGGCAAACTTCATTGGTTTCACGACGTACGGCT
>JAYVNV010000051.1:0-2015 GCA_043758265.1 Acidimicrobiaceae bacterium
TTCTTCGGCAACCTGAAGAACGACGCGACCGAGTCGGTCCAGCGCGGCGTCATCCGGGTGGTCGGTCTCTACAAGACGGGACTGATGCTGGCGGCGTCAGTGACCGCGACCAACCTGCGACTGACCGAGACCTTCCGCGCCCGAAGCCACGCTCCGGTCCGAGCGAAGCGGGGACGATCGCGTCGGCGGCCCATGGACGTCTACACCCGCGTGGCCCTGGCGACGCATCGCTCGGGCGCGCCACCGCCGACGGGCTGAATTCACCGCTCCCCGAGGCCGGGCTCTACCGGCACGTCTCTGCTTCCGTTTGACCGCCCCGATCGGGGCGGTCTTTCTCTTTGCGCCGCGATCGGCGGTGACGAGGACAGCAACCGGCCCCGCACGGTACGAACCCCCGATTCCATCTTCGGAATCGGGGGTTCGGTGCGGATTGGCACCGAGTTCGGTGCAACCCTCCATGTGGGGTATGTACCGAACTCCAGAGGGCTTGCCAGGTAAGGAGATCGTTCATTCGCCAGGGGTATTTCTAAGCGAAATTCGGGCTTCTCCTAAGCGGTCATTCGCCAAGCCGGGCAGGGACTATGCGGAAGGTGGCTGAATCTCTTCGGGGCGCAGGTCAAGCCCGCATCCCCCGAGGTTCAGGTTCGACGCACCGATCCCAGCGAGATTCACAACCTCGCTCGCTTGATAGCGGACGGTTCTTCGTCCGGGTGGTCCCCCTTCAATAATGACGGCTCAGCGAAGTAGCACCCGGCCCGCTCGAGCAAGGAACGACTACTAGTCGAAAGGGAACAACTCGACAAGCCCGTACGGATCTCTGGGCGGGACCGACAGGCGCGAGTTCCCCCTACTCCTGGAGTGAGATGCGATCGTCGAAAGAGATGTCCGACTGAGTGCGGTGTAGTCGAGCGGGGGCACCATCAGATGTATGAACATTCACCTCCTAAGCAGCATCGGTAGACCTTGCGTCTACGCTGACCTCAGGGTTCGACGAGCCTTGTCGGACAAGCAGGAGGGCGGTTCTCGTTGACCAGCACACCAGCCCGAGTTGTCCGTCCTTGGCCGGTGTTCCTCGGGTGGCTACTCGTCGGGGCACTATGGGCCGCGGGTGTCGCTGGCATCTTGACCGTCGGAATTCTCATTCTCCCGTTTGCCGGTCTCGCCACCTGGTTCCTGGTGAAACGACGGGACTCTCGTTCGGGTATGCCCGGGCTCATCGCCACCGGAGGACTGCCCTTCTTCATCATCGCGTACCTAAACCGCAGCGGCCCGGGGAACATCGCCATACCCAACGGCACCGGTTGGAGCCACTCCGAAGAATCGAGCCCGTGGCCTTGGCTGGGCATTGGCGTGTTATTTATCGTTGCCAGTGTGACCGTGTTCTTCGTAATGACGCGCCGCCGCGCCTAACGCTGAAGTGACGACGGTCCCCGACGATCCCAGGCCGGCCCGTAGCGACCAGGACGCCACGCGGCGCGGCGCGACGAACACCTGGAAGCCTCCAGTCTGCGGCTACGAGATGACCACGCCGGTGAGGTTGGAACCGCCCGCGTTCTTCGTCGACGTGGCGACACGGCGCGAATACGAGGACCGAGTCGCGCTGCGCAGTATCTACGCCCTGGTTCCTCACGGACGTCGCCGCGATAACGCAGCAGTGGACGTCCAGTGCCCGGCCCAGGCGGGGAAGCTGCGGTGCCATCTCGTTGCGTCCTCGATGCGTCGCCCAGTCACCATCCTGCCGGCCCTCGCCGCGCCACGGGCCGTCGACGGGCGCGACGTCTGCTCGAACCGATACACGCGCATCGACGCCGCCGACCTACCGCTCCATCAGCGCGACCTCTTCGGTTCGACTGAGTGGCACCATTCCTACGCCCGACGCGGACCCGTCGAGGGCTTCTTCGGCAACCTGAAGAACATGCGACCGAGTCGGTCCAGCGCGGCGTCATCCGGGTGGTCGGTCTCTACAAGACGGGACTGATGCTGGCGGCGTCAATGGCCGCGACCAACCTGCGACT
>JAYVNV010000052.1:0-6434 GCA_043758265.1 Acidimicrobiaceae bacterium
CCCATGGTCGAGCGTCCGGGGTGTTCGAAGACGATGTCGGGATCATCGCCAACGAGCTCGCGGATATCCTTGCCCAGCCGGCGCCACTCGCTCTCGTCCTGCGTGTGCTCGTCCTTCCAGAATCGGTAGTCACGCTCGCGACGATCCAGCACGTACTCACAGCCCAGCTCACGCAGGGTCTCCACTTTGTTCGCGCTCGACACCACGCCGATTGGCGTGGCGCCCGAGTTCAACACGTGCTGGACGGCGAACGCTCCAATCCCGCCCGAGGCGCCCCAGATCAGCACCTTGTCGCCCTGGGTCACTGGCGCGCCGTTGCGTGACACGAGCATCCGGTAGCTGGTCGAGTTGCACAACGCGTTGACCGCGGCCTCCTCCCACGTCAAGTGGGTGGCCTTGGGCATGAGTTGGTTGGCCTTGACGACGCAGATGTCAGCGAGCCCACCGAAGTTGGTCTCGAAGCCCCAGATGCGCTGGCTACTCGACAACATCGAGTCGTCATGACTGCTCGGGTCCTGGTCGTCCACGTAGTTGCAGTGGACGGTGACCTCGTCGCCGACCTTCCAGTTACGCACCGCCGAACCGGCGCGCAGCACGACACCGGCCGCGTCCGAGCCAATGACGTGGTAGTCCAACGCGTGTCGTTGCCCCCAGATGGACTCCTTCGCGAGGCGATCGAGGAACCCGAACGTCGACAGTGGCTCGAAGATGCTCGTCCACACGGAGTTGAAGTTGATCGACGACGCCATCACGGCGAGGTAGACCTCGTCGGGGGCGAGTTCGGGGACCGCGACCTCGTCGACGTGGAGGCTGCGGCGCGGGTCCTTGTCGACGCTGGCCATCCCGTCGAACATCGTCTGTTCGTCGCGACGCACAAAGACGGCGCGCGTCGTCGCCGGCATCTCGATCGACGCCAGCGCTTCGCTTGACGCACCGGCGCGCACCTCGTCCAGAATCTCGCTCACTCGCGAGAGGTTACAGGCGATTGGCCACTCTCTTGCACCCCCGACCACCGAGGCGCACGCCCCTTCAACGAGCAGCGCGACAAAGCGGATAGCGTGAATTGCGTTCGCGTACGCACGAAACGAAGGAGTCCTTATGTCACGAAGCGTCATCGTCGCCGGCAACCGCACCGCCATTGGCAAGCTCTCGGGAGTCTTCGCTTCGCTCAGCGCAATGGACCTTGGCGGCGCCGCGATCAAGGCGGTACTGGAGCGCACCGGCGTCGATCCCGCCTCGATCGATCTTGTCTTGATGGGTCAGGTCATCCAGGCCGGCCAGGGCCAGATCACCGCCCGTCAAGCGGCCGTCAAGGGCGGCGTCCCGATGTCGGTGAACGCCACCACCATCAACAAGGTCTGCCTTTCCGGTCTGCAGACGATCTACCTCGCCGACCTCATGATCCGCGCGGGCGAGGCCGACGTGATCATCGCCGGCGGCATGGAGTCGATGACCAACGCGCCGTACCTACTGGCCGGTGCGCGCGCCGGCTACCGGATCGGCGACCAGACCGTCGTCGACGCCATGATGTTCGACGGCCTCACGTGCGCCTTCGACCAGTGCGCGATGGGCCTGTCGACCGAGCGCTACAACAGTGGGCGCATCTCACGGGCCCGCCAGGACGAGTTCTCGGCGCGGAGCCATCAGCTGGCCGCGGACGCCATTAGTGCGGGCAAGTTCGCCGAGGAGATCGTCGCCGTCGCCGTGGCCCAGCGAAAGGGCGAACCGGTCATCGTTGCAACCGACGAAGGCGTTCGCGCGGGTACCACCGCCGACTCGCTCGGCCAGTTGCGCCCCGCATTCGACAAGGCCGGCACGATCACCGCGGGCAACGCCTCGCAGATCTCCGACGGCGCCGCCGTGGTCCTCATGATGTCCGAGGAGCGCGCCCAGGCGCTCAATCTGACGCCCCTTGGCGAGCTCGTGAGCTACGGACAGGTCGCGGGCCCCGACGCCTCGCTGCTCGCCCAACCGGCCAACGCCATCCGGCAAGCCGCGAAACGGGCCGACCTCGACGTGAAGGGCCTCGACCTCATTGAGATCAACGAGGCCTTCGCCGCGGTCGGATTGGCCTCGAGCGACGACCTGGGCCTCGACGAGGCAAAACTCAACGTCAACGGGGGTGCAATCGCGCTCGGCCATCCGGTGGGGATGTCGGGCACGCGCCTCGCGCTGACGGCGCTGCTCGAACTGCGACGTCGTGGTGGCGGGGTGGCCGCGGTCGCCCTCTGCGGCGGTGGCGGTCAGGGCGACGCCGCGATACTGCGAGCCCTCTAGTCGGGCACGAAGCTCGCGACAACCTCGAAGTGCTCGAGCGCCACGCTGCGGTCCTTGGGCAGTTCGAGCACGAAGGCCCCGCCCAGTGGATAGCGCTCACCACGCATGGACGTAGGCAGACTCTTCGCTAGGGCGTGCATCAAGTAGAGGACCGTGGGATTATGGCCTACGACCATCAGCGACGTCGTGAGAGGGTCGATCGCACCGAGGTTGGTCAAGACATCCTCGGTGCTGACGTCGCGATGCCCGTTGTAGATCAACTCGCTGAACTCCACGTGTGAGACAAAGGACGTACCCTCGAAGGACAGTTCGTAGGTCTCCTTCGTACGAGCGGCCGCGCTCACGAGCGCGGTGGTCGGTCCAAAAGAACCGAGCGCCTTTTGGTCACTCGCCCATTCGCGCAGTTGCGCGCACTGCTCGCGTCCGCGCCGGTTCAGCGTGCGCTCAAAGTCCACTTCGCCCGCGACGGCGGGTGAGGCTTTGGCGTGGCGAACAATGGTCAGATAGCGCACGCCCAATTCTGTCGCATGGACGTGGCGTCCGTGGCCGGCTGTGTGGTTTAGCGTTGTGCCATGCACCCATCGCTGACGTACGTACAGGCCATCATCATGGGGCTCACCCAGGGAATCAGCGAACTCTTCCCGATTTCGAGCCTCGGTCACTCCGTGCTGCTACCCGCGCTGTTCGGTTGGCACAACCTTGTGAACTCACAATCCGCGTCCGAATCCTTCTTCCTCGCGTTCATCGTGGGGCTGCACGTCGGTACCGCGATCGCTTTGATCATCTACTACCGATCGACGTGGATCGCACTCTTTCGCGGCCTCTGGAAGCAACTAGGCGCCACGCGCGAGCACGGCGTCAGCTCGCTGTGGCGCTTGGGCGACCCCGAAATCGACGCCAACTATCGACTGCTCTTCGTCCTGGCGATCGCTACGATTCCGGTGGGCATCGCCGGAGTGCTTCTCGAGCACAAGCTGCGCGTCCTCTTCGCCAAGCCGCTCTCCGCGGCGATCTTCCTCTCAATCAACGGGGTGATTCTTCTCGTTGGCGAACAGCTGCGGCGAAACAGTGGCCGGCACGTCGCCTTTGGAAGAATCGAGTCGATGACGCCGTTGGGTGCCCTAGGAATCGGCTGCTCGCAGATTTTCTCCCTCTTCGCCGGTATCTCGCGCAGTGGCATCACGATGGTGTCGGGCCTCATGAGCGGACTGGACCACGAAGAGTCCGCCAACTTCGCGTTCCTGCTCGCAACGCCGGTCATCTTGCTGGCCGGTCTCTACAAGCTCCCGGACCTGTTGGGGCCGTTGGGTGACGGCGTTCGAGTGCAGACGCTGGTGGGGTCGTTGTGCGCCATGGTTACAGCGCTGATCTCGGTACGGTTCCTCACTCGGTGGTTCACGACCAAGACGCTCATACCCTTTGGGGTCTACAGCCTCGTCGCCGGGTTGCTCTGCGTCATTCGCTTCGCCTAATCAGTCAGAATCCGACGACCGTCAATTGCGCGCCCGAGCGTGAGGTCGTCGGCGAACTCCAAATCGCCTCCGACCGGCAGGCCACTGGCCGGTTGGGACACCACGAGCCCCGGTACGTGCAGGAGTCGACTGAGGTACATCGCTGTTGCGTCACCCTCGACGTTGGAGTTGAAGCAGAGGATTATCTCCTTCACCGGACCGTGCAGTCGCAGGATCAGTTCCTGGATCCGGAGGCGATCGGGGGTGATGCCTTCGAGCGGATTCAGTACACCGTGCAACACGTGGTACGTGCCATGGAACGCGCCCGATCGTTCGACCGCCACGACGTCGGGCGGGTTCTCCACCACGCAGATAGTGGTCTGATCGCGACGGTCGTCCGCGCAGATCGGACAGAGGCCACCCGTCTCGGCGATGTTGCAGCACCGTTCGCAAAACGACAGCTTGGTCTTCATCTCCTCGATCGAGAGCGCCAGTCGGGCCACGTCTTCGCTGGGCTGGCGCATGAGCCAGAATGCGATGCGCTGTGCCGACTTTGGCCCCACGCCGGGGAAGCGGCCGAGTTCGTCGACCACGGCCTGGAGGGGCGGTGGGTAGGTCACGGAACCTCCGTGGCGCCCGGGAACATCTCAGTGATGAGGTGCTCACCGGCCGAATCAACCACCACGACCGACTCGTCGGGCGAGTAGCTCTCTTCGCGCTCAATACCGCGATCAACCTGGGCCGGTCGTGGTGTTGACGCGGCCGCCGCGTGGGTCAACGCAGGATCGACCGCCCACGTGATCTGCAGCGGCGTCTTGAACTCATGGTCCATCGCACCCTTCAGTCCCTGCGCGAACATTTCGGTGTTCTGACGCATCTCCTCGCTGGGCAACGCAATCGTGAGATGGGTGCCGTCGAGGGAGCGAAGCTGCGCCGATTTAAGGAGCAACTGCGCCGCTCGCGACGTGTGGGGTATGACGCGCTCCACGAATCGGGCGCGGACGTCGTCGAGGTCGAGCACGCCATCCTCGCCCTTGGCAGAATGCGACGTTTCGACGACGTGCTCGATCGGCGGTTCCGCTACGACCTCTGCGGCAGCCTCAATCGCTGGCGGTGGCGGCGGCGGTGGCGGTGGTGGTGGCGGCGGTGGTGGCGGCGATTTCATCGCCGCCAGTGACCCGATGGGACGAAGCAGCGTCGGTGGCGAGGGCGCGCTCGCTACGACGCTGGGGCGAACTCCCTCACGCTCGAGACGGGTCACTCTCTCATCGAGCGCCTCGAAAGTGTGCTCCAGTTCGGGCTTTGCGAGACGGACCATGGCGACCTCGAGAATGACGATTTTTTCCGGGGCGCTCTTCATCTCTCGCATCGCTCGCCCAAGGGTCTCGAGTACGCGCACGGTGCGCGCAAGTCCCAGTTCACTCCCCCACTGCGTCAGTCGCTGACGATCGGCGTCGACGGCGTCGGCGACCTCGGGGGCGACCTGGAGCAAGAAGACCTGACGCACTTCCGCCGCGAAGTTCTCGGCCAGCTGCTCGGGGTCCCAACCTTCGCGCGACAAGACCGCGAGCGACGTCAACGCCTCGACCGCGTCGGCACTGACCAGGGCGTGAAACAGGGCGTCGAACTCCGGTTGTGTCTCGCTGATCGAACCGGTGGCGATGAGTTGGTCAAGGGCGCTCAGCGCGTCGCGGGCCGAGCCTCGTCCGAGCCGCACGGCCGCCTCGATTGTTGCGTCGTCGGCACTGAGTCCGGCCGCCGACTCAACGTCGTGCAGAAGCGTGCTCAGGGTCTCACCCGCGAGGAGACGGAACTCGAGGTGCTGGGTGCGCGAACGGATCGTTGGGATGACTTTATGAGGGTCGGTTGTAGCGAGGACGAAGATCACGTGCGGCGGTGGCTCCTCCAATGTCTTTAACAGTGCGGCCGACGCAGCTTTGGAGAGCTGGTGAACCTCGTCGAAGATGTAGACCTTCCAACTTCCCGGCGTTCCGTGCCACGCGCCGGCCGTGATGTCACGAATGTCGTCAACGCCATTGTTTGAGGCGGCGTCGAGTTCGGTGACGTCAAGGGAAGTTCCCTTCGTAATCGCCACGCAACTGTTGCAGGCGTTGCAGGCGTCACCGTCGAGCGGGTGTTCGCAGTTGAGGGCCTTGGCGAGGATGCGCGCTGTCGTTGTTTTCCCAGTGCCACGCGGACCAGAAAAGAGATAGGCGTGCGAAACCCGTTGGTTCTTCACCGCCCCCTGCAAGGCCCGTACAACGTGGTCCTGGCCTCGAAGTTCGGCGAAACGGCCCGGCCGGAAGCGACGATACAGCGACGTCACGCCGTCGATCGAAGTGGGGGTTGGTGAGCCTTTGGCCATGGACGCATGCTAACGGCGGGGTACTAGGTGCCGAGGTCCAAAGCAGTGGTCAGGCGATCCGTGGCACCCGACACAATCTGCTGAGAGCTGCTGGCTTCCACCCCTGACTCGGTTCACAAACGGTCGTCGCACGGGACCCGACCACTGCTGTGGACCTCGGCGTAGAAAAGGCTACCGGAGAACGCCGTGACGCGACTCGGGTAGCCTTGCGAGCCGGCATTCATTTAACAACTGTGGACGCCGGAATTGAGGAGGAGTGCGAGAGCGGCCGAATCGGCACGATTGGAAATCGTGTGAAGGGCAACCTTCCGTGGGTTCAAATCCCACCTCCTCCGCCAGGG
>JAYVNV010000053.1:0-2001 GCA_043758265.1 Acidimicrobiaceae bacterium
GCGGCGGGATCTTTTCGACTGGCCCCCGTCGAGAGTGCCGTGCCAGCGCACCGCCAATACCTACCGGGCACAATGGTGCTTTCGACGACGTGGCAGACCCGCAGTGGCTGGCTGGAGGTCAACGACTTCCTAGCAATCGGACCTTGGTATCGGACGGGTGAGCGAGAGGCCTCTCAGAAGCGCACGCCGGGTGACTCCGATGCGCGCCACGTGCTCGTGCGGACCGCGAAGTGTCTCCACGGCAGTGTGGACGTCTTGCTGACGTGCGAGCCGTCCTTCAACTACGGACGCGTTGACGCCGAGTGGGAGTACGCCGGGGCAACCTATGACCGTGTCTCGACCTCAAATGACGAGTTCAATCGAATTACTCTCTCAGGTGACATGCGTTTTGGCATAGAGGGCCGAGCCATTCGCGCTCGACATCGATTGGTGGAGGGTGAATCATGCTTCGTCGTGATGAGCTGGACCGACACGCCGCTTCCCAGTACGCAAGAGGAGGTCGACCGATTAAAGAGCGAGACCTCGCGGTTCTGGCGCGGTTGGATCGACGGCGGTCGGTTCCCCGATCACCCATGGCGCGAACTTCTTCAGCGAAGTGCCTTGACATTGAAGGGGCTTTCGTACGCCCCAACAGGAGCACTCCTCGCCGCACCGACCACATCACTCCCCGAGAACCTTGGTGGTTCGCGTAATTGGGACTACCGCTACACCTGGATCCGTGATACCGCCTTCGCGCTGCGGGCCCTGCACGCGCTGGGCTTCAATACCGAGGCCGATGACTTTCTTGCCTTTCTGGGCGATGTTCTCGAACCGGCGCCGGGCAGTGACGGCACGACCGGACCAAAGGTGCGACGAAATCTTCAAGTGCTCTACCCCGTCGACGGCGGTGACTGCCCCATCGAACAGGAACTAAGTCACCTCACCGGTTACGTCTGGAGCCAGCCCGCGCGCGTTGGCAATGGCGCGTACAATCAGACACAGTTCGACATCCTCGGCGCCATCGTCGACTGCATCTACGAGCACACCCGCTCAAGAGACTCGCTCAGCGAGCGTTCGTGGCGTATCGTCGTGCAGGCCGTTGAGACCGCTCTCAATTCTTGGCGTGAACCCGATCGTGGCATTTGGGAAGTTCGCGGCGAACCGCGTCACTTCACGTTCTCCAAAGTGATGTGCTGGGTCGCGGTCGATCGCGGCGCGCGCCTTGCGACACTGCGCGGTGAAAGAAAGCGCGCTGCGCAGTGGGCCAATGAGGCCAAGGTAATCCACGCCGATATCTGTGAGAACGCAATTGGCAAACGCGGATCGTTCACCCAGTCATACGGAAGCGAGGATCTTGACGCGTCGTTGCTGGTATTACCAATGCTCGGTTTCCTTCCACCGAGCGACGAACGAATACGTGAGACAGTTCTCGCGATCTCCGACGACCTCACCGACGGAGCCTTCGTATACCGCTACCGGCCTGAGATGACCGACGACGGATTTGACGGAGAACGTGAGGGCAGTTTCACTGTTTGCTCGTTTTGGCTCGTTTCCGCGCTGGTGGCGATTGGTGAGCTTGATCGCGCGAGGATGCACTGCGAAAAGCTCATCGGCGTCGCGAGCACCCTCGGTCTCTACGGCGAGGAGTTGGACCCGACGACGTCGCGGCACCTTGGCAACTTCCCTCAGGCGCTCACCCACCTGGCGCTGATCAATGCGATTCTGGGAGTGATTAACGCCGAACAGCGTGCCGGATCGACGTCCGATGGTTCGGCGAAGTCGCACAGTTGGTGGAACGCCGGCATGAGCGATAACTCGAAAACGATCGCGGCGCGCGAGATCTGGCCCGATCAAATAGCGCCCGCCGCCACCGACTCCGCCTGAGAATTCTTTCAGAGCGCAACGACCCCGCCTCGAGCGTTAGACCAATCTATGAGCTGGACGTGGCGTGTATTGAAGTCGCTGTGCGTGCGCTCATGTGAACGAGCGCACAAGTCCCAATGCCTTTAGTGCGATCGTTTC
>JAYVNV010000054.1:0-6407 GCA_043758265.1 Acidimicrobiaceae bacterium
GGCGTCGATCGTCAGGTCGGCGCGCAGCCCAGGTCCAGCGCTCTTTCCCGGCGCGCCGCAACGCACACGGATCACCACGCGCGTTGCGGCGCGTTGCACCACGAGGTCGCGGCGGCCCCGCAACGTAGTTTGGGCCGAGGCGACGTCGTAGTAGGCGTCACTGAGTGCGACCTGCCACGGGGTACTCAGTTCCTGAGCGATTTCGAGAAGCTGGGTCGTCCAGTTGACCGCTTCGCAGGTGACTAGACCGATCACCGGGTGCGGCGCCGACGCCAGCCACGAGGATAACGAACCGGGGCGGGCGTGACCCGACGTCGCGCGAAGCATGTGCTCAACCAACTCGTCGCGCACGGCGTCGGTCGCGCTGGCGTGGGGTTGCTCACGGAGCCTGCGCAGGGCGGCGTTACCGAGTACCCGACGTGCGGTCACCGGCGACCAACGAAAGTCATCGCTTACCTGGCCCGCTCGCTCGACCGCCCACGCGTCCAGACGGCGATGGTGGGACAACGCGACCGCGCGAAAGCGCGTGGCGAGAGAGCGACGGTGATCGTCGGTCAGGGTCACTAGCTCATCGGGTGCTTGGTCAATGAGCTGGTTTACCTGCGTACTGGTGAGACGTCGGTGGAGCAGTGTGGTCATCGAAGATTCCACTGATCGCTGACGCAGGCCAGGACTTCGTGGGCGCTGCGGTTAAGGAGTTCTTGGTCGACGTCACGAATCCACAGTTCGCCGGTGGCGGTCGAGAAGGTGCACGTGCGAAGCGGCACGATAGATGAACGAAGTGTCTGGGTGAGCGCGTGGTAGCGCATCGCACGTTCGGCCCCCTCGCCGAGGGGCGCAGTGGTGACGTCGAAGAGGGCGACGGAGGCCACGTCGGAGTCCAACGTGCCAATCATGAGATCAATGACGTCACGAAGGATGACACTGCCACCGGCGAGGCGTTGGGTCGTACGCAGGGCGCTGCGCGGCGACCAGTGCGGAGAGATGGTCCCCAGTGACCGACGCAACGTAACGCAGTGCGCGCTGACGTCGGTCGCTAATCGAGCGCGTTCATCGCCGTCGAGTCGGTCAAGTTGGTCGATCAGCTCGTTGGTTCCGACCTCGCCCCGCCACGCACTTACGGCGTCATCGAACGCGTGGTCGACCGACATCCCCACACTCAAGAGACGAAGAATCTGATTTACGAGCACCCCACGAAGCCGACCGTGGGACGATCCCGTGGCGTCAGCGGTCCAACGGGGCTGGCGAAGTGACGACGGACGCACGACGATTGGCGCTGGCAGTGCGGCCGCGCCGAGCACTTCGTAAATGCCGTCCTCCAACAGTGAGCGAAGTCCGGCGCCGCTGGTCGAGTCGGCGGCCGGCCTGGTCGATCGGTCCCCACGAAGCGCGTCGATCACACTGACCGGGGAGGAATCAAGGACAGAGGTCATGACAGAACTCTTGCGCACCCGTGTGACACGGACCTAGCGTGAGCTCGTGTTCATCGTTGTCTTTTCGTTCTTCGTCGTGGCGACGCTGGTGCTCGCGGTACTGACGATTCGCTGGGCGATTCGTCACGACCGTGAACGGCCCCGAGAGTCGACGGGCGAAAAACTGCCCTAATCGTTGCGCTCCTGGAGATCGCGCAGGGCACGGTCGAGACCGGCGATTGCTCGTTCGATGACCGCCAGTCTCGCCGCAATCACCTCGTCGACAATCTCCTCCATGCGCTCGTCGACGCGATTGTCGACGCGTCGGTCGACCTGTTCACGAAGTTTCGAGTCGAGCGAGTCCACGAGCGGCTGCGTGAGGTGCTTCAGGCGGTTGCGCAAGTCCTGAACCTTGTCGCTGGGGGAGTCGGTCGCGTCGCTCATAGACCAAGACTATGGCGTGCTCGGAGGACAGTACACGCCGGCGTTGAACTGCAACGTGTTGAACTGGCCCGACCACGGGGGGTTGAGTAACGTCGCCTCCTCGGCCCTCAAGGTCGCTTCCGGCGTGCAGGTAGCGCTGAAGGAGATGAAGCCACGGATGTTGCTACCGCTGGCACCGGCAACGGGGAGCGGTCCCCCGCCGCCGAAAGCGACCGCGACGAAGACCGGCATCGACTCAGTAGCCAGTTTGTAGTTCCGGTACTCGGACTGCGAGGCGTAGACGCCGGCGTTGAGCTGGGGGTCGACCGACGCAATGCCGTCCGACCAACCCTTCAGCATTGAGCTCCAGTAGGTGGCGTACTTCGCAATTGTCGCCGCTGACGAACCACCGGGTGCGTCGAGTCCCGAGTGATTATCCGGGTAGCCCTCCGGGTCGAATATGACCCAATCAGGCTTCAGACCGACCCCGAGCGAACGGTATTGATCAATCTGTGTGGCCACCCACCGGCCGGCCGCGTACCCGTGGTCGTAGTACGCCGAGGGTGTTTGAACTTCGGACTTCATTGGCCCGCTCGCGGTCCAAAAGGACAGCCAGGTCACGCGCTTGTGCGAGTTGTAGATGCTTTGGCCCATGAAGAAGTCCGGCGACGAAGCAACGCTCCCGGTTGAGGTGAAACCGACCCATGGCGCGCTCTGCGTGCCGAGAGCGCCTGTCTCGCTGACAATGGGCCACCCGTCGCTGATGGCCTTGCTCCACTTGGACGACGGGATGGCGTACACGCCCACGCCCTGAGGCGGTGGCGCGCTGACGCCCGCCGCGTAGAGCGTGAGCGTAGTGCCGAGCTGAATACCGGTCACGACGCCGCCGACGGTTCGTGCGGAACTGCCGGCAGTGACCGAAACGTCAGTCGCCGTCCACGTCGCGAGCCCCGGTGTGTTGGTAATGGCGAAGAGATCGCCCCAGTTCGCGGCCTGACCGTCAATCGTGAGTTGCGTCGCGGTGGCGCTTAAGAAGAGTGAACCACTGAGTGGTGGCGCGCCGAGGGCGCCGCTGGTTACGTCGAGTGCACTCCAACGCGGAGGTGAGACAATCGCAACGTGTCCTTGGATGGCGGGGTTTGAGGCGCTCACTGGCGTTGAGAACAGCTCGACATGACCGGTGCTCGTCAGGCTCGCGACGTCGGCGGTCGAAGTGTTGTACGTCATGGCGAGGGTGCCGGCCACCTTGGGCGCGAGGGTCAACTTTGTGACGTCGAGATAAGACCAACCACCGAGCGTCGCGCCGGTATTCGTGAAGATGAGCACGTCGCCTTGATTCGTGGTCGTCGCGAACGTGGCCGTGACGCCGGGCAGCACGATTGGGTCACTCGCCACTGCCACGCTCGACGGAGGGATGGTTGTCGTCGTGACCTTGGTCGTCGTGGTGACGGGTTTGGTTGTCGTCGTGGTGCCGCCCGGTTTGAGAGTAGTGGTCGTCGTGGCGGCCTTCGTTGTGGTCGTGACGGGTTTGGTCGTCGTCGTGGCGGGCTTGGTGGTCGTCGTGACTGGCGGTGGCGCCTTTACCGCGTTCACGACGACCGTGCCCGGGGACGAGGTGAGGAAGGGGACCGGGTGGGCGCTCGCCCAACCGAGTTGGAGTACTTCAATGTTGTTTACGGAGGTTCGAAAGGCGATGTTGGCACTCAGGCCGTTCACCAGGATGCTGGCGAGGCCGTTCGCGGCGGTGACGCCGCTCAGCGTGCTGAGGTCGGTCGCGACGTAGGGCCGCCACGCCGACCTTAGGCGAAGGTTGTGCCAAAGCCGAGTGATCGGATCGTTTCTGCTCAGCAGGATGAGGTGGGCGTCGGTGTCGATGTACAACAGGTCGACGTTGCCCGACGGATCGAAGAAGGGCAGCGGATCAGCTGACGGCGCCGGAAGACTGTTCGCCGGGGTGGAGAAGTCAGTCCAGTCGTGCGCCGTCAAACTCTGTGTGTAGAGCGCTAGGTGATTACGGTTCGTCCGGTAGGCGAGCACTCCCTCGGTGGCGTTACTCACTGCGTGGGGTCCGCCCAGCATCGTCGTGTGGTTAATCGAGCTTTCGAGCGAGTGGGCGTTCCACGGGAGCGGGCCCGTGCCTGAATTAATGAACTGAAAGATTGGCCGGCCGGCCGGCCCGGACGCAGTGGCGCCACGCGACCAGGTACTCCCGAGCGTGATGCTCGCTAGCACCACGATCGCTAAAAGCACCACCCGTCGAAGTTTCACAGTGTCCTTAATTGGGAAAACCCAATGCGTCGTGCGCCCCCACCTTGGTCAAGTCTAGGGGTGCGATGAATTCACTCTTGGTCAGTAACTACTACGACCTCGTTGTCGTTCTATTTACGCGTGATCACGGACTTCGCTGACGACGCCGCGCCGGCACCGATTGCGTTGACGGCGCGAACCGTCACGCGGTAGGCCCTACCCTTGATGAGATTGCTCACCTTGATTGAAGTAGACCGCTTCGTGAGTGAAATCCACTTGGCGCCACCACTCAAGGAGTACTGGTACGCGGTAATCGCGCTTCCGCCGTTGCGGGACGGCGCTCTCACGCTGAGCTCGAAACCGCCGATCAGTGACGTCAGCGTCGCGATTGACGCACGACCGGGCACGGCCGACGTCACCGCGGACGCCGTGAAATTGATCGTGTTCTTGTAGATCGTCTGTGACTTGTAGCTCACGATGAACGTCACTTGGCCCGGCTCGGTCGTTGACAGGTTGAATGTCGACGTGCCAGTGCTGTCGGTCGCGACGTTGTAGGTGGCGTTGCCACTCGTCGTGATGCTTGAACGGTCGCCATTGATTTCAACGCGGCCGACCGAGCCAGTGCCAATGCTCGTCGCTGACACGTTGACGATCGCGTTGGTGAGCGCGAGGTTGTTCGTGTCGCGCAGTGTCGCTGAGATGGCGATCTCGGGTCCGGTGACGGTGGAGCTCTTCGATGAGAGCGCGAAGGCGCTCTTGGACGGGTCAAACTTCGCCGGACAGAGTCCCGCGAGGAACGCCGCACCGTTCGGGCTACCGAGACCCGAAGCGAAGTCGTAGCCGGGACCCGCGTTATAGCCGCCGACACCGAAGAGGTCATTGCCGCCGCTGACGACGTCGACGAAGCCAGTGCTCGCCATTGCGTACAGTGAGGGATTGATAAAGCCGAGTCGCTTGACCATGCAGCCTTGGGCCGCGACGGCTACCAGTGCACTGACCAATGGCGAACCGATTGACGTGCCGCCGATGGTGCTCCATCCGGCGCCGCAGTTCTGCGTGCAGGCGCCCGCGCTCGACCCGGTGAAGTACTCAATGAATCCCGTAGACGGGTCGGCCATGACGGAGAGGTCGGGCACCGATCGATTCAGTTGGTTCGACGCGATGCCCGGTGCCACCTGCCACGTTGGACGCGACCAGAGATTCGAGATACCGCCACCGCCGGCTCCGGCGCCGGAATTGGCGTTGCCTTTCCCGTCATTCCACACCGTTTGACTCAGTGGGCTGATTGAATTCACCGTGAGTCCACCTACGCCGGTCACGTAGGGCTGGGAGGCGGGGTCGTCCACCGCGAGTTTGTTGTTGGTGACGCCGTTGCAGTCCGACGAGCCAGTGTCACCGGCCGCTGACACTACCGTCTGGCCCTGAGCCGCCATCTGTTCGAAGATCGGCTGCTCAGCCGCGGGGTCGCCCTGGGGGTCGCTTTCGCACGTTCCCCAAGAGGTCGAGACGATCGTCGCGGTGTTGTCGTCGGCGATTCTTTGATAGACGTCAATCGGACCGCTGGCGTTGTTTGGACCCTCGTAGACCGCAATCTTCGCGCCCGGGGCCAGCGCGGCCGCCTCTTCGATGTCGAGGGTCGGTTCATTGTCCAAACTGCCGGTCGGCCCACCATCGACTTTGACCGGGAAGACGCTCGGCGTCAGGGCGAAGCATTTGACGTACGTGGCGAGGTCGCCCGGGTCGTAGGGGCTGAGTTCGTACAGGGCGATCGTCTGACCGACGCCGGTCTGGCCGTTCGCCGCCGCCGTATCCAAGCCGTAGAGCTTGGCCTGCTGAAACGGGGTGTAGCCGCCGAGTGCGTTGGGGGTGTTCGTCGTCTCGCCGCCGTCGTAGTGGCACGTGGTTGGGAGGCTGACCTTGGCCGATAGGTGTGGCGCGACGAAACTCGTGGATGGTTGCACCACCGTCGAGAGTCCAGCGATGCCGGCAACGTTCTTAGCCAACTGTGCCGGCATCGAAGCGGTGGACCTGAACTGTGCGGCGAGCACGCCGTCGGGTCGACGAACGGTCACGAGCGTCGTGTCGAAGGCGTGCGCGATGTTGGTCGTGGTGCCGCGTACGTGGAGTACGACGCGGCCCTTGCTCAAAGATCCGACGTGGAGTCCGTAGCCCAAAAGGTAGTTACGAACGGCGCTGACCTGGGACTGCGACGCGCCGAACTGCGTGGCGAACTGCGTGGTCGTGAGGAAGTGGCGATACTGAGGCGACGCGGGGTTGATGAGGGCCGCGAGGAAGTGAGGGAGCGCCGCTGGATGCGCGGACGTC
>JAYVNV010000055.1:0-6348 GCA_043758265.1 Acidimicrobiaceae bacterium
TGGGCACCGATAGCGCGACCGTCTCAGTCGACTACCCCGACTTCGCCGCCGCCGTTGGCCGCGCGGTCGTCTCAGGGGACGCGCAGCTCGGCGTCGCGATCTGCGGCACCGGCATCGGCGTCGCGATCGCCGCTAACAAGATCGCCGGTGTGCGCGCGGCTGTGGTGCACGACGTGACGACCGCGCGCCTCGCACGCGAGCACAATCACGCCACTGTTCTCTGTCTCGGTGCGCGTACCACCGGCGCGGTCGTCGCAATTGACGCCCTCGACGCCTGGTTGAAGGCGGCGCCCGCTCCGGGCCGCCACGACCAGCGGATTGCCAAGATCGACGCGCTCGACGGTCGCTCTAGATCGAACGAAAGGTAACGCAGTGCCCCCTTCCCCGTTTGACGCCTGGATCCCCGACGACGCCGAGATGACCTCCCTGCTCGCGCGCGAGTGGGATCGCCAGACAACGACGTTGCAACTGATTGCCAGTGAGAACTTCGCGTCACCGGCGGTGATGGCCGCGACGGGCTCGGTACTCACCAATAAGTACGCCGAGGGCTACCCGGGGCGCCGGTACTACGGCGGCAATCAGATCGTGGACGAGGTCGAGGACCTCGCCCGGCGACGCCTCACCGCCCTCTTCGGCGCCGATCACGCCAACGTGCAGCCCCACAGCGGCGCCAACGCGAACCTCGCGGTGTACCAGGCGCTCCTCGAGCCCGGCGACACGATCCTCGCGATGCGCCTCGATCATGGTGGCCACCTCACGCACGGGTCGCCGGCCTCAATCACGTCCAAGTGGTGGCACTTCGTCTCCTACGGCGTCACTTCGCGCTGCGACGAACCCGACAACCCCGGTGAGTTGATCGACTTGGACAACGTGCGCGACATGGCCCTCGAGCACCGCCCCAAAATGATCATCGCCGGGGCGACGGCCTACGCTCGCCGGATCGACCCGGTGCCCTTTCGCGAGATCGCCGACGAGATCGGGGCACTCTTGATGTTCGATTCGGCCCACGTGGCGGGATTGATTGCTGGCGGATCACACCCCAACTCCGTGCCCTACGCCGACGTCGTCACCTTCACGACCCACAAGACCCTTCGAGGTCCCCGCGGCGGAGCGATTCTCTGTCGTGAAGAGCACGCGAAGAAGATCGACTCGGCCGTCTTTCCCGGTCAACAGGGCGGACCGCTCGAGAATTCGATTGCCGCCAAGGCCGTCGCGTTCAAGGAGGCGTCGTTGGCGAGCTTCGCGGTCTACACCGAGCAGATTGTCGCGAACGCCAAGGCCTTCGCCGCCGCCCTCGCCACCGAGGGGTTCCGCAACGTGTCGGGCGGCACCGAGAACCACATGGTGCTCGTCGACCTCCGAGAGTTCGACGCCGAGTTGACGGGCAAGGTGGCCCAGGAGGTCCTCGACCGCGCCGGGATCACGACCAATCGCAATACCATCCCCGATGACCCGCGCAGCGCGTTCATCACGTCAGGTCTACGTGTTGGCACCGCCGCCCAGACAACGGCCGGCATGAAAGAGCGCGAGTTCGAGCGAATCGCCGCACTCATGGCGCGCGCGCTACGCCAACGTAGCGACGAGGCAGTGATTGCCAAGGTGAGAGACGACGTGGCGTCGCTCTGTCGTGACTTCAATCCGTACGGCACCTTCACCAAGCTGTAGATGCACAACATCGTCGCCTACGCCGTGGTGGTCGTCGTTGGCGTAGTGGTCACGCTGTTCGCCAACATCCCCGCGCGCAGGATCGCGCTTCGCGTTGGCTACACCGCGCAGCCCGACGAGCGAAAGGTCCACCAGGTCGTCACCCCCTACGGCGGGGGAGCGGCGATGCTGGTGGGTTTCAGCGTGGCGTTGCTCAGCGCCCTGGCGATCCCGTCGTTGCGCAGCGTCATTCTCTCCTCGCACGAGATGATGGGCGTGCTGCTCGCGACCGGCGTCATCTTCGTCGTCGGCGTGCTCGACGACTTTCGTGAGATGAGCGCCCCGGCCAAGGTCGCCGGTCAGTTCCTCGCCGCGTCGATCCTCTACTTCAGCGGCTGCACGATGTACCAGCTCAAACTGCCCTTCGCCGGCTTCATCGTCCTCGGACCCTCGGTGTTGCCGATCATCACGGCCCTCTGGGTCTTCGCGCTCTCGAACGCCGTCAACCTCATCGACGGCCTGGACGGCCTCGCCGGCGGCATCGTCGCCATTGCCTCGGGCACGCTCTGCATTTACGGGCTGCGCTTAGAAGACCTCGGCCTACTGCCGACGACCAACGTCGGGCCGCTCATCGCCGCGTTGACCTGCGGCATCTGCCTCGGCTTCTTGCGCGACAACTTCCATCCCGCGAAGCTCTTCATGGGCGACGCGGGCGCCTTGATGCTCGGACTCTTGATGAGTGCCTCGACCATGGTGATTGGCGGGCGCACGCCCCCCGCGAGTGGCGTGACGTTCTTCTTCTTCGCGCCGCTGCTGATCCCAGTCTTCATCCTCGGCGTGCCACTCATCGACGCCGTGTGGGCCTTCGTTCGTCGCACGGCGTCGGGTCAGGGTTTCCACACGCCGGACAAGAACCACATCCACCACCGACTGATGCGCCTCGGCCACGGCCATAGGCGCACCGTCGTCATTTTGTGGCTCTGGACGACCCTCCTCTGCGGCTTCGTGCTGCTCCCGCTGTTCGACACGCAGGCGAGCGTCTTCATCCCGCTCGTTGTCGGCCTCTTGCTCATTGGTCTCTTCACCTGGTTCAGTCCCTTCGTCAGCCGCTTCTACTCCAAGCGCGAGGAGGCCGAACGGGCCAACGAGAGTGTGACGCGTTGAGCGAGTACGACGACGACGTCGCCCCAATCAGCCCTGAACAGGCAAAACAACCGGTGCGTGACCTGCCGGGCGCCGTTGCGTTCGCGTCAATGGGACTCGCCGCGGCGATTGAGATTGGCATCGGACTCGCACTGGGGCTGTGGGCCGACCACTCGTGGGGCAGCGCACCGGGGGGTCTGTTAATCGGGTTAGCATTAGGAACGGTTGCCGCCGTGGTAAGCGTAGTGAAGCAAGTCCGGCGTTTCCTTTAGAAACCCATTGCACGTGCTAGATAACCTCCCCGCCAACACACTGCCGCGCCTACTGCGCCGAACCACACTCTCAGCCATCATCGTTGGAACCGTGGGATTCATCGTCGCGCTCTTTATCGCTCCCCCGTTGGCCGCGTGGGGCGTCGTGATCGGCGTCGCCCTCGCGATTCTCAACCTTCGCTTCCTGGATCGTCAGGCCGCCCACGTGGAGTTGCGCGGCGAGCAGAGCACCAAGGCCGTTCGTCGCCAGCTGGGCGGCAAGACCCTCGGTCGCCTGGCCACCCTCACCCTGGTCGTGATTGGCTCCATGTTCCTCTACCCTCCCCTGGGAATCGGTATTGTGTCGGGGCTCGTGATTTACCAAATTGTGTACGTTTTCAACGTGATGAGAGTCGTGGCCGGCCAGGGAGGACTTGAGTGAAGATGCTGTTCGCGGCGAAGACAATCGAAGTCGGCGTCCATCCCCACCTCACGTTTCTCGGTCTCACGCTCGACTACGACATCTTGATGTCGACGGCCCTGGCAATGATCATCTTCTTAGCCCTTGGTTTTCGCATGCGCTCGAAGGTCACGAGTGGCGTGCCCGGAAAGCTGCAACTCGTCTGGGAGCTGCTCGTTGAGCAGGTCAACGACCTCGCCGATTCGGCGATTGGCCCCCAAGGTCGTCGTTTCGTTCCCGTAGGCGTCACCATGTTCCTCTTCATCCTTATCTGCAACTGGATTGGCTTCATCCCCTCGGCCATGCACCCCGGTCAGTCCGGTGAGATCCTGCCCGCGCCGACGAGCGACGTGAACTTGCCCCTCGCCATGGCGCTCTTCGTCATCATCTGGGTCCATGTCGAGTCGTTTCGAGTACGCGGCTTCAAGGGCTACTTTCGCCACTACACCAAGCCCTACACCGCGCTCACGCCAATCAATCTGGTCGAAGAAGTCACCAAACCGATCACGATGACCTTCCGTCTCTTCGGCAACCTCTTCTCGGGTGGGCTGATGATCGTCGTTGTGGCGGCGCTCGCGCCCCTCGCGCTCGCGCCCTTCGAGATCTTCTGGAAGCCGTTCGACCTGGCGATCGGGGTCATCCAGGCCTACATCTTCATGTTGCTCACAATCATCTACTTCGGAATGGCCATGAGCCACGAGGAAGAACACCAGGTCGAGCGCGTCGCAGTTAATCCCCTCGTACTTGAACCAACGCAGTAACCCCAACCAGGAGGAATAGAGAAATGGCAACACAGACACTCGAAGGTGCGATCAGCATCGCCGGTGCCCTCATCGGCGGCGGACTCGCGCTGGGTGGAGGTGCGATCGGCGCGGCAATTGGTGACGGTCTGGCCGGTAGCCAGACCATCGCCGCGATTGCCCGCCAACCTGAGATCGAGAACAAGGCCCGTCAGTACTTCTTTTTGACCGTCGGTCTGGTGGAGGCAATGTACTTCATCAACCTCTTGTTCATGGTCGTCTTCGTCTACGTCTTCCAAAAGCAATAGTCCATTCGCTTCGCGTCCCTATCACGGACGCGAACGCGTCCGATCACTAACAAAGAAGGGCCCACGAGATGATTGGCACGTCAGTCTTCCTCATCCCCAACGGCACGTTCGTCGCTGAACTCGTCGCCGTCGGTGTGATTCTCTACGTCGTCACGAAGAAGCTTCTGCCGCCCCTCAACAAGGCAATGGAAGATCGACAGGAGAAGATTCGTCAATCCCTGGCAGCGGCCGACGCGGCACGGGCCGAGGCCGCCGCGGCCGGCGACGAGCGCCAGCGAGTACTCGCCGAAGCCCGCGACCAGGCCCGTGGAATCGTCGCCGCGGCGCAGACCACCTCCGATTCAATAAAGGCCGAGTCGGTCGGTCGTGGCCAGGTTGAGTACGACCGGATCCTCGCGAGCGCCGCGAGTGAGGTCGACACCGCCCGCCAGCGCGCCATCGATGAGGCCTCGGCGCGAATCGGTGAGATCGTCTTCGACCTCGTCGCCAAGATCGTCGGACGAGAAGTTGACGAATCCGCCCACCAGGACCTCATCAACGAGGCAGTCGCCGCGTTGAATACCGAGGCGGCCCGAGGATCGGCTAGCTAATCATGCTGCCCAAGCTCGAAGGTTACGCGGCCGCCCGTTTGGGCGCACTCGATACGGGCGCACTCGTCACGGTCGCTCGTGACCTCGCGTCCCTCGAGCAGACCATCCTGGGTCAAGCCAACCTTCACGCCGTGCTGAGCGACACCTCCGTTCGCTCGACGGCACGCGGACAGGTGCTTCGTGCGCTGCTCCAGGGCAAGGTGAGTGAGACGGCGCTCGACCTCGCGGTCTACGCCGCGGTGGAGGCGCCCGCACAAGAGGTCCCGCACGCCATTGCCGAGTTGGCGCTCGATGCGCGCCGCGTCAGTGAGGATGGGTCAATCGTTGCCTCCAATCTCGGGCTCCTCGCCGCCCGCGAGCGAGTGAGCGGCTACGCCGACGCGATGCTCGACCAGGTGACCACCGAGAACTTCTCCCAGATCGAACACGAACTCTTCACGTGGGCCCACTACATCCGCAATAACGCCGACCTGCGTCGTCTCTTGACCGACCGCGACGCCCCGGTGCGGGCCCGTCTCGCCGTCACGCGTCAACTACTCGACGGCAAGGTCCACTCCGTTACGTTGGCCCTCGCCTGCTACGTCATTGAGGGCGGACGACCACGCGACGTCTCGGGGAGTGTCGACTACCTCGTTGACTACGTGGCCAAGGCACGTGATTGGCGCATCGCGCGCATCCACACCGCGCGCGCGCTCGACCAGGCCAGCCAGGACGAACTGGTGGCCTCGCTGACGTCGGTGACCGGCAAGAGTGTGGAGCTCCAGATCGCGCGCGAACCATCGTTGCTCGGTGGATTGTTGATCGAGATCGGCGACCTGCGCCTCGACGCGACAACGAAGGGTCGCCTCGGGGTCCTGCACGACGCCCTCTCGTCGGGCCGCTTGTACGAATCCGCAATCAATCGAAATGACTAGCAGAAGGAAACTGTGATGACAGAGCTCACCATTAGTGCTGACGAGATCACCAACGCACTCACCAAGTATGTGACCGAGTTCGACCCGGCCATCGGCGCCGAGCAGGTCGGACGCGTCGTCGAGGTCGGCGACGGCATCGCGCGCGTCTCGGGCCTGCCCAACGCCAAGGTCAATGAGCTACTCGAGTTCGAAGACGGCACGCTCGGGCTCGCGATGAACCTCGACGAAGACACCATCGGCGCGGTGGTGCTCGGTTCGGTGGACTCAATCGAGGAGGAGCAGGTCGTTCGCGCGACCG
>JAYVNV010000056.1:0-6237 GCA_043758265.1 Acidimicrobiaceae bacterium
CGTGCGCCAACGCCTCGCCGGCCGCCACGGTCTCGTCACTGGTCGTAGCGACCCGTCGCCAACTCAACTCGGCACCAGGCCCTTGAGGATCGCGAGGTCGGCGCGCATCACGTCGACCACGCTACGTCCACCGCGCAGGGCGGCCGCCGGATGATAGGTCGCGAGGCCCCGACGCGCACCGAGTTCGACCACGCGCCCGTGGGTCAGACCAATGCCCGCCGCAAAGGCGAAGACCGAGCGCGCGGCCGTGTTGCCGAGCGCGAGGACCAGCAACGGCTGCACCTCGTCGAGTTGCTCGCTGAGCCACGAACGACAGGTCGTGACCTCGACGCGGGTCGGGGTCCGGTTGGCCGGCGGTCGGCACTTCACGACGTTCGTGACGAAGCACTCGGCCCGGGTCAGTCCCACCTCCTCTTCGATCAACGAGAAGAGCAGCCGGCCACTGCGGCCAATGAAGGGCTCCCCGCCCTCATCCTCACTCCGTCCGGGCGCCTCACCAATCACCATCAGCACCGCTCGCGCGGGCCCCGAGCCAATGACGACGCGTTGGCGGCTCTTCGAGAGGTCACAGCGCGTGCACGTCGCGAGCTCGCTGAGGTCACGCTGATCGCTGACCATGGTCAGTCGACGAGGATCCGCGGCACGCGAGCACCGACACCGCACAGGATCTCCCAGGTGATGGTGTTGGCCTTCGCCGCCCACTCCTCCGCGGAGATCTCCTCGTCGCCCTGTCGTCCGAGCAGGACGACCTCGTCACCAATCTCCACGGGGTCGTCGCCGCAGTCGACGACGAGTTGATCCATCGTCACGGTCCCGGCCAACTCGTAGCGCTTCGCGTTGATGAGGACCTGCGCCCCGGCGTCGAAGAGACGTCGGGGGTAACCGTCGGCGTAGCCAAAGGGCACGGTCGCGATCGTCGACGCGACGTCCAACGCCCGGCGCCGCCCGTAGCTCGGCCGTTCGCCGGCCTCGACCCTTCGAACTGCCGTCACTTTGGCCTTGAGCGACAACGCCGGCACCAACGTGGCGCCGCCCGCTTCGAGGACCGACGCCAGCCAGGCCTCAGGCAGGTAGCCGTAGAGCGCCAGACCAATGCGCACCATCGAGCCGCGCGACTCGGGGTAACCGAGCGCACCGGCGCTGTTGGCCTGGTGCACGAGTCGCGGGGTGACGCCGCGCGCGCGAAGTCCCGCGACGAGTTGTGCGAAGTGATCGATCTGGCCCCGGGTGAAGGCCCGGTCGTGCGCACTCGATCCGTCGGCCACGCTGAAGTGGGTGTAGAGGCCGGCGAGGTCGATCGAGCGCGAGCGTTGAAGCACGTCGACAACGTCGTCGAGCTCACTCGGGTCGACGCCCATCCGGTGCATGCCGGTGTCGACCTTGACGTGGACCGGGTGGACGCCGCCAATCTCCTCGGCGACGGCGACGGCGCGCTGGGCCCCGTCGAGCGAGCCGACCGTGATTGTCAGTTGGTGGCGAAAGGCCGCGGGGATGGTCTCGGGCGCAATCTCGGCGAGCAGCAGGATCGGCGCGGTGATCCCGAAGTCGCGTAGTTCAATGCCCTCGTCGACAATGGCGACGGCCAGCGCGTCGGCGCCCCCGTCGAGGGCCGCCGTCGCGGCCAGCATCGCACCGTGGCCGTAGCCGTTGGCCTTGACGACCGCGCAGAAGAGGCTGTCGGCGAGCACGGCTCGCAGCGTGGCGACGTTGTGAGCAATGGCCGACGCGGAGACCTCGGCCCAGGCCGGACGGTGGACGCCCTCAACCGGCATGAGGGTCCGGGCCGCTCGTCACCACGAACGCCGCCGCGCTCATCGCGGTGTGCGTCAGCGAGATGTGCAGCTCGGTGACGCCGCGTTCGACAGCTAGTTCGGCCGCCGCGCCGTGGAGCAGTACCGAGGGCGCACCACTGGGGGCCCGCTCCACTTCAATCGACTTCCACGGCACCGAGCCGGCCCCGACGCCGAGCGACTTCATGACCGCCTCCTTGGCGGCGAAGCGCGCGGCCAAGCGCTCGGGCCGACCCCGGGCGTCGCGTTGCTCACCGGGCGTGAAGAGGCGTTCGACGATGCGCGGACGCCGCGCGAGGACAATCGTAAAGCGCGGTACGTCGACGATGTCAATGCCGACACCGAGCGTGGCCACTACTCGACCGTCACAGTCTTGGCGAGGTTGCGCGGACGGTCGACGTTTCGTCCGAGTCCCCGGGCCATGGCGTAGGCGAAGAGCTGGAGCGAGATTACGTCCACCATTGGCGTAAACATGGGCTCGGTCGCGGGCACGCGCAGTACGAAGTCCGCCACGGCCTCAATCTTTTCATCGTCGTCGGTCGCGACGGCGACGACGCTGGCGCCGCGGGCCTTCACCTCAGCCAGGTTCGAAAGCATCTTCTCGTGCATGGCGGGGTCGGTCGTGACGGCGACCACGACGACGCCCGGCTCAATCAGGGCCAGGGGCCCGTGCTTCAGTTCGCCAGCCGGGTAACCCTCGGCGTGTAGGTAGGTGAGCTCCTTCAGCTTGAGCGCGCCCTCGAGCGCAGTCGGGAATCCAACGTGGCGCCCGATGAAGAAGAAGTCGCGAGCGCCAATGAGCTCCTTCGCGATTAATTCGACGTTCTCGCGTCGATCGAGCACCGTGGCGACCTGGACGCTCACGGCGCTCAGTCCCTGGAACAGTCCGTCGATCTCGGACTCGGGCAACGTGCCGCGCAGCTGGGCCAGGCGAAGGGCCAAAAGTTCCAACGCGGCGACCTGGGCCACGAAGGCCTTGGTCGACGCGACCGAGACTTCGAGACCGGCCCGGGTGTAGATGACGGCGTCGGCCTCGCGCGCGAGCGATGACTCGACGATGTTGGTGATTGCCACGACGTGCGCGCCACGGCGCTGCGCCTCGCGCGACGCCATGATCGTGTCGATTGTCTCGCCACTCTGGGAGACGCCAATGATGAGCGTGCCGATTTCGACGATGGGATCGCGGTAGCGGTACTCGCTCGAGATGTCGACGTCGACGACGATCTTCGCCCAGCGTTCGATGGCGTACTTCGCGATCAGCGCCGCGTGGTGCGACGTACCGGCCGCGACGATACAGACGCGCTTCACGTTGCGCAACTCCTCGTCGCCGATTCGTAACTCGTCGAAGGTGATCGTGCCGTCCTTGCGGCGCCGATCGAGCAGTGTCGCACGGATGGCGTCGGGCTGCTCGTTGATCTCCTTGGTCATGAAGTCGTCGTGACCGCCCTTCTGCGCCGTCTCCAGGTCCCAGTCAATCGCCAGCTTGTGCAGGCGCACCGGGGCACCCTCGAGGTCGATTGCGCGAAAGCCCTCCGGTCCGAGACGGACCACCTCGTCATCATTGACGGCGTAGAAACTCGTGGCCCGGTCGAGGATTGCCGGTACGTCACTGGCGAGGTAGGTGACGCCGGGCGCCGTGCCGACCACGAGCGGCGAGATCCGTCGCGCCGCGACGATCACGTTCGCCTCGCTCGCGTCCATGGCCGCGAGCGCGAAGGCGCCGCGCACGACCAGCAGGCTCTGGCGAACCGCGTCCATCAACTCGAGTCCCTGGGACCGCGACTCCTCAATGAGGTGCGCGAGCACCTCGGAGTCGGTCACCGAGGTGAAGACGTGGCCGCGCGCCTCGAGTTCACCTTGAAGTTCCGTGTGATTCTCGATAATGCCGTTGTGGATGATGGCGATGTTGCCCGAGCAGTCGAGGTGCGGGTGGGCGTTGACGGCCTCGGGGGCGCCGTGGGTCGCCCAACGGGTGTGGCCGATGCCCGACGTGAAGCCGGTCGGCGCCGAGCGGCACTCTTCCTTCAGCGCCGTCACCGATTCGGTGCCCGAGGCGGTACGGGCCCGCCAGGTCTGGCCGGCGCGCACCAGCGCGATCCCGGCCGAGTCGTAGCCGCGGTACTCCAGTCGCGTGAGCCCCTCGAGAAGTGTCGCCAACGTGTCGTCGGATCCTACGACCCCGATAATGCCGCACATGGGGCCAGCCTACTCGTGACTCTTTTGCACTCCCCGAGCGCGCGCTACGCCGTGAAGCACTCCTTCAGACGTTTCGAGAACACGTCGACGAACTCTGCGTCGAGCGCTTCGATCATCACGCGAACAACCGGCTCAGTGCCCGAGGGACGGATCAACAGTCGCACGTCGGCTCCGTCGACGCCGTAGGTGAGGCGAAGCTCTTCGAACAGTCGCTGCGTCTCGTCGTCGTCGTATCGTTCTCGCGCGACGTTGATGAGTTGTTGTGGTAATCGACTCCACAGCGCGTCGGCCCGTTCGGCGAGCGGACCGCGTCGAACAATGAGGTCGGCCAGCATCAGCCCGGTCAACTGACCGTCACCGGTCGGCGCCAGCGCGCGAAAGATCAAGTGGCCCGACTGTTCACCACCGAAGAGCCAACCCCGCTCCTCGAGGGCGATCAGGACGTTTCGGTCACCGACGTCGGTCTCGACGACTTCAATGCCGGCCTCCTTCATCGCTCGGTGCAGGCCGAGGTTGCTCATCGACGTTACGACCAGACCACCACCGAGCTTGTCGCGTTCCCACAGGTCGAGCGCGAAGAGCATCATCAGGTCGTCACCGTCACGGACCTGACCGCGGGCGTCGACCGCGATCAGGCGGTCGGCGTCACCGTCGAAGGCGAGGCCGAGGTCGGCGCCAAGGCGCACGACGTGCGCCACGAGGTCCTCAATGTGCGTCGAACCACAACCCTCGTTGATGTTCTGACCGTTCGGCCGGTCGTGGATCGTCGTGATGCGCGCGCCGGTGCCCTCGAAGAGTTCGTGGGCCACGTGGCTGGCCGCGCCGTTCGCGCAGTCGAGCACTATGTGCAGTGACGAGATGTCGCCCGGCACCAACGAACGCAGGTGCTGGGCGTAGTCGTGCTCGGCCGTGGGGTCCACGGCGACATCGTCGAACGTGTCGCTCGGCGCCGAGTTAGCACGGTTGAGTGCCTCCGCGACCGCGAGCTCGGTCGCGTAGTCCAATTTGCCGCCGCCGAGACCGAGGACCTTCAGCCCATTGTCGTAGTAGGGATTGTGTGAGGCCGAGACGACGACGCCAACGCCGCCTCGTTGTTGGGCGATGACCGCGACGCCCGGCGTCGTGAAGTAGCCGAGGTTGACGCCATTGGCGCCGCCGTCACGCAGCCCGGCCAGCACCGCCTGGGCCAGTTGGGGTGAGCTCTCGCGCGTGTCGAAGCCAACGAAGGCGCTGACCGTGAAGACCGATGCCACGGCGCGACCGAGCCGGTAGGCGAGGTCGTTGGTGACGTAGACGGAGGCTCGCCCTCGAATGCCGTCCGTGCCGAAGCGCACGGTCCCTGACATCTAGCGCTTCGAGTACTGAGGAGCCTTACGCGCTTTCTTGAGACCGTACTTCTTGGTCTCTTTCTTGCGCGAGTCACGAGTGAGCAATCCCGCTTTTTTGAGTGCCGGACGAACGGCCTCGTCGATCTCGAGGAGGGAGCGAGAGATGCCTAGGCGCAGCGCCCCGGCCTGACCGGCTACGCCGCCGCCCTCAATGGTGGCGTCGATGTCGTAGGTCTGCTGGACGTCGATGAGGCGAAGTGGCTCCATCACCATCTGGCGGTGCGTCGCCGAGGTGAAGTAGTTGTCGAAGGCGCGCTTGTTAATGGTGATTGTGCCAGTACCGGGACGCAGTCGCACGCGTGCGACGGCTTCCTTGCGACGACCGGTGGTCTGGGTGAGCGGTGAGGTCACGGGGTGTTCTCCTTAGCCGCGGCGGATGGCCGAGGTGTCGTAGGCGGTGGGCATCTGTGCGGCGTGCGGGTGTTCGACGCCGGCGTAGACGAAGAGCTTGCCCATCTGAGCGCGCCCGAGTCGGTTCTTCGGGATCATGCCCTTGACCGCGTCGTAGACCAACTTGACCGGGTCCTCGTCGAGCAGCGTCTTCCACGAGGTGGCGCGCAGACCACCCGGGTAACCCGAGTGGTGGTAGGCGAACTTCTGGGCGGCCTTGTTGGCGGTCAGGACGACCTTGTCGGCGTTCACGATGATCACGTTGTCACCGCAGTCGACGTGCGGTGCGAAGTAGACGCGGTGCTTTCCGCGCAACAGCGAGGCGGCAACGGTGGCGGCGCGTCCGAGGATAAGGCCTTCGGCGTCGATCACGAGCCAGTCGCGGGTGATCTCACTTACTTTTGGCGAAAATGTGCGCACAGAACTTCCCATAGACGATTGTTGACGGCTTGGAACCTCAGCCGGAGGACCCT
>JAYVNV010000057.1:0-6195 GCA_043758265.1 Acidimicrobiaceae bacterium
AAGAGGCCCTCCCCGATGGTCGCCGCCGGGTGGATGTCAACACCCGTGAGGACCCGAGCTGTGGCGGAGACGATGCGCGCGGCCAGGTGAAGGTCACTCTGCCAGAGCGCGTGCGCCATTCGATAGCCCCATACGGCGTGCAGCCCCGGGTACGTCAGTACAACCTCGGCACTGTGGTGCGCGGCGGGATCGCGCTCGAGGATCACCGCGACGTCACGACGGAGCGAGGCGAGCATCGTCAGTCGCCGAGCCCTGCGAACAACGGCGTTGAGAGGTAGCGCTCGCCGAATGAGGGAATGATGACGACAATCGTCTTGCCGACGTTCTCCTCGCGGCCAGCGAGTTGGAGCGCGGCCCAAGTCGCGGCCCCCGATGAGATGCCGACCAAAAGTCCCTCGCGCGTCGCCATCGAGCGAGCCGTGGCGAACGCGTCCTCGTTCTGCACCTGCATCACTTCATCAACCACGCTCATGTCCATGTTGGTTGGTATGAATCCTGCTCCGATCCCCTGTAACGGATGCGGGCCCTTGGCGCCGCCCGAAAGCACCGGTGACGCGGACGGTTCCACGGCGATGACACGAACATTGGGATTGCGCTCTTTCAAGAGGGAGCCGATACCCGAGATGGTCCCACCGGTCCCGACGCCCGCGACGAAGATGTCAACCGTGCCGTCAGTGTCATTCCAGATCTCCTCAGCGGTCGTCATTCGATGGACCGCCGGATTAGAGGGATTTTCGAACTGTTGGGGCATGAAGTACCCGCCCGCTTCGGTAATCTCGCTCGCCTTGGCAATTGCACCAGTCATGCCGTCCGGTCCCGGCGTGAGAACCAGTTCGGCTCCGTAGCCACGCAGCAGCATCCGTCGCTCCACGCTCATGGTCTCGGGCATGGTGAAGATCGCCTTATAGCCACGTGCGGCACAGACCATCGCCAACGCGATACCCGTGTTGCCGCTGGTCGGCTCAACCACGGTCGAACCGGGCTTTAAGAGCCCGCGTCGCTCCGCGTCGTCAATCATTGACACCGCAATCCGGTCCTTCACGCTGCCGCCCGGATTGAAGTACTCGAGCTTGGCGAGCACCTGGGCCCCGCCCTCGGGTACGACGTTGCGCAGTCGTACGAGCGGCGTGCCGCCGACCAGTTGAGTGATGTCATTGGCGACGCGCATGGTGAACTCCAAGGCTAGATGTGTGTACAACCACCGTAACGGTATCCACAACTGGACCCAGCGCCCACGGGTACACCACCACGCGAGCTGACGACCAAACGCTAGTTACCGCCTGAATTACGTCGTTCGAACGTTGCATTTTGGCCGACATGGTCGTTTTCGATGGGCGCGGCGAGACAGCCCCTCATCGGCACGACTTCGAAACGTCCAAGCATGCGCTGGGGCGTTTGCACGATAACTAATACCCCGGGCGCCCGCGGGCGAGATTGACGGCCATCGAGCGAGTACGCACCACGAAGCGATGCCCACCTAGACGTCGACGTAAGCCCTGCACGAGTCGTCGACAACGAAATACATCGCCCTCGTACTCCGGTTCGCGGCGTGAGCGCAACACAGTCATTGCCCAAGAGATCGCCATGACCGCCGGGTGCCAGTGGCTGCGTCCACACCGCCTCTTCAGCGCCTGAGTCGCCGCGCCTAGGTCGACTGCGGTTCGCGAAGTTCGAAGGACCGAGCCGGACCTCTGAGCGCACGCCACTCGGACTCGAGCACACCGTAGATGAGTTCATCGGTCCACTCACCCTTGACGAACTCATTCTCCACGAAGTGAGCCTGACGGCGCATGCCCAGGCGTTCCAGAACTGCGGCGGAGGCGACGTTGCGAGCGTCGAGGCGCCCGCTGACCCGATGCGCGCCGAGGACTGAAAACGCGATCTCGATCATGAGCGCGGCGCCCTCAGTGCCAAACCCGTGCCCGTGGTAGCGCGGATCGATAACGTAGCCAATCTCGCACTGCGCGTGCCCGGCACTGACGTTGCCCAGTCCCAACTCACCGATGAGATCACCCTCGCCCCTCACCTCAACAGCGAAGTTCGTCCACGAGCCCTCGACTGGCAGGTCGCTGTTGCAACGACGCACGAGGTGCTCCTGGGCAGCCTGCAGACCGAGCTGCTCGTCGTAGAGATAGCGAACGACGTCGGGGTTCGAGAAGATGTCGTGGTGGCGCGCAAGGTCCGACGCTTCGAGAGGACGGATAACGAGTCGCTCCGAAAGTACGGGATAGACCAGTTGCACGTCACGTCTCTTTCAAACTTCGACCAACGTTCGTGTGCCCATGCGCACCTCTGTCCGTCACGACTGTTCGACCCACGAGTTTGGGGGGGAGGATAAGAAGCGCCGTTTCGTCCACTACGAGCTCGAAGAAACGGTGTGCGTTGCGCACCGAGCCCTTGTAGTGACCGAACAACTCGAAACTGATACAGCCAAATATCTGCGACCACGCCATCAACGTTCGAGCCTGTACGGCCTCGGGAACACCCGGCAAGACGTCATCGAGGTTGCGCGACTCGAGTAGGCCTTCCAGCCTCGGGTCTACGTTGGTTATGGGCACCGAATTCTGCCGCCACGCGTTGGCGACGATAGTTCCCAGGACTCGCGCGACGCGTGAGGCCGGCTCGGTGGTGAAATCCGGTGCCGCATAGCCGGGGACCGGTGAGCCGTAGAGCAGGGCGTACTCGTTGGGATTGTTCCTCGCCCACTTGCGGATGGCATCGGCGGCGGCGTGCAGCTGTCGTCGAGAGTCGGAACTCGCACTGCGTCGGGCTGCGCGCTCGGCGAAGCCGCCCAGGTCGTTGTACGCGTCGATAATGAGCGCCGTGAGCAGATCGTCGCGCGTTGAGAAGTATCGATAGAGCGCCGAGGATACGAGCCCCATCTCGCGCGCCACCTCGCGCAGGGAGAGTCCGGGCGCGCCCTTCACGGCGATCAGACGTCGCGAGGTTGACTTGATGCGCTCAATCTGCAGGACGCGGGCATCTGCCCGAGTGGTGGAATGATCACTCACCGGCCCAGTAAAGCAGGTCTTCGGTCCCGTTGCACTGATTTGAGATCAATGCTCTTGCAATCTCATCCCCGCCTTGGCAGACTGTTAGAGAGAGCAGCGCTCTCTCTAACAAGGAGAAGTGATGGGCTCGTATCTGATTATCGGCGCGGGCGCGATTGGCACCGTGGTCGCCGAGCAGTTGGCCCTGGCTGGGCAGGACGTTCGTCTCATGTCTCGCAGCGGTACCGGGCCGTCGTCCCCCCTGATTCGCCTAATCAAGGGGGACGCCTCGGATATGACGACTGTGCGTGAGAATGCCCGAGGGATCGACGCGATATTCAATTGCGCGAATCCGCGGTATCACCGCTGGTCGAGTGACTGGCCACCGATCGCCACCGCGATTCTGGCCGGCGCTGAGGCGAATCGATGCGACCTGGTGACGCTCGGCAACCTCTATCCCTACGGCGAGCCGACGGGACCGATGTCACCGCACGATCCCTTCAACGCACGCTACGAGAAGGCCCAGGTCCGCGCCACGATGTGGCGCCTCGCTAAGCGTGCCCACGACCAGGGTCTCATTCGCGTCACGGAAGTCCGCGCCTCTGACTACATCGGGCCAGGGGCGAAGAGCTACCCCGGTGCGGTGCTGTCGCGCGTGCTCGCTGGCAAGGGGTGCTGGCTTCCCGGTGACTTGGACGAGGCGCATAGCTGGAACTTCACGAACGACGTCGCGAGGACGCTGATCGCCTGCGCCCATGACGATCGGTCGTGGGGACGAGCGTGGCACGCACCGGCCAACCGACCTCGCACCATCCGCGAGCTAGTGACCGACCTCGCCGACGCGGCGGGCGTCGCGCACGTCACGGTCTCGAAAGTCCCCACCACGGCGTTGCGCGTCATTGGTCTCGTGAGCCCCATGGTCCGTGAGATTCCTAAAACGCTTTATCAATTCAACGCACCCTTCGTGATTGACGACACCGAGACACGAGAGGTCTTAGGCATCTCGCCGACGCAGTGGTGCGAAGTTCTCGCGACAACAATTGCGAACTATCGCGCAACTTAGTGAATTTCGAGGAGCCCGGAAGGAAATGTGATGAAGCCGTCGCTCGCCACGACGCCTCATTGAGAACTCCAATAGTTTCTAGAGCACACCAAGGCGACACCATGTTTACTGACATCCCCGACGACGTTCGCAACGCAATGCGAGACCTCGAACAGAGAGACGACGCCGACCGCGACGACGGGACGCCGCGCCTCGAGCGCCTCCGTCAGTTCACTCCCGACACCCGACGTTTCATCGCCCTCTGGACCGCCGTGGCGCCGTGGCGCCGCGAAGATCGATGATCGAAATCGGCACGCGCGCCGGGTACTCCGCGCCGTGGCTGTCGCTGGCCTGTCGCGCCACGGTCCGGACCCTCCCACATTCGAAATCCTTCCAGCGAAGGTGCGACTCGCAACCGAGACCTTTGCGCGAGCTGGCGTTGCTGATGTGGTGATCCTTGTCGAGGCGGGCTTCCTCGTGGGAATCGATGACGTCAAGGACATCGCTTTTTGCTTCCTCGACGGCGAAAGAGATGTCGTCGAAGCGTGCTTTGACGCGGTGGTTCCAAAGATGGTGTCTGGGGGCATCGTGATCGTCGACAATACGACGAACCACCGTGACGAGCTGCAAACGATGGTGGACCGAGCGTTGGCGGACATGCGAGTCGACGCGATGGTCGCCACCGTCGCTAGGGGTGAGTTGATCTGTCGAAAGCGTTGATCGAGTCGACCGACTTACCTTCGAGGACCAACGAGTCGCAGAACCAACAGCGCTACGACAGGAACACCGCCGCCACAATCGTCGTCGCGGTCACGACCACCCCGATAAGGCTGAACGTACGAATCGACGGTGACGCGCCGTTCTGACGAGCAATACGGAGCCAGAGCAATGATGACATTGCGCCGATGACGAGCAGGTTCGGACCGAGATCCAGTCCGATGAGCAGCGCGTACGGGTGCGCCGGGAGCTTCGACGACAGGAGTGCGGCGGCGGGGAGGTTGTTAATTACGTTCGCCGCCCCAGCGCCAACCGCGGCTGTCTCCCACGTCCCCGCGGTTTCCATCAACCGACTCGGGAACCCCCAAAGCCGGGCGATGATCGCGACGCCTAACGCGAGGCCGAAGAGGTTCGCCAGCAGAGGAAGATTGGCCACTTTCAACGTCGTCGAGACACTCGAGCGACGCGACACCACGATCTCGATAGCTTGGGCGAGAACGCCGACCAGCAGTACTGACAACGCCGGAGTACCGAGGGTCAGCATCATGATGGTCGCGGCGCACAGTCCAAAGAAACCAACGCCGAATCGAAACGCTGGCATCACCGCTGGCTCCACACGGCTACCCGCTCGTAGTGGTCGCCAGCACCACAGCATTATGACGACCGAGGTCAGTACGACTGATGCGACCCACGGAAGAAACATCGTCGCAGTGAAGTGCGCACCACGGACGTTGCGGCCAGTGAAGACTAGGATGTTCGTCAAATTCGACCCGAGAAGCAACAACGAGGCTGAATTCGCCATGAAGATTGAACCGTAGAGGAACGCCCGCTCGTCGATGCCTCTTCGACGAGCTGCGTGGAGAACGATCGGCGTGAGGAAGACGACCGACGTATCGAGATTAAGCGTCGCGGTCACGACCGCGACGAGAGTCATCATGGAAAGAAAGAGCGTGACGCCTCCTCCCGGTAAGGCCGCCAGTCGAGCACCCACGGCCTCGAACAGCCCTTCGTTCGCGGCCGCCAGCCCAATGAGAATGAGACCGAAGATCAGGCCGAATGGTTGCCAGACCTGCGTAAGCGCGCTATAAAAAGTGCTCAATTGTGCTCAGTGCGATTACCCACGATTCGACACTATTTGAATGTCGACGCTGGCAATAGAGTCAAAAAAAATAATCACCAACCCCTACGCACGTTAAACATCGCGGGCGCGAGCCCTTCGCAGCCCAGTGAATCGTAGAGGGGCCGGGCGGCCGGGTTCGCCCCTCCTCGTACGTCTCGCGCTTGGCCACCTCTAACGCCTCGTCCCCGATTCCCCGTCCGCGGTACTGCGGGGCGAGGTCGATGTCAACGACAGACCAGCTGTTGGCCGACACGAAGAGCGGTCGGCGGAACCTCAAGTTTCTCGCGACCTGCACGTCGGCGAGGATGTTCATCACGAACTGTGGC
>JAYVNV010000058.1:0-6119 GCA_043758265.1 Acidimicrobiaceae bacterium
TCGACGAGTGGCGCGAGCAATTTCACCAGCGCCATTGACCCGGGCGTGCCGTGGTGGAAGAAGAGCGTCGAGCCACCCGGTGAACCCAGGGTCGCTATCTCGATAACGCGACCGTCTGGGGCATTGATCAACTGTTCGTCATACTTCATCGAATTGATCCTTTCGTCAACCTTCCACCCTACGCTGGAGTTATGACCTCTACACGAACGATCGCGGAGACTCGATTCATCGCCGCGTCGCCCTCCACCATCTTCAATCTGCTCGCCGATCCTCGACAGCACCCGCGACTCGACGGCTCCGGGACGGTGGGTAGCGTTCGGCGAGGGCCACCGCGGCTGTTCCTCGGCGCCACCTTCTCGATGAACATGAAGATAAAAGTCAACTACTTCACGCGTAACAAAGTCGTCGTTTTCGAGGAGAACCGAAGCATCGCGTGGCACCACATCGCGCAGTTCGTCTGGCGCTACGACCTTGAGGAGCACGACAACGGGACGATCGTCACCGAGTCGTTCAACTACGACAAGCCGTGGGGCTTCGCGGCGGTCTGGGGCGGCTTCCCCGAGAAAAATCGTGCGGCCATTACTGACACCTTGCGACGGCTCGAGGAGATCGTCACGGCGTGATCGAGACCTTCACGCCCGCGTCCAGAATCTCCACCCAGGTCTGACCGGGTGTGACGGTCATGGTCTGACCGGTCGCCGTCTGATAGGTGATGACATCGGACTTCAATGAACCGCGACGCCACACGCCCACCGACTCCTTGGCACCACTAAAGACGGCGACCGGCCCACTGCCCTGCAAATTCGCGTAGGACTGTTCGGTCCCGATGCCGTTGACGTAGTTCACGTACATGACAACGACATTCTTTGGTGACTCACGCACGCCAGTACCCGTGACGTCAGCCTGTCCGAAGAGCGTCCGGTCCCACGAGGCCGTCTGACTGTTCCACGTCCACGTCACGGAATAGATGCTCGGGAAGGGCACCACGAACTTCGAAATCGGTCGACCGATTGGTGTCTGCGCGGCGCGACGATACGAAAAAAGTGCAGGCGGCGGTACCGGCCTCGCCCCAGCGGCGAACTGCGTGAAGAGTGCGGGGGCGACCGCGAAGAGATTGTGCGGTGCGTAGCGCGTTGGGTCGCGGAACATCGCACTGGCGGCACTCGACTCGTCGACCAGTTTGACCGGCGCGGTCGAGATACTGGCGACGGCGTAGGCCGCGCCGCCGGAGTACGCGAAGATCCCACCGAGGGGCCAGACAATCTGCGTGTCGGTCGGTCGAACGGAGCGTACGGGGCCGACCTTCACCGGCGCCTGCGAGTTGAAGATCGCCGCCAGGCGAGTGATGCCGCCGTTGACAATCTCCTCGTAGACGACGTCGGCGCGGTCGAGTCCCCATTGGGGCAGCGCCTCGGGCGTGTTCTCGACTTTGATCGTGAGAGCTGGGCGCTTTAGGGAGATGCCCGAAGGGTCGGGCAGACCGCTCAAGGGTGCCAGCATCAACTTTGGCACCGTCGTGGTGGTGGTGGTGACCGATGACTGTCGCTTCGCCGGTGAGCTCTTTGCGAAATGAAAGACCGCGAAGGCGCCCGCGGCGAGCACGATTACGGCGAGGACGAGACTGACGGGTTTTCGCATACGTCAAACTTAGTGAACGAACGTCCGACTACGTGGACGGTCCCTCGTCGCCACCGAGGACCTTAAAAATGACCGTGTGGGGTAGTTGCGTCTCGGCACTCAGATGCTCGGATCCCTCGACGCTCTTCCATCCGACGCGGCGATAAAAGTTAAGCGCCGTGTCGCGCCCATTGGCCCACAGCTGCTCGACCCCCATGGCACGAAGGTCCACCTCGGCCGCGGCGAGCACTCTCGCACCGTACCCGAGGCCCTGGACATCGAAGTCGGTTGCCATGTAGCGCAACTGGTAGGTCGTCAACGACTGATTCATCGGCGCTGACGAAGGGAAGAACGAGGCACTGACGACGAGCCGGTGGGCGAGGAAGCCACCGAAGTGGATTGAGGTCGCCTCCGCGTCTCGGCCATCGGGGTGGTACAGCGTGGCGTCATCATTTCGCAGTACGCGCCGGCGAAGCTCGTGCAACTGATCCGCGCTCACGCGCTCGACGTGGAACTCGCCCTCAGACAAGATTCTTCACCATCGTGACCAACGTGAGCGAGGGGTTGCGGTCCATTCGCAAGCTCTCACCGGTCGGGCGGAATCCGACCTTGTCGTAGAACGCGCACGCGCGCGCGACGCTCGACGTCACGTGCAAATAGAGTTCGACCGCGCCGAGATCGCGCGCCCACTGTGCGACCGCGTCGACCAGTCGGGCCGCGGTCTCGGTACCGCGCGCCGAGGGGGTGACGTACATCGAGAACAGCCAGTGGGTTCTCGGGCGACCGGCGACCAGACCGCCCGAGACCATGCCAACGATTCGATCGCCCCGCTGAGCCAGGAAGTAGAGCCGCTGCGACGCCGCGCTCCGCCACTGCTCATCAGACCACGCGCTCGACTCGACCAACGTCGAGCCGTAGGCGTCGGGCGTATCAGCGAGCGACTCGAGGCGGATCGAGCGCAGGGCCGGCCAGTCGTCGAGTCCGCAGCGACGGATCACGACCGCATCGTCACTCATCGTCACTCATCGTCACTCATCGCGGTTCATGCTCGCCGCGACGATCCGTTCGCTCATGGTTCCCCTCGCGAAGTTGTCGCGCACAGCGTCGTGGTCGCCGTTGGGTCGATTCTGCGAAAGTTTGGCCTTCCCCTGCACTGAAACGACCTCAATCTCGATGCCGACGATCGCCTTCAGCTGTTGTTCGACGTACGACGCTCCGGCGTCCTCGACGCGCCATTCGGGCGTGCGACCGGCCTCAAACTCGCTCGTCACCAATCGCACCTGCCGAGCGAGCCACCGAGGGTCTTCGTGCAACGTCATCCTCCCGCGCACTTCGGCCGCCACGTAGTTCCACGTCGGCACGACTGCGGGACTCGCCAGCCGACTCGGGTAGTTGGTCGGTGAAACGTAGGCGCTCGCGCTCACGAAGATCGCCAACACGTCGGCGCCGTCGTTAATCGAGCGCCACCATTGATTGGCCCGCGCGACGTGCGTCAGCACGGTACGACGGTCGTCGCTAACGACGACGGGAACAAAGACGCTCTCGAGCCCGCCGGGTGTCGCCGTGACGAGCATTCCAGCGCCGGCCTCTCGGACAATTCTCCAGGCCTCGGCCTCTTCAACAATATGCTTCAATGGCACGTACACGCCACCATCATCTCACGATGTCCTTCACGGCAGCAGCGTGCAGGCGCGCTCGAGCCGGCATCACGTTCCACCAATCGTTCGTTTCGTGAGCAATCCCTGAACGCCAAATACGTTTACTCACAAGCGCAAGTGCGCGTTGGCGAGAGCACTCTTGCTCAGGTTCCCTCACTCAAGAGTCGAAGACCGTCGTTGGCACTGGTCGGTAGGCGCGCCGAGTAGATCGAGTATCCGTCAATCTGGCGCACGAGGAACGTCGCAATCGCGGTGGCGGCCATCATGGGGATGAGGAGTGAGAAGCCGTTGTGCGTCAGTTCGAGCACCAGTACGAGGCCGGCGAGGGGTGCCTGCATCGACGCCCCGATCATCGCCGCGGCGCCAATTAACGCGAACGCCCCAATGGGTGCGCCGGCCCACATCTTGACCCAGACGGCACCCAGGAACGCTCCGAGCACGGCGCCGGTCGCGAGAAACGGCGTGAAGAGGCCGCCGGCGGCGCCGCTGCCCAATACCATCGCGGTCACCAGCGGCTTTAGGGCGAAGAGCGCGAAGAAAAGGCCGATCCCTCCGAGGCCGAGGAACGCGTCGTGGGCCATGTCCTTACCGTTGCCGAACAGCTGTGGATACCAAATCCCAACAACGCCCAGGACGAGAAAGGCCACCGGCATCATCCATAAGATGTTCGCGCCCTTGGCTCGAAAGTGCGACGCCCAACCGATAAGTCGAACGTAGAACACGGCGAGCAGACCAATAATGACACCCGCAACGAGCGACCAGACCATCAGCGAGGCGCTGAACCGGTAGGCCGGGATGTCCACGTAGGTCGCGCTGCTTGGCAAGTAGAGCCAGGCGACCATCGACGCCAGCAACGAGGTCGCGAGCGCGGGCATCACGACCGGAAGCGCGAAGCTGCCGTAGAGAACCTCGGCGGTGAAGAGTGCGCCACCGAGCGGGACGTTGTAAACGCAGGCCAGACCGGCCCCACCGCCGCACGCGACGAGGAGCCGCTTCTGCGCGGCGGAGAGATTGAACCAGTGCGCGATCGCGCTACCCGAGGCGCCACCCATCAGTTTCGGGGCCGCTTCGCGTCCAATCGAGACGCCCAGGCCGATCACTACTTCGGAGACAATTGAGGTGAGGAAGCTTCGTCGCACCGACAGCTCACCGTCGCCATTCCACACGGCGTCGTCAATATCGGACGACTCACGCTTGAGGTAGCGACGAATGAGATACCAGGACACGGCGCCGATTGCTCCAGCAATCACCAGCGAGGCGATTCGCCGACTCGACGATGCCGCGGCGACGGCGTCCTGAAAACTGCCGGCTCGATAGTGAAAGGCCACTCCTTCTGCCCGAGCGAGAATCCACATCAAGAGGTCGCCGAAGAGCCCGGTGAGGGTGCCAGTGACGACGACCGCCAACCAGAACTGCGGCGAGAGTCGCGCCTCCCCGTCGTCAGTGACGTTGGGCTGCTCCATGGCGCCGCGGCCCGAAGCGATCCTTCGCTTAATTAGCGGTGGAGGAACACGAAGGCGTTCACTCGCAACTTTGCGCTTGCGCACCATTCACCTCTCGCTGGCCTGGCTGCTGCAATGGTAGCCCTCGAGAAATCTCGACTACCAAGCGGAAAACTACTGACCCCGCTGCGCGACCAATGCGACAATTGCTGTCACCGCTCGTCGACACTACGGCTACTCGGCGGCAAACAGGTCGCGCATCAACTTCTCCTACGCGATTCTTTACTACCAAGAAGAACGCCGCAAGGACGAGCAGCACGAGACGAAACCGTGCGCCGTCCCCCACGACCGTACTGACGCCCAGGGTGAGCACTGCGGTGTGAATGCGATAGCGCAAGGTCGCGTGGCGTGCGACGCATCAGCTCGTTCGTTGCCCTACGGGTTACCGCGCCACGCCAGTTCGTGCCGATGTGAGGCGGACCCCCACCGCGACCATCGCTCCACGTGCGACAAGCGCCACGATCATGACGGCCCCGGTCCACCCGATGATGTCCGCGGCGTTGTGTCGCACAACGCGTCCGCTCAGGGTCAGCAGCCACGGTGGCGGGCCGACTTCAGAGCGGTCCGAGCGTTTCTCACGGGTCGCCCACCCCCGCCACGCGTCAGAGATCTCCTCGCGGTTCGCGCGACGAAGTTCCATCACATGAATAACCTCTCGTCGAACGGTACGCCGCCGATCAGCCTTGCCGTCGCCGTACCCTTCGTTTCTCACGCATACCACGAGCGACCCTGACCGAGATACGCGAGACTGCCTGGACGAATCACCTGGCCCTCAACGAGTACCGCGCCGTTCGCGACTACGAGTCGCGTACTCATAGTTGGGCTCGAGTGGCACTTCGGTTGGTCCGCCTCGCCGCTGGAGTTCTACGCCCACCAACTAGCTCTCGCGCCGAGGCGACGTGGTCGAAGGCGCCCATGGGCGCCGTCGCGCTGGCGTCGCCAAAATAAACTCGTGGCAGTTCGCTGTGGTGTTCGAAATCGGCAACACCGTCTCGGGTGCTTGACGGTTGCGCGACCCAGCGCTGCATGCCGTGCATCTCGCCCAGCGTCAGTCCATCATTCTCCTCCGATTGTGACGCCGTGCCCGGATGCCATCAGGTGGAGTCGACCGGCTCGGCTGGGCTGCGCCAACCCGAGGCCGTCACGATGTAGAAACTCCCGACTGGAGAGCCACGTGACCGTCTGGAGACCGAGATGAAGGTGCGGGGCGACGTCAATGGACTTCTCGGGACTGAACGTCAGGTCCCATGTGGTCAATGAAACACCATGCGCCGACCGATCTGAGTCCCTTGGTGGGCAGTGCGCGACGGACGGCCAACCCGCCCACGTTTTCCGCTCGGCG
>JAYVNV010000059.1:0-17800 GCA_043758265.1 Acidimicrobiaceae bacterium
AAGAAGTGGTGCACCATCAACGACACCGTCTGGGAGTCGCTGGCGACTTCGTGGAAGACGGGGTCGGTGAGGTAGCGCTTCACGAGTCGGTCGATCGCGCCGTCCAACGTCGCGGAGAAGAGGAGCGTCTGGTGGGGGTGCTCGGCAATTCGACGCAAGACCCACTCGACCTGGGGCATGAAGCCCATGTCGGCCATACGGTCGGCTTCGTCGAGCACGAGCACGTCGAGGTCCTCGACGTTCACCTCGCCGCGGTCGCCTAAGTCAATGAGTCGTCCGGGGGTTGCGATGATGACGTCACAGCCCCGGCGAAGCGACTTCACCTGGCGCTCGATGTCGGCGCCGCCGTAGACGGCGTTGACGTGCAGCCCGAGCGCGGCGCCGAGGGGCTTGAGCACCTCGTAGACCTGAACGGCCAGTTCACGCGTGGGCAACAAGACCAGTCCCCGCGGGCGCGCGGGACCGCCCTCTTTGGCCTTAAAGGTCTCCCCCGCCGAGATGCGCTGGAGCATCGGCAGACCGAAGCCGAGCGTTTTGCCCGAGCCGGTCTTCGCCTTGCCGCAGATGTCGCGACCGGCGAGAGCGTCGTTGATGGTCATTGCCTGAATCGGGAAGGCCGTGGTGATCCCTTGGGAGGTCAAGACGGCGACCAGTTCGGGCGAGACGCCCAGATCGGCGAAGGATTTGTTGGTGGCGTACGAATCCTGATCCAACGTAACGGACTCTGTTTTTTCACTACTCACGGACGACAACGTTTCTCGGTTGGACCCGGAACCGGCGTTCGAAAGTGTGGGCCCAAGCTCGGTTTCTAGAGCCTCTTTGACTAGTCTACGTGAATATCCTGGGTTTTCGACCCACCGTGGGGGAGCAACGTGGCACGACTCGCAGTTGGTTCGAAGGCCCCGGCCTTCGAACTGCCCAATCACGACGGCGTACCGGTCTCGATCAATGACGTTGCCGGGACTCGTTTCGTGCTCTATTTCTATCCCGCCGACGACACGCCGGGCTGCACGAAGGAGGCCTGTCAGTTCAACGACGGCCTCGCGGCCCTCAAGCAGCTCGGCGTGAGGGTCATTGGTGTCTCGCCCGACTCAGCCGCCGCGCACGTCGCCTTTCGCCTCAAGTACGGTCTCACCTTCGACCTGCTCACCGACGCTGACAAGTCCGTGATGGAGCGCTACGGCGCCTTCGGCGAGAAGATGATGTACGGCAAAAAAGTCCTCGGGGTCATTCGCTCGACGTTCGTCATCGGACCTACCGGGATGGTTGAACAGGCCTTCTACAACGTGCGCGCCGACGGCCACGCCGCCAAGGTACTCTCGACGCTGCGGGGCTAAAGAGCGTTTTGGCGGCGCACCGAGCGGATGCGGTGCCAGAAACCGAGGGCGATGACGAGCACGATGAAGGCAATGATCGGGTACTCGGCGTAATGGAAGTCCTTGCTCACGTGCTTCCAGTTCGAGCCAGCGGCGTAGCCCAGTCCCGCGAGCAGCGCCACCCAGATGGCACTGCCGATCGTCGTGAGGACTACGAACGGACCACGCTTCATCTCGGCCATCCCGGCCGGCACGGAGATGAAACTGCGAACGACCGGCAGCACCCGACCCACGAGCACCGAGATCGGTCCGTACTTCTCGAACCATCGTTCCGAGGCGTCGAGGTCCTTGTGGGTCAACAACAGCCACTTGCCCCAGCGGTCGACGATTGCGCGACCGGCCGACCGGCCGACCTCGTAGGCAATGACGGCGCCGACGAGCGATCCAATGGTGCCCACGATGATCACCGCGATGATGGAGAACCTCGCGTGACCGGTGATCGCCGTCGTGCAGAGCGCCCCCGCGAATCCGTAGGCGACCTCGGAGGGAATTGGAATGCAGGCCGACGAGAGGACCGAGAGAAGGAAGAGGGCGAAATAGCCGTAGTGCTGAATGAATGACTGCATTTGACTATTCTCTCTCATTCGAAGGGGGGCCGCGATCACCCTTAACCCGTTCTTACATTTGGTGCTTCGAGCACCAGTAGGTGGTTCGACCGCCGACGCTCTGAATGAGCATCGGCGCCCCGTCGCGGGGGCAAAAGGCGCCGGGGAATCGGCCCTCCATGTGGTCTCCGAGGTGGGAGCCGCCGCGACGCTGCAGCGTGCGGATCGTCTGAGAGAACGTCGAAAACAGCCGCCTTCGCTGTTCGGTGTCGAGCAGTGCGGCTGGCGTGCGCGGATCGATGCCGGCGCGAAAGAGCATCTCATCGGCCAAGAGGTTGCCAACACCGGCGACTCTGGACTGATCCAAAAGGCGGGCCTTGATCGCCGGTCCGTCGCCACGACAGTGAAGTACCGACTCGAACTGCGTGCGCGTGAGCGAGAGCGCGTCGGGTCCGAGGTCGCTGAGGTCGGGCGCGATCTCGAAGCGGGCCAGTCGACGAGGGTCGTGGACAATCAACTTGCGTCCGTCGTCGAGCTCCACGCCACCGCGAACCCAGCTGGCGCGAAAGGTGTGCGGTCCGTAGAACAGCCCGTCAATGCCCGCGTCATCGTCGATCAAAAGTACGCCGGTCATCCCAAAGCGCACGCCCAGTTGCACCCCGTTGGTGTCGAGCAGCAACAGTTTGCCGCGCCGTGCGGTCCCGGTGAGCGTCAGGCCCTTCACCGCTCTCGCCCACGCCGCGACGCTGCTCAGCTTTTTCGCGGTGTAGGCGTCGGCCCAACCGCGCACGATCGTCGCGCCAACTACGCGGTCGGCCAGTCGGCGATATGACTCGACTTCGAGGATCTCGGGCACCGGGCGAGCGTATCGGCAAAACCTGCCGCAATCGCCGTCGGTAAGGTTGAGCCATGGCACTAGAGAAGCCGCAGTGGAAAGAGTTGTTCAGTGAGGTCGTGACGTCGGGACTGTGCACGGGCTGCGCGGCCTGCGTCATCGCCTGCCCGCACCCGGTGCTCGACTACAACGCCGACAACGGCGTGTACAAACCCTTCCACCTCGACATCGATGGCGGCCCCGAGGACTGCACGCACGGCCAGAAGGGCTGCACGATGTGCACGAGGGCCTGTCCGCGCTTTCGCAACTGGGAGTCCGAGATCGACACGCACCGATTCGCCCGTGACCGCACCGACGATGAGGTCTGGGGCATCGGTGACGTCCTGCTCGCGCGCGCGACCGATGCGTCGCTCGTGGACAATGGCCAAGACGGCGGCTTCGTGTCGGCGCTGTTGATCTACGCGCTCGAGAACGACGTCATCGACGCCGCGCTCGTCTCGGGCGTGGAGGGCGACGGTTCGACGTGGCGCGCGGTCCCGCGCGTCGCCAGGACGCGCGCCGAGGTGCTCGAGAGCGCCCAGTCGCGCTACACCTACAGCGCCAACCTGCTGGCCTACCCCGAGGCCACCGAGGGCGGTGCCGAGCGCATCGCGCTCGTCGGTATGGGGTGCTTGGCGTCGGCGCCGGGCGCGATGCAGTCGCGCAAGGCCGGCAAGGTAGCGCGCCGCCTGAGTCTCACTATTGGACTGATGTGCTCCAAGACCTTCGACGACGCGATCTTCGAAGAACTCTTCGAGGCGAAGTACGACATCAAGCGAGCCAACATCTTGCGGATGAACATCAAGGGCGTCTTCCAGATCTGGACGCGCGACGGCCACTTCCACGAGGTGCCGTTGAAGGAAGCGCACGCGTTCACCCGAGAGGGCTGTACGAAGTGCCCCGATTTCGCGGCCGAGCACGCCGATATCTCGACCGGTGGCATCGGGGCCTTTGGCGATTGGACACTGATCATCGTACGCACCGACCTCGGACGCGAGCTCATGAGTGCCATGAAGGAGCGGGCAATCATCGAGACCCGACCGGGCGACGACGACCCCGGCGCGATTGCGTTGTTGCACAGACTGGCGACAATCTCACGCAAGCGCTGGCCCACCGACGCGACGCCCGGTCCCCGCCGCCTCCCCGTGGTGCTCAACTAGTCGACCGTTAGTCTCGTAGTGTGCCAACTCGACCGACGTTTACGACCGTACTGCTCGTGCGCCACGGCTTGACTGAGACCACCGGCGTCGTGTTGCCCGGACGCGCGTCCGGTCTGCACCTCGCCGAACGCGGTGTCGCGCAGGCCGAAGCGGTCGCCGAACGGCTCGGTGAGCTCGCGAAGAGGCCCGTCGCGCTCTACGTCTCACCGCTCGAGCGCGCCCGCGAGACCGCGGCGCCGATCGCCAAGACCTTGCGCCTTCGAGCCCAGATCGAGCGCGGTCTCCTCGAGTGTGACTTCGGCACCTGGACTGGCAAGCGCCTCGGCCTGCTCGCGAAGAGGCCCGAGTGGCGAGCGGTCCAGCACGCGCCGAGCACGTTCCGCTTCCCCGAGGGCGAGTCCTTCACCGAGATGCAACTGCGCATCTGGACGACCTTGGAGAAGCTCGCGACGAAGCACCGTAACAAAACGATTGTCGTCGTCAGCCACGCCGACCCCATTAAGGCCGCGGTCACCTACGCCCAGGGCGTGCCGCTCGACCTCTTCCAGCGCACCGTCATCTCGACCTGCTCGATCAGTGCCATTGCCTTCACTACCGCCGCACCAATCGTCTTGAGCGTCAACAACACTGGATCGCTCGGAGAGCTGATGCCCTCATGAACTACGTTTTCGCCAGTCCCGACCGGGTGATGGTCGGCGTACGCGGCGAGGTCGGAAACCGGCTCTTTCTTCTCCAGGCGCGCGAGGGCCGCCGCCTCGTCATCGTCAAGTGCGAGAAGCAGCAGTTGGCCGCCCTCGCCGAATGGCTCGGCCAGGTCATCAGCGAGTTAGGTCGACCGGGTCACCTGCCCGACGACCTCTCACTCGAGCCCGAGTACGAGGTTGACTTCGCGGCCGGCGACATCGCGGTCGCGATTGACGAAGAGTCGCAGTCGATCGAGGTGACATTCGAGTCAGTGCAAGACGACGACGAGCTCGTGCTCACCTTGACGCGTGAATGGGCCGGCGCCCTCGCAATCGCAATCGCGCACCTCGTCGAAGCCGGACGACCGAACTGTCCGTTGTGCGGAGGACCTCTCGACCCCAAGGGTCACGACTGCCCGCGCACGAACGGCCACGCCCCGCCGATCCGATAGTTCGACGTGAACCGCGACGAGGAACGCACGCTGCTGGCGAAGGGGACCATTGAGGTCGAGGGGCGCGTCATTGGCTCCTCCAACCAGGCATTGCTCGTCACGGTCTCGCTCGACGGCGTGGAGGGACAGGCCTGCTACAAGGCCGAGGCCGGCGAACGGCCGCTCTGGGACTTCCCCGACGGGCTCTGGCGTCGTGAGGTCGCGGCCTACGAACTTGACGTAGTACTCGGGACCGACCTGGTACCCACAACCGTCGGGCGCGATGACGGACCCTTTGGCGTTGGCTCGCTGCAGTGGTGGGTCGACGACAATCTTGAGGATCACTACTTCACGCTTCGAGAGAACCCCGAGCTCCACGACTGGTTCGCCGAGCTCGCCGCCTTCGACGTCGTGGCCAACAACGCCGACCGCAAGGCCGGGCACATCGTCTTTGACGGTTCGCGCTGTTGGGCAATCGACAACGGGCTGTGCTTCCACGAGCAGGACAAACTTCGCACCGTCGTCTGGGAGTACGCCGGACTCGAGGTCGAGGGCCATCTCCTCGAGCGGATCGACTGCTTCGCGAAGGGCGAGACCGGTCACGTCGGCGACTGGCTCAATCCAATTGAACTGGCGCTCGCGCAGACGCGCGCCCACGGCCTCGTCGAGAACGCGTCGTACCCGATCCCCGATCAGGATCGTGAGTGGCCCCCGTATCCGTGGCCACTGATCTGAGCACACTTCGCCGTCACCAAGGCCTGAGTAACTGTCACGGCCCTAGGGTAACGGTCACGCTGGCGACCTCGCCGCACCACCTCAATCTCGGTGACGCGCGCTCGCCGAGACGCCAGCAGCGAAGTCAAGGGCAGCCTCGACGTTGCCATCAATCTCGTCGTCGCTAACGGCTCGACAGGGGCACCGCTCGACAGGGGCACCGCTCAGATCTGGGCGGGGAGGTCGCTTTCAAACTCCGCCACGCCCGACTCCAAGAGCATGAGAGTCAGTACGGCGCCCACCGCGAAGAAGCCCGCGGCCCACCAGAAGGCCACGGTGTAGCCGTGCAACGTGGCCGCGACGAGCAACGGGCGCAATTGAGATGGTGGCGCACCCGTCCAACCGAGATGGCTGTGAAAAGCGCGCGCCGTGACGGTAACGGCGATGGTGTTGAGCAAGGCGACGCCAATCGATCCGCCGACCTGTTGGGTTGTGTTCACGAGCGCCGACGCCGCGCCGGCGTCACTGGCGTGAATGTTCGACGTCGCGCTCGCCACCGCGGGCGCGAAGATCAACCCGAGCCCGAGCCCGGTGACGACGAGTCCGGGCAACACGTTCGCGAGGTAGCCTGCGCTGGGCGTCAACTTAGTGAACAGGATCATGCCCATCATCGCGAGGAGCATCCCGACGGGCACGAGCGGTCGAGGACCGGTCATGGCGAGCAGACGCGCGCTGGCGACGAACGCGGAGAGCGCGATTGCCGCCACGAGTGGAAGGAACGCGACCCCGGTTCGAAGTGGTGAGTAGCCGAGGGTTCCCTGCAGGTAGTACGCGAGGAAGAGCGAGATAGCGAAGATCCCGACGCTCGTGACAAAGAGCGCGAGCAACGAACCGCCGCGCATCCGATTGAGCAATAGTCGCAGCGGCAACAACGGGTACTTGGAGCGTCGCTGCCAGCCAATGAACGCCGTGAGCAACAATCCACCGACCGCCAGGCTGCCCCACGTGAGCAGATTTGTCCAACTCGTTGACACGGCGTGGCCAACGCCGTACACCACGAAGAAGAGGCCGCCGCTGGCGAGCAGCGCTCCGGGCACATCAAGGTGCGTGTGGTGCTCGCCGCGGCCGCCGGCGACGAAGAGCACGACTCCCAGAATCGCCACTGCGGCGAAGACGAGGTTGATGAAGAGGCACCAGCGCCACGACGCCCACTGGGTAAGCGCCGCTCCGAGCAGCAGTCCAATCGCGGCGCCCGATGCACCGATGGCGCCGTAGATGGAGAAGGCCCTGGCCCGTTCCTTGGCGTCGGCGAAGGTCGTCGTCAGCGCCGCCAGCGCCGCGGGCGCGAGGAGCGCTGCGAAGAGGCCCTGCACGGCGCGCGCGGTGACGAGCACGGAGAAGCTGTGCGCCACACCACCGACGGCGGACGCGACGGCGAAACCAGTCAACCCCACGTAGAGCGCGTTGCGCCGTCCCCACAGATCCGAGAGGCGGCCGCCAAGCAGGAGGAGTGATCCGAAAGTGAGCGCGTAGGCGGTGATCAGCCACTGACGGTTGGCCACGGAGAAGTGCAGTTCTCGCTGGGCGTTGGGTAGGGCGATGTTGATGACCGTCGCGTCGAGGGCGACCATCAGCTGGGTGACGCTGAGTACCGAGAGCGCCCACCACCGGTGACCGTACGAGGTGGCGGGAGAGCTGCTCATAGGGGTACCTCCAGCCTACGAAATAGGCCGTGCGAAGTGGCGTCTCATCGTTGGCCGCGCGCCAGACTGCGAACTGACCCGCTCTCTGGCGCCGCTAACCACGCGCCTTCAGTGCGGCGATCAGCGCGGGCAGCACCTTGTGCACGTCACCAACGATGCCGAAGTCGGCGATCTGGAATATCGGGGCGTCGGCGTCCTTATTGATCGCGACGATGTTCTTGGAGCCCTTCATGCCAACCATGTGCTGGGTCGCGCCCGAGATGCCACAGGCGATGTAGAGCGACGGCTTGACGGTCTTGCCGGTCTGACCGACCTGGTGCGAGTAGGGAACCCACCCGGCGTCGACGATCGCGCGACTCGCGCCGGCCGCGCCGTGAAGAAGCTTGGCCGCCTCTTCGATCAGTGCGTACTTGTCGGCCTCGCCGAGCCCTCGTCCGCCCGAGACAACGATTGCGGCCTCTTCGAGTTTCGGTCCCACTCGCTCTTCGACGTGACTGACCACGATTTTGGAACTGGCGGTCGTGCCGACGTCGCCCACGGGCGCCGACACGAGCGACGCGACGCCTCCACCGGCCGACGCGACGGCGAACGACTTCGCGCGCACGATGATGATCCCGGGCCCGTCGCCCGTGAAGTGCGCCTTGACCGTCTGGCTCCCGCCAAAGATCGGGTGTTCGGTGACCAGGCCATCACCCTCGACAATGAGTCCGGTCACGTTGGTGAGGACGGGGCGATCGAGTCGGGCCGACAGGCGCCCGGCGATGTCACGGCCGTCGTAGCTCGTGGGGATGAGGATGACGTCGGGCGCGCCGACACTCGCCACCAGTGCGGCGAGCGCCGAGGCGACGGGCGCGCCGGGCAGGGCGCCGGCGAGGTCACCGACGTCGTAGAGCGTGGTCGCGCCGTACTCGCCCGCCACCGTCGCCAGAGAAGGTGCGTCGACACCCCACGTGATCGCCGAGAGCGTTCCCCCGAAGGTCCGCGCCTGACTGAGAAGTTCGAGCGACGTCGTCGTGAAGGAACCGTTGGACGGCTCCGCGACGACCCAGATGTTGGACAGTGTCATGACAGTCTCCCTACAGGACCTTGATTGATTCGAGGAACGCCACGATCCGCTCGGCGCCGTCTCCTTCATCGACGTACTTCTCGCCGCCCGTGCGCGCCTCGGCGGTCACGACGTCGGTGATTTCCTGGCGCGCACCGGCGCTGCCAGTCTCGCCCCCGAGTGCGAGGTCACTGACGCTGAGCACCTCGAGCGGCTTGTTCTTGGCGGCCATAATGCCCTTAAACGACGCGTAGCGCGGATCGACTACACCGGCCGTCACGGTCACGAGGGCCGGCAGCGACGACGTGACTTCGTCGAAGCCCGCCTCGGTCTGGCGCTCGACCTTGACGGTGCCCGCGTCGATCGACACCGACTTCGCGAAGGTGATGGAGGGTAGAGCGAGCAGCTCGGCCAGTTGCGCCGGGACTGTGCCGGTGTAGCCGTCGGACGACTCAGTGGCGCAGAGCACCAGGTCCGGCAGGTCGCGACGGATGACGGCGGCGAGGACCTTGGCGGTGCCGAGCGCGTCGGTGCCGCGCAGCGCGTCGTCACTGACGATGACGGCCTTGGCCGCGCCCATGGCCAGTGCGTTGCGAAGTCCCGCGACGTCGGCGCCCGATCCCATCGAGACAACGGTGACCTCGCCAGTGCCGGCCTTGTCGACCAACTGCAGCGCCATCTCGACGCCGTAAGTGTCGGCCTCATCGAGAATCAGTTTGCCCGAACGGTTGAGGTTGAACGAACTGTCCAGCGACTGCGGCGCGGCCGGATCGGGTATCTGTTTTACACACACGACGATATTCATGGCATTTAATCTAGGGCATTGTCGAAGAGGGTCTGCCGTGGTGGCGCAGCACTGCCATCGCCGCCGCCGGCTCGTCGGTAATGACACTGGCGACGCCCAATCTCGCCATGGCCTCGAGGTCGGTCTCACTGTTGACGGTCCAGGCGTTGACCTCGAGCGAAAGACGTTTGGCCTCGCTGACGGTTCCCTCGCCGATCAAGAAGAAGTGTGGGTTGACGGCGTTCAACGTAAGGGCGTGCGCTTCCACCATGGCGCGTGAGAGATCGCGGTCCCAGAACAGCCAGGCCACGCGCATGGCGTGGTCGATAGAGCGTACAACTGCGCAGGTCGCGAGGTCGAACGAGGAGATAATCACGTCGTCGCGCCGGCCGAGCGAAGTGACGAGCGACACCACCGCGTGGGCCAAATCACCCGTCGCTTCGTCCGTCGAGGCGTCGGGCTCAAGCTTTTTGATCTCTACGTTGACGCTGGTGCCTCGAAGCGCCACCAGTGCCGCCTCGAGCGTCGCCACGTGAGCCGGCAGGTCGCGAAACTCGCTGCGCGCGAGGACGAGTTCACCAATGGCGGGGTCGTGCTGGACGACGAGGACGCCGTCGAGGGTGCGGCGCACGTCCAATTCGACGCCGTCCACCCCCAGGGCCACCGCGGCCGCGAAGGCCCCGATGGTGTTTTCACGCTCATTTTGGTGGGCGCCGCGGTGCGCGAAGACCTTCGTCACTCGCCGAGTTTGGCACGTCAGGGACGATTTTCGTAGCGAAAGAAGCGTAATTACTCGAATCCGCCCTTGTTATCAGGCGTCCAACTCGTTAAAATTGAAGTCCTCTACGGGTATTTTTTAAGAAAATCGTGCCGTGGAATCGCCCCTTGAATGAAGGATTTATCATGTCGTTGATCTGGAACCGTACGTACGCTTGGGATGACGCCGACTGGCGTTCCAACGCCGCCTGCCGTGACACCGAGCCCGAGTTGTTCTTCCCGATCGGCACGACCGGGATGGCGACCGACCAGATTGAGTCCGCGAAGCGCGTCTGTCACAACTGTGACGCCCAGAAGGCCTGCCTGGAATTCGCGCTCGCCACGAACCAGGAGTCGGGCGTGTGGGGTGGCACCACCGAAGACGAGCGGCGCAAACTTCGAAAGCAGTGGCTGGCCGCTCGCCGTCGAGCCATCGCGAGCTAGGGCCGCGCGGCCATCGGGACCGCGACTCGAACAAGAGTTCCCCCACCAGTGGCGACGCTGGCGCTACTCATCTCGATCGTGCCGTGCAGTTGCGCGCGGATGAGGTCGCGCACAATCGAGAGTCCGAGACTCGTCGTCACGTCCAGTGAGAAGTCATCGTCGAGGCCCCGCCCGTTGTCACGAATCTCCGCGATGGCACTGCCGTGCTCTAGGTAGAGGTTGAGGGTCACAACGCCCACGTGGCTGTCGTCTCCGTCGGCGAAGTCGGTGAAGGCGTGTTCGACGGCGTTGGTCAGCAGTTCCGCGAGGGCGATCGCCAGGGGCGTTGCCACGTCCGTCGAGAGGACGCCGAGCCCACCGTTCACGACTATCTCAACGGGGTGCAGGGCCAGTACCGTGTCCTCGACCAACAGCACGATCGAGCGAACAATCTCGTCGAACACGACCTCCTCGCCGGGCTCGCGTGAGAGCACCTCGTGCACGACCGCAATGGAGCGCACGCGCCGTTCCGCCTCTCCGAGGGCGAGGCGGGTCTCGGCCTCGTCACTGCGCCGCGCCTGCAGGCGTAGCAGTGACGAGATGGTCTGCAAATTGTTCTTCACCCGGTGGTGGACCTCGCGCACCGCGGCCTCCTTGTTGAGCACGAGGCGATTGAGCTGGCGCAGGTCCGACACGTCGCGAAGCATCGTGAGCACACCGGTCACCAAGCCGTGCTCGATGAGTGGCACACAGTGAAAGAGGATTGCCACGTCGAGGCCGCGGTCGATTTCTTCCATCGCGGGAATCGCGTACTCCAGTGATCGCTCGACCACCCGCACCCGCATCCCGAGTTCCCTCAATGTCTTTGCCTCGGCCGAGGCGTAGACGCCCATGCGGTGCAGTGCGTTCGTGGCGTTGGGCGTGGCGAACTCCACGCGGCCCTCGCCGTCGATGAGAATAATGCCGTCGCCGACGCGCGGCAGGCCCGGTCCGGCCACGCCTTCTTCACGGAAGGGGAACGTCGAATCGGCGACCATCGAGCAGAGACGCTCGAAGATCGAAAGGTAGGCCTGCTCGTACAGCGAGGCCGGCCCGCGAAGGGGGCCCTGGAGACGGACCAACACCGAGACCACGCGTCCGTCGAAGCGCACGGGCACGCACCAGACCGGCACGACGTCGTCGACCGCCTCGACCCTGACTTCACCAATGATGCGCGTCCCGCTCTCGAAGGCCAGTCGGACCAAGGGCCACGCGTCTTCATGCAGCGACGTGCCCACGAGGTCGTCGATGAGCATCGTCGAGCGATTGTTCGGCCGCACCTGGGCGAGCACGACGAAGTCCCGCTCGGCCCCGTCAGCCCTCTCGTCCACCGGGGCCATCAACAACAGGTCGGAGAAGGAGAGGTCGGCGAGCAACGACCACGACGCGGTCAAGCGAAGGAGGTGGTCGACTTGCGATTCGTCGAGGGACGTGCGAAGCGTCGCCAACTCAACGAGGGTCGCCATCAGCCAGTTCGCAAAGGAACCATCGAACGGTGCCGGAGGTTGTAGCTCGCGAGCTGGTGCACTCCTCGCGCTTCGAGCAGCGTGGCGAGATCGCTCGAGCGCTGGCTCACGCGATCGAGGCGATGGGCGTCACTGGCCGTGGTGAACGTCAAACCGGCGTCAACGAGTCGCTCGAGGAACCCTTCGGCCGGGTACTGCTCCGCAACCGGCTTCACCCAGCCGCCCGATGAGCACTCCAAGGAGAGGTCGGCGCGGGCCGCGGCGACGACCATGCGGTCCCAGTACTCCCCCGGGTTTGACGCGTGGTACCCGGCGACTTTTATCAGGTCGGGGTGAGCGAGGACGTCGACCGCGTCGGCGGCACAGAGCTCCTCAAAGGCGAGCGTGTAGTCGGCCCAGCACTGGTCGACGTCGCGCGTCGTCCACTCGCGCATCTGCGCTGGCGTGTCGAAGTCGTCGAACATCCACGTGCCGAGCCAGTGGACCGATCCGATCAGCACGTCGAAGGGAAACTGGGCGAGCACCGCCGAGACCACGTCCATCCGGTCGCGGTAGTAGTCGACCTCGAGGCCGATCTTGACCGGCAGCCCCTCGTCCTTGGCCAACTGGGCGAGGGTCACGTACTCCTCGAGCGAGTTGCGCGCATGAAAGTCGAAGTAGTCGGCCATCAGGGCGCTCGTTGGCTCGTGGCCGCTTCGTTGCCAGAAGGGGCCAACGGCCGAGATCACGTCGACGAAGCGGTAGGCGTGCTCAGTGAGTGCCAACTCGGAGACGCCGTGCAACGCCGCCTCGTCGCAGTACGCGGCGATCTGGTCGAGCTTGAACCAGACGGAGGACTCCGAGTGAGGCCACAGGTGCAGGTGGTAGTCGATCAACGAACGTCGCCCTCGTGCTCAGGCTGAACCGAAGCCGACGATGCGCTCGCTCGCCGGTGAGCCGAGCTCGACGTAGGCAATCCTGCGAGCCGGGATGCCGACGCTGCGACCTTTGCGATCAGTGAGCCACAAGACGGTCTCCGCGCTGAGAGCGGTCTGGATATCCTCCATGACCTTTTCGCGCTTGACGTCCTCTGGTAGGAGGACCTCAATCTCCTTCATTGACTGCACGATGCCTATACGAACTTCCATCTCGACTCCTCTGTCGTGTGGGCGACTTCACCCATGCTACGGCGACGGGGCATGATGAAGGACGTGACAAACCAACCGGTCTCGGAACGAAGTCGCCGTTGGGCGGCCACGATGGCGGGGTACGGCGGGTCGGCCAATGACGTCACGGTCGCGCACCAGGACTCGAGCGCCGCCATTGGCCCGGCCGGTGACGCGAGTGCGAACGTCGCCGGGTCGCTGAACGCTCGCGAGGCCCAACTCGACCAGGCGCTCGCCGTCGGCGCCACTCGCGCTCGCGGGGCGGGCACTCGCGCGCTCGAAGAGGAGCCCGACGAGTTTCGCACCTGCTTCGAGCGGGACCGTGACCGGATTTTGCACTCGAGCGCCTTTCGCCGTCTGGCCGGCAAAACCCAGGTCTTCGTCTTTCCCGACGACCACATGCGCACGCGACTCACCCACGCGCTCGAGGTCGCCCAGGTCGCCACGGGCGTCGCGCGCGCCGTTGGCCTGAACGTCGCCCTGACCGAGGCGATTGCGTTGGGCCACGACTGCGGACACGGTCCCGGCGGCCACGCGAGCGAGGAGGCCCTCGACCCCTTCGTCGTTGGTGGCTTCGACCACGCCACGTGGGGCGCCGATGTCTCACTCGTCAACCTCAACCTCTGTCGCGAGACCCTCGACGGCATTCGCAATCACTCGTGGTCTCGCCCGGCACCCACGACGCCCGAGGGCGAGGTCGTGAGTTGGGCCGACCGAATCGCCTACAGCTGCCACGACTTTGAAGACGCCGTGTCAGCCGGCATCGTCGGGCCCGAGGACCTGCCGGCCATCGTGCGCGAACGCAGTGGCACCCGGCGCAGCCAGCAGCTCGGCACCTTCATCAACGCAATGATCACGACAGTTCGTTCCTCCGGCGTCATAGGCATGGACGCGCGACACTCCGAGGCGCTCGCGGTATTTCGCTCCTTCAACTACGAAACCATCTACCTGCGTAGGGCGTCGCGTCTGCAGGCGTCGGCGGTCGTTGAGATGTTGCGCGCCCTCGTTGAGTACTTCGCCGCCCACCCACAGCTGATTCCCGACGTCGCCGACGCCCAAGAGGTGGCCAGTTCCGCCGCGGCGTTACGGCTCGCCGTCGCCTACGTCGCTGGTATGACGGACCGCTTCGCCTGTCGCAGCGCGGTGACGCTGCTCCACTGGCCGATTGACCAATTGCCGAGTGGAATAGATCGCTAGTCGGGCGGGGTCGCCGCGAAGGCGACCGGCAGCGGCGGCGGACCTCCGCGCATCCACTCGAGGCGCAACTCCGTGATGCGAAGCGCCGAGTGCTCGTGGGTGAGGATCCAGAACTGGTCGTGGCGGATGGCGTTCTCGACGGCCACGGCGACGTCGGCCGCGTCAATGCCGGCGTTCACCAGCGCCGCCACGATCTCGCGAGTCTCTTGATTCTCGGGGTTCTCCGCGAAGCTCACGAGGTTCTTGGGCATGTTGCGTTCGGATTCGTGAATGCGCGTGCGCACGAAGTTGGGGCAGAGCACCGAGACGTGGACGTTCTTCTGGGTGCTGGCCAGTTCGTGGTAGAGGGACTCAGAGATCCCGACGACGGCGAACTTCGCCGCGTTGTAGGGGCCCATGCCCGGGACGCCGACGAGGCCGGCCTCCGAGGCCGTGTTGAGCACGTAGCCCTCGTTCTGCTCGAGGAAGAGTGGGATGAACGCGTTCATGCCATTTACGACGCCGTCGAGGTCGACGCCCAACACCCAGTCCCAGATCTTCTTGGGCGTGCCGATCGTCGCGCCGCCCGCGACGCCGGCGTTGTTAAAGATAAGGTGCGCCGCGCCAAACTTCGTCAACGTTGCGTCGCGCAGTCCCTCGAGCTCAGCCTCCTGGGCGACGTCGCAGTGCACGCCAATGACCTCGGCGCCGTCGGCGCGCAGTCCCTCGACCGCCTGCGCCAACGGACCGTCTTCAATGTCACCCAGGACAAGTTTGACGCCCGACTTGGCGAACTGCCTGGCCGTGGCGAGACCGATGCCACTCGCCCCACCGGTGATGACCGCTACTTTGCCGCTCAGTTCCATTCGCGCCCCCGGTCTGGTTACATCAACTTCAGTTCTTGACGATAGACCCGCGCGGGGCCCTGCGCCGCAACCTTGGCCGCGAGCGCGACGAACGCCTGCGCCACCTCGCTCTCGGGATGGCTCACGACGATTGGCTGCCCGACGTCACCGCCCTCGCGGAGCTTCGACTCGAGCGGGATCTGACCCAGTAGGGCGATGCCCAACTCCTGGGCGAGGCGCGCGCCGCCACCGGCGCCGAAGATCTCGTAGCGCTTCTGGTCGTCGCCGGTGAACCAGCTCATGTTCTCGATCACGCCGCGCACGCTGAGCTTCAACTTGCGCGCGGCGTACGCCGAGCGTTGCGCGACGCGCTGGGCGGCGGCCTGGGGTGTCGTGACGACGTACATTTCAATGCGTGGCAGGACTTCGGAGAGCGTGAGGGCGACGTCACCGGTGCCGGGGGGCATATCGATGAGGAGGAAGTCGGGCTCGTCCCACCACGCCTCGGTGACGAGCTGTTCAATGGCTTTATGGAGCATTGGTCCGCGCCAAATGACGGGCTGCTCATCGGGCACGAAGTAGCCCATCGAGACGCATCGCACCCCGTGGGCCAGCGTCGGGATCACGGTGTCGCCGAGCACAATCGGATCGTTCACCGCGCCGAGCATCTTGGGGAGCGAGAAGCCGTAGACGTCGGCGTCGAGGACGCCGACGTCGTAGCCGCGCTGCGCGAGGGCGATCGCCAGATTGATCGTCACTGAGGACTTGCCGACACCGCCCTTGCCCGACGAGATGCCAAGGATCCGCGTCTTCGAGAGCTTGTCGAGGAAACGGGGTTTGGGGTCGTTGCCGTGGTCGTGCTCGCCGGGACCGGGTTCGCCCGCCATGGCACCACGCAGGTAGTTGCGCAGGGCGAGGAGTTCGCGTTCGTCCATCGAGCGAACTGTGACGAGCGCACCGGGCGCCCGGGCCTCGATAGAGGCGTGCAGCAGCTCGAGATTGGGCCAGTTCGTCACGGGTAGCACGAGCTCGACGCGCGTCGACTCGTTGACTTCGTCAACGTCACCAAGGAAACGAAGTTCCTTGAGCGTTCGTACGAGTTGTGGTTCGACTATTGCGTCGAGTTCGGTGCGCAGGGGTGAGTCCAGAGTCACGACGTTCCTTTGAGAGGGCCCCAAAGGTTATCGGTGCGCAACGGCCGCCGGCACTTAGACTTTACCTGTGGCGAACTTGATTAGGGAGAATGACCTCGATCCGGCCCTCTTCACGGCGACGGTCACGAGTCTCACCCACTCCTTCGGCGACAACACCCGTCGCAAGATCTACCTGTATCTGCGTGAGAACCCCGGCGCGACCGCGACGGAGTTGTCGCGCCACTGCCTCGTGCACGCCAATGTCGTACGCCACCACCTCGAGCGCCTGCGCGAATCGGGATACGTCACCTTCGACAACGTGCCTAAGACCACTGTCGGACGCCCGGCCAGGGGCTACTCCGTCGTGGACTCGAGCCTCGTCATGGACGGCTCGATTCGCCGCGACGCGTTGCTCGTCGCGCTACTAGAGATGGCGCTCGAGCGCCTCGGCCCCGAGGCCTCGGAGGCAATGGCCCACGACGTCGGCGTCGAATACGGACGAACGCTCGGCGCGACCGTCGCCGGTGCGGAGCCCACTCCCACCACGCTGAAGGCCGCCATGGCGTCGATTGCCGGTCTACTCACGGCCCACGGCTTCGCGGCGCGCGCCGAGGAGCACGACCTTGAGCAGTCGGTCGTCTCGGAAAACTGTCCCTTTGGCTCGGCCGCGCAGCACCACCCGGTCCTCTGTGCCGTCGATCGTGGGCTGATCTCTGGGATGCTCGACGGACTCGGCGCCGAACGAACCAAAGTGACGCTGACGTCGCGCGCCCGCGGTGACGACACCTGTCGCGTGACGGCCTGACACGTCGGTCCACCGTGAGCGCGTTGCCACGGAGACGAACCTCGTAGAGGACGTTCCACGATGCCTCGAGGGCGTTCGTTGCTCGTGGCCGGACTGTGCGGTCGTGGCGCACTGTTCGTGACCGATACCCGTTGTCGCGACGCCAAGTCGCATGGTGCCAGCCAACGCCTTTCGAAATTGGCGTTGCTGTCAGGTTGGGGGCTCCTCACGCAAAGTGAACGCGATGATGCGTTCGCGTCGAACTGCGCGGTTCGCTTCGGTCGTGGGTCTCCCTGACTATTTCCGCGCGAGCGTCACTTCGGTGGTTGGTCGCCAGCGCGACGAAACTGTCCATTCCAGTGGCGCCGGTGAGGCGCGTCCAACGCCAACTCCGAGGACCGCGAGGGTTAGTTCACCAGTCCGAGTCGACGAAGAAACGGCGTGGCGATCGCCATCTGGCCCTTCGACGGCCTCAGGCGCAAGAACTCCTCGAACTCGGTTCGCGCAACGCGCTGGTTGCCCGGCGTCGCGTCAGCGACGATGGCGAAGTAGAGACGCGCTGCCGCCGAGCGCGGCGCCAGCGTGATGGCCTTCTCGAGGTCCTTCACGCCGACCTTCACCAGGGTGGCGTTCCGCGCCGCGCTCCCGGCTGAGAAGTCGAGCCACCCGCTCTCGGTGAGCGCGGCGACGTTCCCCGACGAGAGGGCCAGGACCTGCT
>JAYVNV010000060.1:0-6075 GCA_043758265.1 Acidimicrobiaceae bacterium
GCTACTCCACGGTGGTTCGAGCGAACGCCATCGCGTCGATTTTGGTTACGCGACAACGCTCGTGGGAGAGGAGTTGTGCGGCGAGGCCGCCTGCCGCGATGACGACGTTACGGCCGTCGACGATCAGTGATAATTGACGCGTCCCTTTAAAAGATGGGAAACCTCCGAACGGCCGCTTCGGAGCTAGTCCAAGAAAGTTGGAGTAGAAAAGAACGATGCAGCAAACCTCAGACGCATTTGGAAAAGCACTGTTGGATTGGGTCGAAGGTGGTACGACGCCCGAGATCGTCGAACGCGACGACGGTGTGATTGAGATTGGCGCAGGCGCCGAGGTTTATCTCATGGAATTCGACGAGTGGCCCAGCGCCGAACGAGAAGCCATGCACTACGTGCGAGGACGCGTCGTCGACCTGGGATGCGGCGGTGGTCGGGTGGCCCTGCACTTACAAAAGCTCGGATGCCACGTGGTCGGTGTGGATTCGTCACCGCTGGCGGTCAAGGCGGCCAAGTCGTACGGCGTGAAGAAGACGTCGTGTGTGAGCGTTGATCAACTCAGTAGCCGGGTCCACGAGTTCGACACAATCATCATGTTCGGTAACAACCTGGGCGTCTTTGGTACACCACAACGTGCGCGCAAGATCCTGTCGATCTGGGCGAAGAAACTGCCACCCGGTTCGCGAATACTGGTTGAAAGTACGAACCCGCTGTCGGGTGGCGCACCCGTGATTGACCGGGTTTACTGTGCTCGGAACCGCGAAAAAGGTTTTGCGCTCGGGCAGTGCCGCCTTCGGGTCTGGTACGACCGATCCCCGAGTCCCTGGTTCAATTGGTTCTTCGCTTCTCGAACAGAGTTACAGAAACTGGTCCGTGGGACGGGCTGGGACATGGTCGAGGTCGTTGTTGGTGCCGCGGACGAACCGTACGTCGCAGTCCTCGAAATTGTGTGACGGGGCGGTCGTGGAGATTGCAAAGGGCTCGCGGCAAGTTGCCAACCAGTGACGGTCGCTGTCATCTCCGCACGGGTGCAGCGTGGATGCAAAAGTCAGTAAGTCTGCTGGAACGAAAGGCGATTGTCGGTTTGTTCAACAAGTTGAGAAGGTTTCGCCTACCGGCTCGTCAACGTGGATACGTGTCCTGAAAAATTTGAAAACATTCGTACACCGGTGCGACGATGTTGGTCGACGGCGGGATATTCTTTTCTCACCCTGGTAATCAAAGGAGCCCCATGACAAGTCACCAACCAGCACCCGTGTTGACCGGGGCCGACCCTAGGGCGAATGTGCTTATCGGCATGGACCTCACCCCGCCGGTCCAGAATCGCTGGTCGGTGTTCTTTCGTGGCATCCTGGTCTTTCCACTGATAATCCTGCTCGCAATCCTGACTTTTCCGCTGTACGTGGTCTTCATCCTCGCCTGGTTCGCCGCCCTGTTCACCGGCCAGGTTCCAGAATCGTTCCATAAATTCATGACGAACTTCCAGCGTTTTAGCCTCAACGTCAATGCCTACCAGTTCTTGCTGATTCCAAAGTGGCCGGGTATTAATTTCTCGGCGAGGTCTGACGAGCAGGTCTCGATCGAGATACCCAATGAGAAACAGAGTCGACTCTCGATTTTCTTTCGTGGACTCCTCTCGTTCCCGGCGTCACTCCTCGCTGGTTTGTGGAACTTTGGCCACATTGTGTTCGCGATCATCATGTGGTTCTGGGTCTTGATCAAGGGCCGCGCCCCACGATCCCTTCACCAATACGGAGCCCTGTGGCTTCGCTACAGCACCCGACTGAGCGCCTTCAGTCTGCTGCTCACGTCCCAACAGCCGTGGCACGGCCTGCGGGGTGACGGCGTCGCGATGGAACCGGCTGCACAGACGACGAGCGACGTCACTGCCGCGGCGCCGAGCTTGTCATCGGAGTCGTCCGAGGAAGTCCGGTCGGGCGTCAAAGTTGTGGCTCCACCGTCCTTCGACGCGTCTCCTTTCGCCACGCAACAATCTTTTACAACCAAACCAACGATGTGGTTCGTGGTCCCCCACGCGCGCACGCTGGTCAACTGGTCCTTCCCCCTCGGCGCCATCGTGCTCGTCGCGTACGTTGTGGCGATCAGCCTCTCAATCGGCAGCATTAACCAGTCGATTCAGGTGACCAACAGTTACAACTCCAGCTTCGTCGTCGGCAACACCTTCGCGGCGACGGTTCGAACGTGCGCCACCGTCTCGTGCGTCAACCAGGCCGCCGCGACCGCGTTGATCGGACAAGTCAGCGCCGCGAGCTACTTGTCGGGTGGCTTCTCCGCGGGTAACGCCAACGCCTACCAGGCATACAGCACAGACCTGCACAAGCTTATTTCCGACTACATCTCAATCTCGCACATTAGGAGTGAGCTGAGTACGGCCGTCGTGACCTGGCAGGCAGACTTCGTGAAAACCCGGACTGACGCAATCGCGTTACTCAAGGTCGCTGGATGATGCACGCTCCAAGGGTGAGCTACGACCGTAGGTCGACGCGATGTGCATGCAGCCACCCCTTTGCGACGTGGCAGCGACACGGTCATGAATGTTGATGCGAAAGACTTGGATTGATCGGGTACTCGTGGCCCCTCTCGCCTAAACGAGAATCGCGCAGGTGCCAGCAGTGTCTGTTTCTTTTTGGCCAGACCAGATCCATTCGAACACTCCTTCGTAGTTGCGGTGCTCGTTAAGCGTCGAACGGCTTAACTCACAAACTTTCTCGGTGAAGGTATCGTATGTGCGAGCCAATGACGGCTTTCGACCAACGCGCCCGCTGGTGCGTTTCACTACTCGCGCCGCAGTGCAGCGAATTGACATTTGGTGCCAGTTAGTGAGGGCCTCAGGTCAACACGTCGCTCGCAGTGACAACCTTTGGCGACGGCCGTCATCTCACGTCGATTGAGAGTTGGCCCTACTCGGGTGTTTTCTTTGAGCAGCTTCGAGCAGTAGGGGGGCGTAGCGGGAACTAACCGAGATTGATGTGCCACACCTGGGTGAAGGTTCGCCTCAACGGACTCCACGCGAAGATTGTCAATCGGCGGCGCGTGACTTCCACACGTTCAGTTCTGCGCTCGTGGGCATGGCCACCATGCGAAAGCGAGAAGACCTCAACGTTGCTGGGATGGGGAGGAGAGCAACTTGGAACATCACCTCAGCGAACGCGCGAGGCTCCGCTAACTTTCGAAGTTCCGTTAAATGGAATACGTCACGAGATTGATGCTTCCCTGGCCCCGCCTCGACCAAAGCCGTCGTTCGCTCGCGAGTTGGTCAATTCAGTGTGGAGAACGGGGCGAAGCTCGGCGCCAACTGGTGACCTTGATCTGGATCGGCGAGGAATGCGTCTAGTTCATCCGACTGGAGCGGCAGTGCAATGAAGAAGCCCTGTCCGATGTCGGCACCGATGCCCTGGAGCGATTGGAGGACAGCCTTATCCTCGATCCCCTCGGCCACCAGACTGAGGTCGAGCGCACTAGCCAGTTCGATGGCCGAACGCACGATGGCTTGGGCCCGTGGGTCGCCGCAGAGCCCAATGATGAAGGACTTGTCGATCTTGAGTTCATCGATGGCGAGGCCGAGGAGTTGTGACATTGACGAGTAGCCGACGCCGAAGTCGTCAATCGAGATGCGAACGCCCTTCGTACGGAGGTCGTTGACGCACTGTGCAGCGCGATTGGGATCGCTGCCGAGAGTCGACTCGGTGATCTCGAGCGTCAGGCGGTTGGGTGGAAATTCATGCATCGTGAGAAGGCCCTCAATGAAGTCGGGCAGGTCCTCATCGACCAGGTCGTACCGAGAGATATTGACACTCATGTGGAGATGGTGACCAGCCCGGTCGAGGCGGGCCGCTTCAGTCACGGCTTGGACAAGGACCGCACGGGTTAACTGCGGCATCAACCCGGCGCGCTCGGCCATCGGGATGAACGTGTCGGGTTGGAGCATCCCCAAGACGGGGTGCTCCCAGCGGGCGAGCGCTTCGACGCCCCGAACCTTGCCGGTGCGCATGTCCAGCGTTGGCTGGTAGTGCAGCGTCAGGCTCCTCGCATCAATGGCGTCGCGCAGGTCGCCGAGGAGCGCTAGTTGTTCGCGGCTGTTGGGGTCACTGTCAGCCCGATAGACCATGATCCCGTTCTGCATCCGCTTGGCGTCGTACATTGCCACATCGGCGCTTCGCAGCAGCTCAATCGCCGTGGAGCCAACGGCGCCGGTGACGGCCACGCCCATGCTCGCGCCCACGCGCACCGAGACCCCGTCCAGCATGCACGGATCCACCAGTGTTGTCAGGAGATTACGAGCAACGGCTACCAGCTCCTCCTCGCCGGTTACACGGCAGGTGAACGCGAACTCGTCGCCCCCGAGGCGTGCGAGCATTCCGCGGCCCTCCAGTCTCGATTCGAAACGACGACCCAGCACGCAGAGCAGTTCGTCGCCTGCGGCGTGGCCGAGCGCATCGTTTACCTCTTTAAAGCCGTTGAGGTCGATGAGAATCATGCCGGCGACCAAAGCACCATCGCCACCGCCCTCGAGCAGCAACTCGACCTCTTCGAGCAGCGAACGACGGTTCCGTAGGCCGGTGAGGGCGTCGGTCCGTGCGTCTTGGAAGTTGGCGGCCGACTGGCGCTCCTCGTGAAGGGTCATCCACATCCGCGAAATTACGAGAATCAGTGAGGCCAATGCCAGGAACGAGATCACCAGTGACCGGTAACCGTAGTAGACGCAGGCTCCAATTACGCCAACGGAGAGCACCCCCGACGCCACCGGTACCAGGGTCATGCCAAATGTTGTGTCGGTCGTGGGGCGAGCCAACAAGGTTCGCCGACGGTTACTCACCGACGCGGCGAGCCCCATCAGCCAGATCCCGATGACCCACGTTGCGTCGAGGAACGTCCCGCCGACGTAATTGTTAGCCCCGGCTTGGTTGAGGCTGACGACATCGCCAATGATGAACCACAACACCCCCAACAGAAGCAGTGACGTGGGCCAGGTCGGCCGGTATCGGTTCGCCGCCAACCCAGCGACTAGGAGCACGAGCAGCGTGAGGTCGCAGAGTGGGAAGGCCAGGGTCACGAGCACTTGGATGTCATGACTACTCATTTGAAGTAGTGGTTGGAACCACAGCATCCCGGCCATTGACGCGAGAGCGAGACCGGCGATGAGCCCGTCGAGACGCAGACTGGCGTGGACCTTCCCCAATTTCCCTTGAGTCAGGAGGGCGACCCCGATGATAAATGCGAGGTAGGACACAATCTGGGTGAACGTGGCGAAGGTTAGGAGAAACGAGACGGCCGTCGGTTTTACGTTCGCGACGTTTATGGCGTGCTGACTGTGATAGGTGTACATCAGGCTGCCAATTTCATTCAGGACGCCGCCCGCCGCCATGAAGTTCCAAGGCGTGCGCAGATCGGGTGACCGATTGGCTCGCAACAACATCGGGATAATCGGCAGCACGAACGCGATGTTCTGTTCCCAGCCGTCCCAGAACACGTTGTATCCGTTGTGTCGTTTCACGACGAGGGTTGAGACACTGAAACCGATGACGAAGAGGGCGATGACTAACTGGAGCAGCCAGTCGCGCGAGAGTAGGGAGAACGGCGGTGACTCGACGACGCCCTGGCTCTGCGAACGAACCTCGATTCGCGAGTTCGCGTTGGCGGCGTCCCCGCCTTCGCCACTCGTTGGGATTGACCAATCGCGTCGAGCCCGCGCGGTCCTGCCCTTATTTGATTGCCCTTGCCCAAAAATTGTCATAGACAGATTGTTGAAGAACCGCAACAAGTCAGCCCCCCCGCCTTCACAACAACGACGCAATTTCTTTCAGGCTGCCGTTGCGGGCGGGGGCGTCACCTCGCAGAAGTGCCCCGTGACAGAGTATTCACGCTATTCATCAGGTAATTTAGTCCGTGGAGACTCGCAGTCGACGCCGAGCGAGCGAACTCGAGTCCCTCGACGAAGAGCCCTTCGCTGGGCCCTTCGCGCCTACCACTTACCGAGTTGATCTTCGTGACACCCGGTGCACGCCCGCCCGTGCCCTTAACCGGCCACTAAGCGAATGCCCCGCAAGCTACAGCCCCCGA